>NKXN01000047.1 GCA_002261155.1 Bacillaceae bacterium SAS-127 | reverse complement strand
AGTCAAATGCCAGCCTGACTGTATGGCAAAGAACGCCATTCCGTCATTCTGTCATTTGCTTGTCGTGTCTGAACAGTCGGCTCCGCTTTTCGTGTTGTCTAGCTTCAAGCGCTAGCGGCTAGTGAACTTCCATGCTCCTCCTTGCGATAAGTCAACATCGATTCACTGTCGTTCATCGTGTTTCCTTTATCTCGATCGGATCATTGCAGTTCATACGCTGCTGATCAGCGCTTTCCGCTTTTCGTATTAATTGAAACTTTTTTGTGTGGTTGTTCGTATAGTAGGAAGGTGAGGTGGTGAGTTTGGTGAAAAGTTACAGGCTTTTTTTGTTTAGTTTGGTATTATTGATTGTGGGGATATGTTTGCCGACAGTTTCGCAAGCTGAGAGTAAGCCTGTTTATGTAATTCCGGTGCATCATGAGGTCGAGAAAGGCTTGTATGGATTTATGAAGCGCGGGATAGAGGAGGCGAAGGAGCAGGGGGCCCAGTTAATTGTGCTTGAAGTTCACACTCCTGGTGGACTTGTCAATGCGGCAGGAGATATTGGAAAATTGTTAGATGAAACGGATATTCGGACAGTTGCCTTTATTAACAATCAAGCATTGTCAGCTGGAGCGTATATTTCTCTTCACGCCGATGCGATCTATATGGTGCCCAATGCGCAAATGGGAGCAGCAGCCATTATTGATCAGCAAGGGAATATGGCTGATAAGAAAGCGCAAAGCTATTGGCGTTCAGCGATGAAAAGTGTGGCTGAACAACGAGGACTTGATCCTAAGTATGCCATCGCTATGGCTGATCCTAACATCGACGTGCCACAATACGATGCACCTAAAGGAGAATTGCTAACGTTCACTTCTAAGCAAGCGCTAGAAACTGGTTATTCAAAGGCTACGGTAGATCAGTTAGCGGATGTATTAAAGGAAGAAAAGGTGGAGCAATCGCCGGTTAAACAAATAGAAGAGAGTTGGGCGGATAAAATCGCTCGATTTGTGACAAACCCTATTGTCGTACCTATTCTATTGTCGCTTGCTAGCCTTGGTCTCGTTTTAGAGTTGTACTCTCCTGGGTTTGGTGTACCGGGCTCGGTCGGATTATCCTCTTTATTGTTATTTTTCTATGGACATCTTGTTGCTGGTTTAGCCGGATATGAATCGGTATTATTGTTTATCATCGGTGTCATATTAATTGTCGCCGAGTTGTTTTTGCCGGGAGGGATTGCTGGTTTTCTAGGAATCTCAGCCGTCACCGGTAGTATTTTACTTGCTGGTGATAATGTCAAATGGATGGGCATTTCGTTATTAATTGCCATGGTGATTGCGACCCTTGGCATGATTTTAATGGTAAAGGTGTTTGGTAAAAAGATGAAATTTTTCAAGAAGATGATTTTAAAGGATTCGACTAGTACAGAAAGTGGCTACGTATCTAACATCAATCGTTCGGAACTAATCGGAAAAATAGGGATCACGAAAACGCCATTTCGACCAGCGGGTACAGTGATGGTTGATGGAGAGCGGGTTGATGCGGTCACTGAAGGCGGTTTTATTAATGCCGAAAAGTCAGTGAAAGTCATCAAGGTAGAGGGCTCGCGCATTGTTGTAAGAGAATTAGAAGAATAAAGGAGGAAATAGAATGGACACTAGTTTAATTATGGTAGGTGTGGCCGTTGTCATCGGCATTATTTTGTTATCAATTTTATTGACGTTTGTACCGGTCATGCTATGGATTTCAGCGTTAGCTGCTGGAGTAAAGGTGAGTATTTTGACATTGATTGGGATGAGACTTCGTCGCGTTATTCCAAGTCGAGTCATTAACCCGCTCATTAAAGCGTCAAAAGCAGGAATTAACGTATCAACGAACCAATTAGAGAGTCACTACTTAGCGGGCGGAAATGTCGACCGTGTCGTCAATGCTTTAATTGCCGCGCATCGTGCCAATATTGAATTAACGTTTGAGCGCTGTGCAGCGATTGATCTTGCTGGTCGTGACGTACTTGAGGCGGTACAAATGAGCGTTAATCCAAAGGTGATTGAAACGCCATTTATTGCCGGAGTTGCGATGGATGGAATTGAAGTGAAAGCGAAAGCTCGTATTACGGTACGTGCCAATATTGATCGTCTCGTCGGGGGTGCTGGTGAAGAAACCGTTGTTGCTCGTGTCGGTGAGGGGATTGTTTCTACGATTGGTTCTAGCGATAACCATAAAAAAGTGCTTGAAAACCCAGATATGATTTCGCAAACGGTTCTGTCTAAAGGATTAGATGCCGGAACAGCGTTTGAAATTTTATCGATTGATATTGCCGATGTGGATATCGGTAAAAACATCGGTGCTGAATTGCAAACAGAGCAAGCAGAAGCGGATAAAAATATTGCGCAAGCGAAAGCGGAAGAGCGTCGTGCGATGGCTGTGGCTACGGAGCAGGAAATGAAAGCGCGCGTACAAGAAATGCATGCGAAAGTAGTGGAAGCAGAAGCTGACGTACCTTTAGCGATGGCTGAGGCGTTGCGCAGTGGCAACATCGGTGTAATGGATTATATGAATTATAAAAATATTGATGCTGATACAGATATGCGTGGTTCAATTGGCAAAATGGCTGGTGGAAAAAAGGATAGAAAAGACGACGAGAAATAACTCGCCTGTCTTGGCTTGAAGGGAGGTCTTTGCGATTGAATCCATTATTGTAGCGATTGTGATTGGGATCATTGTGAACATTTTCAATCGATTTAGCGACAATGAAAAAGACAAAAAATCACCAGGACCAGTGGCGCGTCTACCTGAAACGAACAAGGAAAAAACAGTCGGTGAGTTAAAGCAAGCTGTCGAGGAAGTAAAGGTAGAAATAACTCCACGTCCAAGACAACTAGAGCAAAGAATCGGCAGCGTCAGACAAGAACGATTGAAAGCGAAAGAAGAAAAGTCCTCCTCATATGAAATAGAAGAAGACGATCTATTAAAGGGGATTATTTTTTCACAAGTGCTTAGTCCGCCTAAGGCACGCCGCAACAAATAAACTGACATGAACCCTCTTTTCTTTTCATACATTTGAAAGGAAAGGAGGGTTCTTTTTTATGGCGAAAAAATGGGGCCAACAAATGAAAAATTGGCTGGCAAATTCAATGAACTTACCCGAAGATGTCATGATGGACCTTCCACGCATCACAATCATTGGTCAGCTGCATATTTATATCGAAAATCATAGAGGTCTACTTGCTTTTTCAGATAAGGAAGTTCGGTTGTTGCTCAAAAAAGGTCAGTTATTAATTCAAGGAGATTCTTTTACGATTAAAACGATTTTACCGGAGGAGATCTTGCTTGAAGGGAAAATCGTCAAGCTTATGTATTTAGAAGGATAGGGGGGAGAAGGATTGAACAATCAGTGGCTTATTTTTTTTAGAGGAGTGGTCCATGTCAAAATTACAGGACCAGGAGCTGAACGATTTCTCAATCAGCTGATTCGTTCCCGTATCCCTCTTTGGCAAGTGAAGCGGCAAGAAATGGGGACGATTACATTTGCACTTTCTCTTCATCGTGTTCAAGACTTAAGAAAGTGCGCTCGTGATTTTGAAGGAAAGGTCTTTTTTTTAAAGGGAGAAGGCTTGCCTTTCTTGGCGAAAAGGATGATCAAAAGTTCGGGGTTTATCCTTGGGATGGTCGCATTTTTGGTATTGGTGCTGTTATTATCAAATGTCGTCTGGCGGATTGATATTAACGGAGCGAGTCCTGAAATGGAGCATAAAATTCGTAAAGAACTAGAGCAAATGGGGATTCAGAAAGGTCGGTTAATCTTTTCATTAGATGATCCGGAGACGGTACAGAAAAAGCTGTTTCATGAAGTGGATGGATTAACGTGGATTGGAGTAGAATTGAGGGGAAGTACCTATCATTTTCGAGTGGTAGAAAAAACGACTCCGGAAGAAAAAAAAATAAAGCGTGCGCAACACTTAGTGGCCAAAAAAGATGCAGTTATCGTCCGTATGTTCGTAGAGAAAGGACAAGCCGTTGTGAAAAGAAATCAATTTGTTCGAAAAGGGCAGCTATTGGTTTCTGGGCATATCGGGGATGAGGAACATGCTAAAAAAGTATCTGCAATTGGCAAAGTGTATGGCGAAACATGGTATAAAACGGTCGTAGAGCTACCGTTAACGACTAATTTCAATACGTTAACAGGGCGAAATGTAAGAAAACACTATATACAGGTAGATCGTATGAAACTTCAAGTGTGGGGGTTTAAAGACCCTACGTTTGCGAATGCTCAGTTAGAGAACAAGGAGCACCCGATTTCTTTTTTAGGGGTGAAGTTGCCGATTCATTACATTGAGAAAAGTTATTATGAAAGTGAGAAAATTCAGCGAGTGTACACAGAAGAGCAAGGAGAGGTACAAGCTTTGCAGGCAGCTAGAAAAGATTTACAAGAGCAATTATCTGAAAAAGCAAAAATTACGGGAGAAAAGGTTTTACACAATCAGATTAACAATGGTAAAGTTAAATTAATTGTTCACTTCCAAGTGTTAGAAAATATCGCAGTAGGTCAATCAATTACTCAAGGAGATATAGATAATGCCAGAAGAAAAAAACATAATGAACCTTCAACTTGATAATCCGAATGAAGCCCAAGCTTTATTAGGAGTGTCAGATAAAAACTTAACAATATTAGAAGAAGAATTTAATGTTTCGATCATTACAAGAGGTGAGACGATTCATATTGCTGGAGTGGAAGAGGCAACGGTGTTAGTGAAAGAAATTATCTACCGCTTGTTGATGGTCATTCGCAAAGGAATTCAAATTAGCGAGCGTGATATCATTAATGCGGTACAAATGGCTAAACGTGGGACGATTGAATACCTTGAAGAACTATATGAGCAGGAAATTACGAAAAATGCTCAAGGGAAATCGATTCGTATTAAAACGTTAGGTCAGCAGCAGTATGTCAGTGCAATTCGCCATAAAGACCTTGTGTTTGGTATCGGTCCAGCGGGGACAGGTAAGACGTATTTAGCGGTCGTGATGGCTGTTCATGCATTGAAAAAAGGACAAGTAAAGAGAATTATTTTAACGCGTCCAGCGGTGGAAGCAGGGGAGAGTCTCGGCTTTCTTCCAGGTGATTTAAAAGAAAAAGTAGATCCGTATTTACGTCCGCTTTACGATGCTTTAAATGATGTGTTAGGCACAGAACATACGCAGAGGCTGATTGAACGAGGAACGATTGAGATCGCTCCGCTTGCTTATATGAGGGGGAGAACACTTGATGATGCGTTCGTCATTTTAGATGAAGCGCAAAATACAACGAAAGCACAAATGAAAATGTTTTTAACTCGTCTTGGTTTTGGCTCAAAAATGGTCATTACGGGCGACAGAACACAAATTGACTTACCTAGAGGAGCGCAGTCAGGGCTTATCTCAGCTGAGCATATATTAAAAAATGTAGCTTCTGTTTCATTAATTTATTTAGAGCAAAGTGACGTTGTTCGTCACCCGCTTGTTGCCAAAATTATTCAAGCATATGAGGAAGCGGAAGAATAAAAGGCGGCTGATGAGCCGTCTTTTTTCGTTCAAGATTGAACATGCTCATATGAGAATCACATACTTAGCAAGACGACACATGAATTTTTAAAAAAGCTGTTATCATTTTACATATGCCATAAAAGTGAAACTAGAGTATGAGCAGGAGGGTGTAATGGATATACAATCTATGATTGGCCGGATTCGTACCTATGTGAGTGATCGGGTGCTTGCGTTGATTGTGTTTTTTTTATTGGCGATATTGATGTTTGTGCTCTTATATACTCATGTGAAACCAGAAACGTATCAAATTGAACTCTTTTCGGTTTCAGATCGGACGATTCGATCGCAAGTCACAATAGTAGATGAACAGAAAACGAAGGAAGAGAAAAACAGAGCGGCTATGGAAGTTGACGAAGCTTATGTTTATAAAAGTGACATCGTCAATAATCGATTATTACTAGTCGGCTCGTTATTTGATTTTGTTCTTGAGGCGAAAACAAAATATCCTGACGACCAGAAAGAGCAGTTATCATTTTTAAAGAAAAGCTTTACTAATGAAGCGGAAGATGTAGCGAAGGTGATTAGTGATGAGGAGTTGTCCTCTTTGCTTGCGGCTGAACCAAAAGAGCTCTCCTCAGTGAAAAAAAAGACGAAAGACTTCGTCGAGTCTTCTTTAGAAAATAGAATTCGAGCAGAAGGAATAGCTACTGCGAAAGCGGAAGTTACGAATCAAATTCAAGCGTCTTCGATTCCAGACTCACTTCAAGCAGCGTCAACGTCCATTGCTCGTTACGCCATCGTACCCACTGTCGTGTATGATAAGGAGTTAACGCAGAAAAGAAAACAACAGGCGATGGACAATGTAGAACAGGTTCGTATTCTTCAAGGACAAGTCATTGTACAGGAAGGCTACTTAATTGATCGAGAGATGTATCGCCAGTTAGAGCTATTAGGTTTATTAAAGGACGATCCGTCTTATAAGCCTGTGATCGGATTGTTAATTTTTATTGCGGTTATTTTGTTTTTGTTTTACTATTATTTTCACTATTCACTTCTGGAGAAGGAGAAAAAAACATCCGCTCTATTATTGGCAAGTGTCGTCTTTCTTTCTTCTTTATTTTTGATGAAGCTTGCCGATATACTAACGTATAGCGATTTTTATGAACTGACGTATGCTTATCCAGCTGCCCTAGCCGCGATGTTGTTAACTGTTCTTGTTAATGAGCGGCTTGCTATTATGGTTACCATTGCTTTGGCTACCTGTGGCGCTATGATTTTTAATGAGCATTTAAATGGGGCATTGAATGTTGAAGTGGGACTATATATTTTATTTAGCGGCTTGGCAGGGATCTTATTTTTAATGGGCAGTAAAAATATTAATTTACTGCGTGCTGGGATGCTCGTTTCTCTTGTGAATGTTTTTGTTATTTTATTTTTGAAATTACTTGTCAGTGGCCAGTATACGCAGACAGAGTTTTTGTATTTTACGCTATTTTCGTTTTTATCGGGCTTACTATCTGCTGTTTTGACGATGGGGACGTTGCCGTTTTTTGAAGCGGCATTTGGCATATTGTCAAAAATGAAGCTGATTGAATTATCGAGTCCTAATCAGCCGCTATTAAAAAAGTTATTAACAGAAACTCCTGGTACGTATCATCACAGTGTCATGGTAGCTAATTTATCAGAGGCAGCCTGTGAAGCAATTGGAGCCAATGGGCTGTTAGCGCGAGTCGGTTGTTATTATCATGATATTGGCAAAACAAAACATCCACAGTTTTATATCGAAAATCAAGGTGGCTTAGGAAACCCTCACGATCAGCTTCCACCTGAAGTTAGTAAGGATGTTATTATCTCTCACGTGACGGATGGAGTGAAGATGTTAAAGGAGCATAAACTCCCACAAGAAATTATTGATGTAGCGGAGCAGCATCATGGGACAACGCTCGTTAAATATTTTTATTATCAAGCGAAGAAAACTAATCCTGATATAGAAGAAAGTAATTTTCGCTATTTAGGGCCTAAGCCGCAAACGAAAGAGTTAGCCGTTATTAATATTGCTGATAGTGTCGAGGCGGCTGTTCGATCGATGGATCATCCGACGGCGGAACAAATTGAAACGCTTGTTAATCAAATCGTTTCTGATCGGCTCAATGATGGTCAATTTGATGAATGCGACATTTCGTTAAAAGAATTACAAATCGTTAAGAAAACATTATGTGAATCGTTAAGTGGAATCTTTCATTCCAGAATTAAATATCCGGGAGCAGAGGAAGTAGCTCCTACTCAGCAAAGTTGAAACATTGGAGGGTATAACAATGGATTTAGTAATCGATATTATCGATGAGACAGAAGAACTGAAAGAACAAACACATCAGTTGATTGTAGACGTATTGAACTTCACCGCCAAGAAAGAAGGAATAAATGCAGGAAGTGAAGTGTCTATTACATTGACGGACAATGAGAGAATTCAAGAAATTAACCGCGACTATCGTGACAAGGACCAACCGACGGATGTGATTTCCTTTGCGTTAGAAGAAATGGATGAGGAAGAGGTCGCGATCACTGGAGCAGACGATCTTCCACGCGTTCTTGGTGATATTATTATTTCCATTCCTCGGACGAAGGAACAAGCAGTGGAGTATGGTCATAGCTTTGAAAGAGAATTAGGCTTTCTTCTCGTTCATGGGCTGCTTCATTTGCTTGGCTATGATCATATGACAGAAGAAGAAGAGAAAGTGATGTTTACAAGACAAAGAGAGATTTTGGACGAATATGGCCTCGAACGATAAACGCACCTTTCATTGGAAACGATTGCTCTCTTCTCATCGATTTGCACTAGAGGGCATTCGGTTAGCGATAGATGAACCGAATTTTCGCTTTCATATGGCGGCGGCGGTTGTAGTTATCGGCATGGGCATGTGGCTGTCGCTTGCGAAAATGGAATGGGTGGTTGTGTTGTTTTTAGTCTTTGGCATGTTTGTATTAGAAATGATCAATACAGCGATTGAAAAAACAGTTGACTTAGTGACAGAAGAGTATCATCCGTTAGCGAAACAGGCGAAGGATTTGGCTGCGGGAGCTGTTTTGTTATATGCGGTTCTTTCTGTTATTGTAGGATTGATCCTATTTGTACCTAAGTTAATGGAAGTGTTTTTAAAAATTTAGATTTTTCAGATTTTTTAATGATAAAGGATTACAAATAAGCGATTTTGTATTAAAATAGAAAGCAAAGGAGCATGAATGTGGATATTCATCAATTAATTCAAGAAGCAAAAACGGCAAGAGAACGTGCCTATGTTCCTTATTCTCAATTTAAAGTAGGAGCGGCGCTTTTGACCACGGATGGAAAGGTCTTTCAAGGGTGCAATATTGAAAATGCTGCCTACAGTATGTGCAATTGTGCAGAGAGGACCGCTTTATTTAAAGCGTGGTCGGAAGGAGCAACTAAGTATGCGGCCTTAGCGGTCGTAGCGGATACGAAGCGTCCTGTCCCTCCATGTGGGGCCTGTCGCCAAGTGATTTCCGAGCTTTGTCCACCTGACATGAAAGTTATTTTAACGAACCTTCAAGGGGATATAGAAGAGCATACAGTTAAACAATTATTACCAGGAGCATTTTCACCGGAGGACTTACATGAATAATCAAACGAATACAAGATACAAATCAGGTTTTATTTCGATCATTGGCCGCCCGAATGTTGGCAAATCCACGTTTTTAAATCGAGTGATCGGACAAAAGATCGCCATTATGAGTGACAAGCCGCAAACGACAAGAAATAAAGTGCAAGGTGTCTATACGAAAGAAGACGCGCAAATGATCTTTATTGATACACCAGGGATTCATAAGCCGAAGCATAAGCTCGGGGACTTTATGATGAAAGTAGCCGTCAATACATTGAAGGAAGTAGACCTTGTGCTGTTTATGGTTAATGCGGAGGAAGGCTATGGACGCGGAGATGAATTCATTATCGACAAGCTGCAAGGTATCCAAACGCCTGTGTTTCTTGTTCTCAATAAAATCGATCAAATTCATCCCGATCGGTTAATGGAGCTGATTGAGCAGTATAAGGATTTATATCCGTTTAAAGAAATTGTTCCGATTTCTGCTCTTGAAGGCAATAATGTGGATCGGTTGCTGACCCAAATCGAGGGAGTTTTGCCAGAAGGTCCTCAATATTACCCAGCGGACCAAGTGACCGATCATCCAGAGCGATTTATTGTGTCTGAGCTTATTCGTGAAAAGGTCCTTCATTTAACGAGAGAAGAGATTCCTCATTCAATTGCCGTTGTGATTGATAAGATGGAGCGCAGAGAAGACAAAGAGATTATTAATGTGATGGCTACGATTGTTGTGGAACGAGATTCACAAAAAGGAATCGTTATTGGTAAACGCGGAAGTTTATTGAAAGAGGTCGGAAAGCGTTCACGGATTGATATTGAAAACTTGCTCGGGTCTCAAGTATTTTTAGAGCTATGGGTAAAGGTACAAAAGGATTGGCGCAACAAACAATCCAATCTTCGTGACTTCGGATTTCGTGAAGATGATTATTAATGAAAACACTAGAAATTTTTGCTCCTCATAATCAATAAGGAATCGGTGAAGCTAAGACAAGAAGCCATAAGTGAATGCCAGTTTCAATTTTAAGAAAGGCGGGAAAAACATGTTGGATTTTACTTGGAAAGTCTTTTCGGAGACAGGAAGTGTAGAAGCATACCTTTTGTATAAGGAAATTAAAAATGACAACGAAGGATCCCCGTTTGAACAAGAGCACAGGCTGGCGGAATTAGATTTCCCGATGACTGGGATGACCACTTGAGGAGGATGGAAGGATGGCCTTCTCATGCTTCAAAAAGTTGAAGGAATCATTATTCGCACCACCAATTATGGTGAAACAAATAAAATTGTAACGATATTTTCTAGAGAAAAAGGCAAGATGGCTTTTATGGCTAGAGGGGCGAGGAAACCGAATAGTCGACTTTCAGCTATTACTCAGCCGTTAACGCATGGACAGTTTCTTGTGCAGCTAGGTAGCGGCCTCGGGACGCTACAGCAAGGAGAAATTCTTACCTCGATGCGGCATATTCGCGAAGATTTAATGATAACAGCTTATGCTGCTTATATGGTAGAGCTATTAGATAAAAGTACGGAGGATCAGCAGGTGAATCCGTACTTATACGAATTTTTAAAGCAGTCGTTGTATTATTTAAATGAAGGGTATGACGCGGAAATTTTGACGAACATTTTTGAAATGAAAATGTTGCAAGTCATTGGTTTGCGTCCAGAACTGTCAAGCTGTGTCCATTGTCAAAACTGTGAAGGTCACTTCGCTTTTTCGATTCGTGAAAATGGGTTGCTTTGTCATCGCTGCTTTGATATAGATCCTCACCGATTGCCGCTTTCACAACCGGCGGTCCGACTGTTACGATTATTTTACTACATTGATTTAGAGCGTCTCGGGACGATCAATGTGAAGGCGGAGACGAAAAAAGAGCTGAGGGCTGCGATTTCCCTGTATTATGATGAATATTCCGGTTTGTTTTTAAAATCGCGAAGATTCATTGATCAATTAGAAAAAATGGAAGCGATCTTTACGGAACGTAAGCAAGAGGATTGACAAAACGGCCATTATCGATTAAATTTTATATACTTAATCGATAATAAAAAGTTGCAGTGAAGGAAGAGAGTACTTGATTTTCCTCTACTTTAAGCGAACTCGGGATAGTGCGAGCCGGGGAGAGAGCGTCAAGGAAAGGCAGTCTGGAGCAGCTAATTGAAAAGAGGCTATAGATCTTCTATAGCAAGTAGGGTGGAACCGCGGGTATAACTCTCGTCCCTATGTACAATTTTGTGCATAGCGACGGGAGTTTTTTATTTTTAACATAAGGAGAAAGAGAGGCTAAACAATGAATATTCAAAACATGATTTTAACATTGCAAAAGCATTGGTCTGAGCATGGCTGTATTTTAATGCAAGCCTATGATGTCGAAAAAGGAGCAGGTACGATGAGCCCTTATACATTTTTACGGGCGATTGGTCCAGAGCCTTGGAATGTAGCCTATGTCGAACCGAGCCGTCGTCCAGCAGATGGACGCTATGGAGAAAACCCAAACCGCTTGTATCAGCATCATCAATTTCAAGTGATTATGAAGCCATCTCCAGATAATATTCAAGAAATGTACTTAGATTCATTAAAGGCTCTTGGGATCGATCCGCTAGAGCATGATATTCGCTTTGTAGAGGATAACTGGGAAAATCCTTCCCTTGGCTGCGCAGGTCTTGGTTGGGAAGTGTGGCTTGATGGTATGGAAATTACGCAATTTACGTACTTCCAACAAGTTGGTGGTTTAGAGTGTAAACCTGTTTCAGTGGAAATTACATACGGAATCGAGCGTCTTGCTTCGTATATTCAAGAAAAAGAAAATGTGTTTGACTTAGAGTGGACAGATGGATTTACGGTCAGAGATATTTTCTATCAACCGGAGTTTGAACACTCTAAATACACGTTTGAAACTAGTGATGCCGATATGCTATTTAATTTATTTACGATTTATGAAAAAGAAGCAAAGCGTCAAATGGACGAGGGACTTGTTCATCCAGCCTATGATTACGTATTGAAATGCTCTCACGTTTTTAACGTGTTAGATGCGAAGGGAGCGATTTCTGTCACAGAAAGAACCGCTTATTTAGGACGTATGCGTGGTTTGGCGAGACAAATTGCGAAGACATTTTACGAGGAACGTGAAAAATTAGGATTCCCAATTTTAAAGGGGAAAGGGGAGCCAGAACATGAATAAAAAAGATTTACTACTAGAGATTGGTTTAGAAGAAATGCCTGCTCGTTTCGTCACTGAATCGATGAATCAGCTCGGTCAAAAAGTAGAAGCATTTCTAACAGAACAAAACATTGCGCATGGAGAGGTTCAAGTGTTTTCGACTCCTCGCCGTCTAGCGGTCATCGTTAAAGATGTAGCGGAAGCTCAACAAGATGTAGAAGAAGAGGCGAAAGGACCAGCGAAGAAAATTGCTCTTTCAGAAGATGGAGAGTGGTCGAAAGCAGCGATCGGATTTACTCGCGGTCAAGGAATGACAGTCGAGGATATTTACTTTAAAGAAATCAAAGGGGTTGAATATGCCCACGTCAATAAGTTTGTGAAAGGTCAACCAGCGATAGAATTGCTACCAGCACTTCGCGATGTGATCACGAGCTTACACTTCGGCAAAAACATGCGCTGGGCTGATAATGACTTGCGTTACATTCGTCCAATTAAGTGGATCATCGCTTTATTTGGTCAAGACGTGATTCCGTTTAGCATCACGAATGTGTCTACAAGCAATCAAACAATGGGCCACCGTTTCCTCGGAGAACAAGTAGAAATAACAGGTGCTTCGACTTATGTCCAACGTTTAGAGGAACAATATGTGATCGCTGAATCGGAAAAAAGAAAAGCGATGATTCGTGAGCAATTAACAACGATTGAAAAGGATCAATCATGGGTGATCCCTGTAGATGAAGCGCTGTTAGAAGAAGTCAACAATCTAGTCGAATTCCCAACCGCACTTTACGGATCATTTAATCAAGAGTTTCTTGAATTACCAGAAGAAGTGTTGATCACTTCGATGAAAGAGCACCAACGTTATTTCCCAGTAAAAGATCAAGATGGAACACTTCTTCCTTACTTTATTACTGTTCGTAATGGAGACAGCCATGCTTTAGATAAAGTGGCTCATGGAAATGAAAAAGTTCTTCGTGCCCGTCTAGCGGATGCGGACTTCTTCTATAAAGAAGACCAAAAAATAACGATCGATACGTTTTTAAATAAGCTAACAACGATTGTTTATCATGAAAAAATTGGCACGTTGGCAGAAAAAGTGGCGCGCATTCGTAAAACAGCCGTGACGTTGGCTGAATTAACAGGTGCCAACAGTGAAACGAAGAGCAAGGCAGATCGTGCGGCACAAATTTGCAAGTTTGACCTAGTGACGCAAATGGTATATGAATTTCCTGAGCTTCAAGGAATCATGGGAGAAAGATATGCGTTGCAAAAAGGGGAAGATCAAGAAGTTGCTCGAGCGATCAATGAACATTATCAACCACGCCATGCAGAAGACGATACACCGGCTACACTAACAGGGGCACTCGTAAGCTTAGCGGATAAGTTAGATACGATCATTTCTTGCTTTGCAGTTGATATTATTCCGACTGGCTCTCAAGATCCTTATGCGTTAAGAAGACAAGCGGCGGGCATCGTCCATATTTTAGTGGATAAAAAATGGGATGTTTCGTTAGAACAAGTATTGGAAGCGGCGATAGCGATTGTAAAAGCGGATCAGATCGGAGAGAAAGAGGCAGGCACTTTATTAGAAGAACTAATGACTTTCTTTAAGATGCGAATTAAATATAATCTACAAGAACAAGAGGTGCGTTATGATATCATCGATGCCGTTCTTGCAGGTCGCGTAGGCGTATTACCGACGCTATTTGAAAAAGCTAGCGTATTAATGACTCATAAAGAGGATGTCAACTTTAAAGAAGTGATGGAAGCACTTAGCCGTGTGTTAAATATAGCGAAAAAAGCGGAAGATACAAGTATTGTCGACCCAAGCTTGTTCGCCAATGATGAAGAGAAAGCATTGTATCAAGCGACAACCCGCATACAAGAAGCATTACAAACAACTGAATCTGCAGAAGAAAAGTATCAACTACTTGCTAGTCTTCAACCAGTGATTGAAAGTTATTTTGAACATACGATGGTCATGGCACAAGAAGCTAATGTTAAAGCAAACCGATTACAACAAATGAAAACACTTGCTCATATAATTACAGAATTTGCTGATTTCAATGCGATTTTAGTCAAGTGAGTACTGGTGTAATGTGCGTATGGATTTGCTCTATTGATGATCGATTATTCAGTGACACCCCTCATGAATGACGACTGAAAGGACCGTCTTAAACAAAAACAAAGATAAACTATGCTGTTCATTTTTGTTAAATAGTATATAATATTTCTTATATGGTATAACACTTTTAGTTCATTCAAGCATCCGTGTTTAGTTGTTCGAACAATGTTGATCTCCTTTACGATAGGAGCATAAGTTCTTGCAACTAAACATGCGGTGCCTTTAATGCGTGTTAGGTGGTGAAGACATTGGAACTAAATAAGCGGCAAGATCAAATATTGCAAATTGTGAAAGAAAATGGCCCCATTACTGGTGAAAATATTGCTGAGCGCTTAAATTTAACGAGAGCAACTTTAAGACCTGACTTAGCGATCTTAACGATGGCGGGTTTTTTAGATGCAAGACCAAGAGTTGGCTATTTTTATACGGGGAAAACCGGTACACAGCTGCTTACGGAAAATTTAATGAAAATTTATGTGCGAGATTATCAAGCGATCCCGGTTGTAGTCAGAGAAAATGTATCTGTGTATGATGCAGTCGTTACTATGTTTTTAGAAGATGTTGGCACGTTATTTGTTGTGGATGAACATTCTTGTTTAGCGGGTGTGCTATCAAGAAAGGATTTGTTGCGAGCGAGTATTGGGAAACAGGATTTAAGTGCCATTCCCGTGAATATTATTATGACGAGAATGCCTAATATTGCGGTTTGTCAGAAGGATGATTTACTACTTGATGTGGCAAAAAATCTGATCGATAAACAAATCGATTCCGTTCCTGTTGTCAAAAAGACAGACTTAGGCTATGAAGTGACCGGACGAATTACAAAGACAAACATTGCTAAAGCCTTCGTATCACTCGCTGATGACGATTGAGTGCTGAAATAAAAGGAGGTTGCTGATTGTTGGTAAACGACCCAATTATTTATATTGTTTCCGATTCGGTAGGAGAAACGGCTGAACTCGTAACTAAAGCTGCAGTCAGCCAGTTTAACGGATCTCACGCGATCATTAAGCGATTCCCTTATGTGGAAGATCTGTTTCATATTGATGAAGTCATCGATTTAGCTAAAGCAGAGCGTGGCATCATCGTTTATACGTTAGTGAAACCGGAAATTAGAAAATATATGCAAGAACGAGCTTTTGAAGAAAATATTGTTATTTTCGATTTGATAGGCCCATTAATGGACCAATTGCAATCAATGTATGGCAAGGTACCGCTTCTTGAACCGGGACTTGTTCGTAAGTTAGATGAGGAATACTTTAAGAAGGTAGAAGCTATTGAATTCGCGGTGAAGTATGATGATGGTCGAGATCCTAGAGGGTTACTTAAGGCAGATATTGTATTAATTGGTGTGTCTAGAACATCTAAAACACCTTTATCTCAGTATTTGGCGCATAAGCGTTTAAAAGTGGCGAATGTGCCGCTTGTACCTGAAGTGGATCCTCCAGAAGAATTATTCACGATTCCGCCAGAAAAATGTTACGGCTTGAAAATAAGTCCAGAAAAGCTGAACCAAATTAGACGGGAACGATTAATTTCACTTGGATTAAACGATCAAGCTAGCTATGCAGACGTGGAGCGGATTAAAACAGAAATGGCTTACTTTGAAAAGATCACGAGCAAAATTGGTTGTGAAATCATCGATGTCACTAATAAAGCAGTAGAAGAAACAGCCAATATTATTATGAGTAAATTCAGAAATAGAACATAGAGGGTGTCCTAAAAGCATGGCTTCTTTTGCGCCATTTATAGTGTCAACATACTATATTTTGCCGTTAAAAGAGAAGCTTCGTGATAAGAGGGCAGCCTCTTTCACTTTCTTTTGAAAGTTATAAAAAAACAATAGTCTTTTTACAGAAGATATACTATAATAAAAAATTGTGATAAAAATGTATTTAAAACAGGTTTAGAGGCCTGAATAAAGGAATAAACTATTTATGTGCTTTAGCCATCCTCCGTAAAAAGTTTAGAGTGAGGAATGTTCGTAAATTTTTTATCTTATTTCGTATATAAGAAGGATTCTAAACAAGCTTGTAGAATAATAAAGCATAGGAAAGAAAGAAAAAAATGAAGGTATTTGTCGATAACTATTCTATCTGTTGCAGAAAATAATAGATGGTTACCGATCAATAGCATAGCTGGTGATGTTTAAGTGGTAGGGAAGATTCCTGAAGAAACGATTCAACAGGTTAAGCAATCGCTTGATATTACTGAGATTATAGGCGATTACGTTCAGTTGAAAAAGCAAGGTCGAAATTACTTTGGGCTATGTCCTTTTCACGGAGAGAATTCTCCTTCATTTTCCGTCTCACCGGATAAACAGATCTATCATTGTTTTGGATGCGGAGCCGGGGGGAACATGTTTACCTTTATCACGGAAATAGAGAATGTTTCTTTTCGAGAAGCTGTCAGTAAGCTTGCCGATCGTGCAGGTGTGGTAGTTGACATTCCAATTCCGGGTGAACATCCTGATCGAACTGTTTCAAAAGAAGAGGATCGGATGCTTGAAGCTCATGAGCTCCTAACGAAATTTTACCACCATTTGCTGGTAAATACAAAGGAAGGTCAGGAAGCATTAGAGTATTTGCAAGAACGCGGCTTTACTAAAAATGAAATAGAAGCTTTTCAAATCGGTTGGTCACTCCCTCAATGGGATTTCACGACTACTTTTTTGCAAAAGCGTGGTTTTTCGGTCGAGGAATTAGAAAGAGCAGGGCTGATTATTCAAAAAGAAGATAGTTCTTACTTTGATCGATTTCGGGGAAGGATTATGTTTCCGCTTCATGACGACAAGGGGAAGGTTGTTGCTTTTTCAGGTCGAGCGCTACATGAAGAGAAGCCGAAGTATTTAAACAGTCCAGAAACCGCTATTTTCAATAAAAGTCGCCTATTATACAATTTTCACCGAGCAAGGTCAGCCATTCGTAAACAGCATGGTGCCGTTCTTTTTGAAGGGTTTGCTGATGTAATTGCGGCAGCATCAGCAGGGATGGAAGCGGGTATTGCCACAATGGGTACGTCATTGACCGAGGCCCATATCCAACAGATGAAACGGATCACGGATCAAGTGGTCATTTGCTATGATGGCGATTCAGCTGGTATTCAAGCGGCCTATCGCGCATCAGAAATGCTAAATGAAAGTGGCTGTCAGGTGAAAGTGGCGATGATTCCTGACAAGATGGATCCTGATGACTATATTAAGAAACATGGAGCTGAGAAGTTCCGTGATAATATAATAGGGACTGCCTTGACGCTAATGGCGTTTAAAATGGAATATTTTAAGCAAGGAAAAAATCTTCAAGATGAAGGACAAAAGCTGACCTATATCGAAGAAGTGTTAAAAGAAATTGCGAAACTGCAAAAAGCAGTTGAGCGTGATTATTATTTGCGCCAAATAGCTGATCAGTTTTCTCTTTCTCTAGATGCATTAAAACAGCAAGAGAAACAGGTGTTTTTTAAAGAGAGGAAAAAACAACCGGTTCATCAACAGGCCTTGACGTTGCCGGTGACCCCTCAGACGACCAAAAAGCTCTATCCAGCCTATCAAACAGCTGAGCGAAGGCTAATCGCTCATATGTTGAAAGACGCGGATATCGCCTACAAAGTGAAGGAGCTAATGGGAAGTGAAGCATTTAATATTGATGAACATCAAGCTATTTTCACGTATTTACTTGGCTTCTACGAAGAAGGACATGGACCAGATTCCAGTATCTTTATTAACTTTCTTCCAGATGCCAACTTGCGCCGACTCGTTTCAGATATTGAAATGATGATGGTCAGTGAGTATGTAAATGACGAGGAAGTGCATGATTATATAAAAGAAGTATTTAAGTACCGCAAAAAGCTAGTCATCAAAGCGAAGAAACAACAGCAAATAGCAGCGGAAAAAGCAAATGATTATCAAACGGCCGCTCAACTTGCGATGGAAATAGTAAAGTTGAAAAAAGAGTTAAAAGTGTAAGTAGTATGAGGTAAGGATGTTGGAAGGAGGGGGACACATGGCTGAAAAGTCAACACGTTCCAAAGAAACTGAAGTCACATTAGAAAGAGCAAAAGAGCAAATTATAGAAATAGGGAAAAAGCGCGGGAAGCTATCCTATGACTATGTAGCTGATAAATTGTCACCATTTGAAGTAGAGTCTGACCAAATGGACGAATTCTATGAGCATCTTGGAGAGCAAGGGATCGATATCACCAATGATGAGGATGAAGAGGAAGATCCAAACATTCATGAGCTTGAAAAAGAAAGTGAAGAGTTTGATTTAAATGACTTAAGTGTTCCTCCTGGTGTAAAAATTAATGATCCAGTGCGTATGTATTTAAAAGAAATTGGTCGTGTCGACCTTCTTTCAGCAGATGAAGAGATTCAACTTGCTACTCGCATTGAAGAAGGGGACGAAGAGGCGAAACGCCGCCTAGCTGAAGCCAACTTACGCCTAGTTGTTAGTATTGCCAAGCGCTATGTCGGACGTGGAATGCTATTCCTTGACTTAATTCAAGAAGGGAATATGGGTCTCATTAAAGCGGTTGAGAAATTTGACTATCGTAAAGGCTTTAAATTCAGTACGTATGCGACATGGTGGATTCGTCAAGCGATTACTCGTGCGATTGCTGACCAAGCAAGAACGATTCGAATTCCTGTTCATATGGTAGAAACGATCAATAAACTGATTCGTGTTCAAAGACAGCTACTTCAAGATTTAGGTCGTGAACCATCTCCGGAAGAAATTGCCGAAGAAATGGATTTAACACCTGAAAAAGTAAGAGAGATCCTTAAAATAGCACAGGAGCCGGTCTCCCTTGAAACACCAATCGGTGAAGAAGATGATTCTCACTTAGGCGATTTCATTGAAGATCAAGAGGCTACTTCACCATCTGAACATGCTGCGTATGAACTATTGAAAGAGCAGCTAGAGGATGTGCTAGACACATTAACGGACCGTGAAGAAAATGTGCTTCGTCTTCGCTTCGGCTTAGATGATGGTCGTACACGCACACTTGAAGAAGTAGGAAAGGTTTTCGGTGTCACTCGTGAACGTATTCGTCAAATTGAAGCGAAAGCACTTCGTAAGCTTCGTCATCCAAGCAGAAGTAAACGCCTAAAGGATTTTCTTGAGTAATAAGTTAACAAGCTGATTTACAAGTGCCTAGTCTCTCCAAACATATAGTATTTTTCAAATGATCAATACTATTGGAGGTGTCTGGCACTTTATTTTTTGAGAAGATTTGTTTGTGACAAGCTAAGTCTCGATCAGGATGTGACAACAGTTGGATGATAAACAAAAGATCATTATGAAAGAAATATTATTGTGGAAAGAAAATCACATGCTTCCTGAACAATATTGTGATTATTTGCTTTCCTTATACAGCCAAGGGGAAGAGTGGGATGAGTCTTCGATTCAAACAAAACAAAGCAAAAGCTTCCCGCTTAAAAGTATATTGGCGTCATTATCCATTTTAATGATTTCACTATTTGTCCTATATTTTACTGAAATGTCTTTCCCTTTGCAAACAGCGATTTTGGTATTTTTTGTCGTAGTGCTTTTAAGTTTCGGTTTTTATTTTTCTAAAAAAGGTTTACTATTTCCGATGTTTTATGTTGTGGCTGCCATTTTATTGCTTGTATATTCAGTCGAACTTCATGAAATAATGAAAGGGAAAGGTTTCTTTTCCCTTAACTCTCTTCTTTTTATCAATTGTTTATTATGGTGGGTGGCAGGAAGAAAACTACAGTTAATTTATTTTACGATCTCTGCGTGGTTAGGCTTTGTTGTGTTAATTATTTTTATATTTATATAATATAAAAATTTAGTCGCAAAGAGAGGTTTCTATTTTCTCTAATTATTAAATAATAAAATGTGTCTAAATTACGACAAAAATGAAAAAACTTGATGATAAGGGCTTTCCGCCATTCTGTTTTTAAAGTAAAATAAAAGGTGTTTGTACTTTCTATTTGTTATACGTATACATAAGGGAGGGTAAGAAATGAATCGTAATCCGGTTATTCCATTTTTATTAATTATGGTATTTGGATTAGGTCTAGTTTTCTTCTTGTCATTAGAAGGACTTAGTGGTTCTAAAGAAATGGCAAAAGAAAAAGAAGGCGGAGAGAAAACCGAAGAAACTGCTGGTGGAGAATTCGATGCTGAAAGCCATTACAAGCAATCATGTATGGGCTGTCACGGGGGTAACTATGAAGGTGGAGCTGGTCCAGCACTAACAGGTGTGGGCGAAAAGCTATCAAAAGATGAACTTAAAGATGTTTTAGTTAATGGCCGTGGTGCAATGCCACCAGGACTTGTTCCAGCTGAAAATGCTGATGCAATGGCTGATTGGCTGAGCAAAGTTAAATAATTAACGAGAGTTCTTTGCCTAGTGCAAGGAACTTTTTTTATCAAATGAAGTCGTTTACACTAGATATGAAAAGAAAAGTAAAGTGGTGACAAAATGAATATCAATCAACTATCGAAACGATTAACAACTGTAGCTAATCAAATTCCGAATCAATCAACTTTAGCGGACATTGGATCGGATCATGCGTATTTACCTTGCTATGCAGTAAAAACAGGAATCGTCACGAAAGCAGTGGCAGGAGAAGTCGTAGAAGGACCTTTTCAGGCGGCGAAACAACAAGTGCAAGAGGCAGAGTTAGAACAGCGTATTGATGTTCGAAAAGGAAATGGTCTTGAGGTCATTGCTCCTGGTGAAGTGGAATGTATCACCATTGCCGGAATGGGAGGCACCTTAATCGCCTCTATTTTAGAAGATGGAAAGGCGAAGCTTGAAGGGGTGAAGCGCCTCGTGCTTCAGCCGAATGTTAGTGCGATCAATATTCGCCAATGGTTACTGGCGAATGAATGGCAACTAATTGCTGAAATGATTATGGAAGAAGACGGGAAGATATATGAGGTGTTAACGGCGGAACAGGGTGATCCCCTCAAGCCTTATGAAGCGAACGAAGCACAGCAACTATTGTTAGGTCCTTTTTTGATGAAAGAAAAAAATGAGGCGTTTTTAAAGAAATGGCAGCGAGAAGCTAGCCAGCTGGAACTTGTTTTAGAGAATTTAAAGAAGGCGGAAGACGGAGAAGCCGTTGCGGACAAGAGACAGCAAGTTCTTCGTGAATTGAATTTGATTAAGGAGGCGATTGAATGAAAACAGCCAATGGTCATGAAATCATTCAGCTATTTGAACAATTTTCACCGAAAAAGTATGCGATGGAAGGCGATAAAATCGGTTTGCAAATCGGTCGATTAAATAAACCGGTTGAACGAGTTCTTGTTGCACTTGATGTGTTAGAAGATGTGGTGGATGAAGCGATCGCTAACGATGTGCAATTAATTATTGCTCATCACCCAATCATCTTTCGCCCGTTGAAATCGATTGTAACGAGCGAACCCGCTGGAAGAATGATTGAAAAGCTAATCAAACACGATATTGCTGTGTATGCTGCTCACACGAACTTAGATGTTGCTAAAGGGGGAGTAAATGACCTTTTAGCTGAAGCGCTTGAGCTACAGGAGTCAGAAGTACTTGTACCGACGTTTGAGGACGGTTTGAAGAAATTGGCGGTATTTGTACCAGAAACTCATGAAACAGCTGTGAGAGAAGCATTAGGAGCTGCTGGAGCAGGTTTTATCGGTGAATATAGTCATTGCTCCTTTTCCTCGCAAGGGACGGGACGTTTTCAGCCGAGTGCTGAAGCGACTCCTTATATCGGACAAGCGGGTACACTTGAAGAAGTGGCCGAAGTGAAGATTGAAACGATTTATCCTGAAAGCATGGAAAAGAAGGTACTTTCAGCGATGTTAAAAGCCCATCCTTATGAAGAAGTCGCTTATGACATTTATCCATTAGGAAATAAAGGTGAAACGTTAGGGCTTGGAAGAGTAGGAAAGCTGAAGGAGGCAATGTCTCTTCGCCAATTTGCTGAATTCGTCAAAGAAAAATTAGATGTGAATGGAGTTCGTGTGGTTGGTGAGTTAACCGATCAAGTGAAGAAAGTCGCTGTGCTAGGCGGAGATGGGAATAAATATTTCCAGTCAGCTAAATTTAAAGGCGCAGATGTATACGTTACAGGCGATTTCTACTACCATACGGCTCATGATGCGATGGCAGCTGGATTGAACGTCATTGACCCAGGACATAATGTTGAGAAAGTGATGAAGAAAGGGACGGCGATCAAAATGAAGGAACTAGGGGATAGCAAAGGGATGAATGTCGAGTTCATTGCTTCTTCAGTTCATACCGACCCTTTTACATTTTTATAAGTTTAAAAAAGTCGTCCAGAAAGAGGGATAAATATTTTTCTGGACGACTTTAATTTTATGCTGTCAAATACTCGTTAGCGTGAAGTTAACGTTGAGCGTTTCACTTTTGGTAAAATTTTATTTAAAGGTACTTTTCTCTCGCGGGTCCATGTGTTTTCGTCGTTCGGGTCAAAGCCCTCAAGGAATTGAATGACTTCTTTAACGATCGGTGTTGGTGTCGAGGCACCTGCTGTGATAGCGACTTTGCCGACATCTTTTAGCCATTCGAGTTGGATTTCCGATACATCCGCTACCCGGAAGGCTTTTGTTCCGGCGATTTCTTCTGATACTTGGGCTAGGCGATTGGAGTTATTGCTTTTAGGGTCACCTACGACAAGTAATAAATCCGCTTCACCTGCTTGCTCAGCGACCGCTTCTTGGCGAACTTGTGTAGCTAAACAAATTTCTTTATGCATTTCAGCGTGTGGGTATTTTTCTTTAATTTTGTCCATAATATCTGCAACATCCCACTGACTCATCGTCGTTTGATTAGTGACAATGATTTTTTCATTAGTGATGGTCAGTTCTGCAACATCTTCTGGCTTTTCTACTAAGTGTACAATATCAGGAGCGACACCGACGGCCCCTTCTGGCTCGGGGTGCCCTTTTTTCCCGATATAGATGACGACATACCCTTCCGCTTTTTTATCACGGATTAAGTCATGTGTTTTCGTGACATCTGGGCAAGTGGCATCAATGGTCACTAAGCTTTTTTGTTTAGCGAGTTCTCGTACTTCAGGAGAAACGCCATGGGCAGTGAAGATGACCGTACCTTTATCCACTTTCTCTAAAATTTCTTTGCGGTTCTTCCCGTCGATCGTGATGATCCCTTCTTCTTCAAATGCATCTGTGACATGCTGGTTATGAACGATCATTCCGAGTATATAAATCGGGCGAGGCAAGCTTTTATCTAAAGCGGCGTTGCGAGCGATGACCATCGCATCAACAACACCATAACAATATCCTCTTGGGGCAATTTTAATAATATCCATGAAAAAAATCCTCCTATAATATTTTGCGGAGTAAAAGCTACTACAACTGTATTATATAGGAGGGAGTCCATCATGAAAAGGAAAGGGCTGCGTTAGATGTAAAGTTTCGGTTTTGAAGTACTATCTTTTAGCTGCTCATTTGTTTGTATTTCTTCATCTTCGAGAGTGACTACTTCTTTGTTCTCGATTTCCTCTGTATTGCCCTCTTTTGCTGTCTCGACATTCTTTGCTTCAGCATCTGGAAGTGATTTTAAGCCGCGGTATAACTTCCACATTGCTGGTAAATTCTTAACGAATGGACCGTATTGTTCGACAATAGGGCCCATCTGTTGCACTGTTTGTAGCACTTGCTGAGTATTGGAGAGCATTTGCTGAAAGTTCAGAGGGTTCGCCAGTTGTTGAGCAGTGGAAGACCCTGCTCTAATGACTCCTTGTCGTTCAAAGCCAGTGAATGGCGTAGCAGATTGGCCTGATCGATTCAGCAGGCGGCTAAGAAGTCCTTGCCCTCCTCCTCCTCTCATTCTCTGAGGTGAGAGAGGAACACGATTAGTTGGATAGGGTCTCATTGGTGGTCCATAGAAGAAAGGTGGCTGCTGCGGCGGCCTAGGTGGAAACGGAGGCATATAGTTTTCAGTCCTTTCATTGCAGTTATTTATTCTTTTATATTGTATGCAGACAAACTAGAAAAGGTTTAGTCGTCAAGAGGGTAGAAAAAATATTTGACAAAGCTTTGATTTATCAGCGCTTTTAGTATAAGATACAAAATGGAGAAAAAGGCTTGTTTTGAGCCAAAAGGAGTGTCAATGTTGACAAAACAACGATTTGAATCATATGGTTTTCGACCGTTTATAAATAAAGGAATTGAAGAATTAGGTTTTCATGAGCCAACTGAAATTCA
>NKXN01000046.1 GCA_002261155.1 Bacillaceae bacterium SAS-127 | reverse complement strand
AGTTTTCAAAGATCAATTTCTAATCAGTCGCTGTTTTAACGACTCACTTATCATAACATTTCGTTTCTTCGTTGTCAACAACATTTTTTGAAGTTTTTGTTACAACTTCATGCTATTGTTAGCAACGAATATAAATATACCATCTCTTAATATATAAATGCAAGCCTTTTTTTATTTTTAATAGAATTATATTAAAAATCTCTATTTCTATTTAACTGCACGAAAAAAGGAGCTACTTTCGATAGCTCCTTTTTTCGTGCATAGTGGTCATTATTTAATAAATACGAAGTAGAGAATAAAGATTACAAATAAGAAATACATGATCGGGTGAATCTCTTTCCCTCTTCCTTTCATCATCATTGTAATCGGATAAAAGATAAAGCCTGTTGCAATTCCAGTAGCAATGCTATACGTAAGTGGCATTGCGATAATTGTTAAGAAAGCAGGAACAGCAATTTCAAATTTCGTCCAATCGATTTTCCCTAATGAAGACACCATTAACACTCCGACAATAATTAAAGCAGGCGCTGTGACCGATGGTGTAATAACTTCTAATAACGGGAAGAAGAACAGTGATAATAAGAAAAGTACCGCTGTAACAACAGAAGCAAAGCCTGTTCTTGCTCCGGCTGCTACCCCTGCTGATGATTCAATGTAAGAAGTAGTAGTAGATGTTCCAAGAATCGCTCCCACTACAGTTGCACAAGAATCGGCGAACAACGCTTTGCCCGCACGAGGCAGTTTATTTTCTTTCATTAATCCTGCTTGGTTTGCTACCGCAACCAGCGTTCCGGCTGTATCGAAGAAATCAACGAATAAGAACGTTAACACAATGACAAGCATTTGAATCGTAAAAATCTCTGATGGCGCTTGAAAAATATTTTCTAGCGCTACTCCAAATGTTGGCTCCACACTTGGAATTGGACCAACTAAGCTTTTCGGTAGATCAACTAATCCTGAAACCATACCAACAATAGCTGTTATTACCATTCCGATAAAAATACCGCCATTTACTCCTCTTGTCATTAAAATGACTGTGATGAAAATCCCGAAGATCGCTAGCAATGTTGGGCCAGCTGTTAAATCACCAAGTCCCACAAGCACCGCATCATTATTAACAATAATACCGGCATTTTGAAAACCGATAAAAGTAATAAATAAACCAATACCCGCTCCGACCGCATATTTCAACTCAGCTGGAATCGAGTTAATAATTTTTTCTCGAATACCTAATAGCGTTAACAAAATAAAAATAAGTCCTGAAAATAGCACACCTGTTAAAGCAGACTGCCATGAAACTCCATAAGTCAATACGACAGTGTAAGCAAAGAAAGCGTTCAAGCCCATTCCTGGAGCTAAAGCGATTGGATATTTCGCCAACAATCCCATAATTAACGAGCCGATCGCTGCAGCAATAGCTGTTGCCACAAAGACAGCCCCATAATCCATTCTCATAGCGTCTGGAAGATCAGGCACTGTTTGCAAAGAAAGTGTAAGTGGATTCACCACTAAAATATAAGCCATAGACAAAAATGTCGTCAGCCCACCGATCATTTCTCGACGGTAGTTCGTACCTAGCTCTTCAAACTGAAAATACTTCTTCATGCATAGACTCCTCTCCATCTTTTCATCCCAAACCAATAAAAAACACTTCGACCCCAAACGGTCGAAGCGTGACTATAGGCGACGGAAAGATAGAAAGACCTATCTATCCTGTTACCTCGTAGTCAAGCTATTTACGGCAGCTTGGTAGAAACTTTCGGGCCATATTCCCGACTTTATACGATGTAATATGTTAGATTGATTTAATTCTCTCTCATTTTATCTATGTACTATCGATTTGTCAATATGAAACACGAACATTATTTTATAATTTAAATATTTTCATTCGTGTTTGAAGCTATAATTTGTTATTTTTTATAACAAATGCCTTTTATACAGTTCATACTCTTCTAACAAAGACTTGTCTCCAAAATTCGAACTTCCCCTTCAAATTTATCCCTATAAAAACTATTATTATTGACATCAATCCGGTATCACCAACTAAAAAAGCTCGGAGCACCCCTACTTTCCATAGGATCTCCAAGCTTTTTTCTCATTGTTATTTAATTATTCCCACTCAATAGTAGCAGGTGGCTTGCTCGTAATATCATACACGACGCGGTTAATATGAGATACTTCATTTACGATACGTACTGAAATCTTCTCAAGCACATCCCATGGGATACGCGCCCAGTCAGATGTCATTCCGTCAATAGAAGTTACTGCACGGATACCGATTGTGTAGTCATACGTACGTGCATCTCCCATAACACCAACGCTGCGGATGTCAGGTAAGACAGTGAAGTATTGCCAAATTTCACGCTCTAAGCCATTTAGACGAACTTCTTCACGTAAAATCGCATCTGATTCACGAACGATTTCTAATTTTTCTTCTGTAATTTCACCTAGAACACGAATACCAAGGCCTGGGCCTGGGAATGGTTGACGCCAAACGATATGATCAGGAATACCTAGCTCTGTTCCTAATGCACGCACTTCGTCTTTAAATAACGTGTTTAATGGCTCAATTAATTTAAATTGCATGTCTTCTGGAAGACCACCAACGTTATGGTGAGACTTGATTGTTTGTGCCGTTGCTGTTCCGCTCTCAATAATATCTGTGTAAAGCGTACCTTGTGCTAAAAACTCGATGCCTTCAAGCTTTGTTGCTTCATCATCAAATACGTAAATAAATTCATTACCGATAATTTTACGTTTTTGCTCTGGATCAGAAACACCTTTTAATTTATCAAGGAAACGGTCTTTAGCATCCACTTTAATGACGTTCATATTAAAGCCTTCCGCAAATGTTTTCATGACGCCATCTGCTTCATCTTTACGAAGTAAGCCATGATCAACGAAAATACAAGTTAACTGATCACCAATCGCTTTATGAATAAGTACTGCTACGACTGAAGAGTCGACACCACCACTTAATGCACAAAGAACTTTCTTATCGCCAACAGTTTGACGGATTTTCTCCATTTCAACTTCAATGAAGTTCTCCATAGACCAGTCACCTTTACAGCCACAAGCTTCAAATACGAAGTTCTTCAATAATTCGTTTCCGTACACAGAGTGCTTAACTTCAGGATGGAATTGTACCGCGTATAGACCTTCTTTTTCATTGCTCATAGAAGCAATTGGGCAAGATTGACTTACTGCATCAACAGAGAAGCCTTCTGGCGCTTCTACCACTAAGTCTCCATGACTCATCCATACGACTTGCTCATTTGGTAGATCTTTAAATAGAGCAGTTTCATTCTTCACTTCAATAGAAGCTTTTCCATACTCACGGTGAGAAGCAGCCTCTACTTTTCCACCAAAATGCTTCGTCATTAATTGCATGCCGTAGCAAATACCGAAAATAGGTACATCTAAATCGAAAATTCTTTCGTCACAATGGAAAGCACTCTCTGAATACACACTGTTCGGTCCACCGGAAAAGATGATTCCTTTAGGATTGATTTCTTTAACTTCCTCTAATGTGATCGTATGAGGATGAAGTTCACTATACACACCTAATTCGCGAATTCGGCGAGTGATTAACTGATTGTACTGACTTCCAAAGTCTAGAACAAGAATCATTTCTTGATTTTGTAATTCTGATTTTCCTGCCACACTTTCCACTCCTTTGTTATGCACTGAACCGCTCGACATATAAATAAAATAAAAACTAGAACCCTTCCCTTACAAGAAAGCAGAATTCTAGTTGTCTTCACAAAGAACCTGCCTCCATAGCCCAATCATTTACGGTGATTTGGTAGAAACTTTCGATCCATATTATCGAAAATATATGAAGGAACTAGTCATTTATTCGAGCTAATTTGACATCATTTTATCGTTATCATACCATGCGGTCAAGCTGATCTCTATTTAATTAAATTTTCTGAATAAAAATGAATAGCTAACTCATTAATAGCATCTTTCACATATAAAAAGCTGCCGATTTCTCAGCAGCTTTTCTCATTATCTCACTTTAACAGGCACATGATTCAACAAGCTAATCGTCGCATCTCTAATCAGCTTCGGTAAAACACCGAATGAATACGGCTTATACACTCGTTCCGTCCATTTATGGCCGTCTTTTCCGTATACCCCCATATTAATAGAAGGAATATTTAATCGGCGAATTTCTTCTACTGGTAATGTATAAAGTCGTCCAAGGTTAGGCAAGTTATTTAATAAGCTTTGTAGTTCCTCATTTGTTTCATGAATCGATAAGTAGCTACCATCCGCTAAATAAGGGAAGAACTTCTTCACAGCAAACGTTTCGCCACTTTCTTTTTCCGCCTCTGCTAACACGTCTTTAATCGTCTTTAAAATCGCTTGCTCCGCTTGATCATCTTCTCTTAAGAAGTTATGCGGTAAATACGGAGGAGCAAAGAACATAATGACACGTGGCTTTTTAATCGGATCTAGTTCATTTAACACTTCGACAATTTTAAAGGAAACCATTCGTAAATCGAGCATTTTATGTTCTTCTACGACTTCAGCACACACTTTATCGACATCGATGCCTCTTTGTTTCAACTCTTTGCTATACTCCTCTAAAGACACCACTTCAATGTCCCAGTTCAACTGTTTGCGAGGAAGGCCTGTTCGTTGAAGATATTCTTCGTATTGTTTAGATAAATAATGAGAAATTTCTTCACAAGCGTCCGCCGCAACATTCTGCAATTTTCTCATGACATCTGCGGCAGAATCGCGATATAAGAAGTAGTTAAAATATAAATAACTGCTAGTTGCTGTTTGTACATTGTACGTAAATTTATTATCGCGCTGGAATAAACATGTTGGTGGCAACACCATTTCATCTTGAATGTTTTCACATAACTCAACATTGTTATGAATTCTTCTCGTTAATTCCGCTGCGATAAAGTTAGGGTCTACCCCTTGAAGTGTGTCCCCTACATGCGCTTCTCGACCATAAATATAAAAGCTAGGAAGAATCTTTCCAGCAGCACCTGTATAAATATATCTCGTATTATCTCCATCATACTGTGGAGTAATGAAATCATCATTAATTGCCGCTACATATTCTAAGTCCCACTCTTGCTTTAAACGCTCTAATTCAAAGACAGCACTTTTAATACCAGCATGCTGACTCTCTTCATCTGGATTAAACATTACAAGTAGGTTTCCAGGTAACTCTTCACGATGATCAGAGAAGTAGAGCAAGTTAGCTAAATGGACAGCCGCACCGCTTTGCATATCGACCGACCCACGACCAAACATCCACTCTCCTGAACGAGCATCTGCTTGCACATCTTTATCTTGATCAAATTCACTGAAGAAATTTTGCAATGCGTCTGGATCAAATGCGTGTTGACGAAGCGCCCCAAAGTCTTCAATACCTACCGTGTCAATATGCGCGTGGTAAATGATAGTTTGCTTCGCATTCACTCCACCCTTTACAAAAGCAAAGACATTTTTTCGATTCAATGCATCATCAATCGCTGTTTGTTCCCATACAAGTGCTGGATTCTCTTGAAAGTACGGATAAGAACGCAAAATATCCAAAATCGCATCAGCTACGTTCACTTCCCCTTCTTCTGAACCATTCACACTCGGAATCGCCACTAATGATCTCGTTAACTTCTCCACTTGCTCTTGTAAATTTAAGTTTTTTAATTCTCTATACATGTCTCTATTCCTCTCTGTTGTTTTTAAAAAACTAGTAAAATAAATTATGCTGTATGTTTCTTATTCGCTTTTCCTTGATCAATATAATTTTTTATATAATCTTGAGTCAACTCTTTCACTTCTCCACTCAAGAATAGAAGAGCAATAACGTTCGGTAAAATAATCATCGCTAGCATTAAGTCAAGGAATTGCCAGATGAATTGCAAGCCACCAACTGCTCCTACGATAATAGCTACTAAATAAACGAATCTCATTACCTTTGCAAATCGAAGACCAAATAAATATTCCGCCTGTTTCTCTCCGTAGAATACGATAACAACGACTGTAGATAAGACAAAAAAGAATAAACAAATAGAGATTAATGTTCCAGCTATACCGCTTCCCATTACTGTAGATAATGCTTCAACAACCATTGTAGATGCTTTATCCGCTGTTACTTCTTTCCAAGCTCCAGACGTCAATACAAGCAAAGCCGTCATCGTACAAACAACAAGAGTATCAATGACAACCTCAAAAATTCCCCATAATCCTTGTTTAGCTGGATGATCCGTTTTCGCTGCCGCATGGGCAATCGGAGCCGTCCCCATCCCTGCTTCATTCGAGTAAATTCCACGTGCAAGTCCCCAACGAATAGCCGCAGCTACCCCTGCTCCTGCGAACCCTCCTGCTGCAGAAATAGGTGCAAACGCAGATTTAAAAATTAAAGCAAAAGCTGCTGGAATTTCCGACACATTAAAAGCTAACACGATGATAGCGCTTACTAAGTATATAATGACCATTAACGGAATAAACTTTTCAGTGACAGAGCCAATACGCTGAATTCCTCCTAGTGTAACAAGCGCTACTAATACTACAACAATTAGTGCTGTTACAATTGGCGGGATATTAAAAGAAGATTCGACCGTTTGCGATAAAGAATTCGATTGAACCATTGTGCTTGCTACAATCTCTAACATAAGGAAGAAAGCGAAAAAGCTAGCAACCGGCTTCCAACCAAGCCCTTTTTCAATGTAATGCATCGGACCGCCTGTCCATTCACCTTCTTCATTTTTCGTACGATATTTAACCCCAAGAACGACTTCCGCATATTTAGAACCCATCCCAATCATAGCAACTAACCACATCCAGAAGATCGCTCCTGGTCCCCCTAAGGCAATCGCTACTGGTACACCAACAATATTGGCTGCTCCAATTGTGGAAGCTAATGCAGAAGTCGTAGCCTGAAACGGTGTCACCGACCCTGGTGCATCATCCTTCGAAAAGATTTTTCCGAATGTTTCCTTAATTATATGTGGAAAATAACGGAATTGAAAGAAACCGATACGAATAGTTAAAAATACCCCTCCGCCTAACAATAATAAGATCATCGGCATTCCCCAAATCCAGCCTGTAATCTCAGAAATCATTTGCTCAAACTTCTCCATATTGTGTCCCCCTTAAGATGTTTTGTTCATTATTACGGTAAATAAGCTATGTCCAACCTGAATGATATCGCTTTCATTACCTTCAATGAATAATCATACAAAAATATTTAGTATGAATCTATTTCGTAATATTACGAAAACGAGCTAATTACCTAGAAGTCTAACAAACAAACAAAAAATAGTCCATATTTTTTGCGAAAATTACAAATGCTTTAATTTTTGGCGCAAAAATAATTTGCATAATTTTTAGAATTTATCCACTACGAACAAAAATAAAAACAAGCGTCCCCCCTAACAAGGACGCTCGTTTTTCACTTCCAAAAATCATCAAAAATTGTAATCGGCATATGCCGTTTATGCCGAGAATTCATATACAATTGTTCAATTCTTTTTCTCGCTGCATCAGACACAGGTTTACCTTCTAAATAGTCATCAATGTCTTCATATGTCACACCAAGAGCCACTTCATCTGGTAGCTGTGGACGATCTTCTTCTAAGTCAGCAGTTGGCACTTTCAAGTATAGATGCTCTGGACACTGAAGTTCTTTCAACATTAATCGTCCTTGACGCTTGTTTAAGCGATATAGCGGTACAATATCCGCTCCACCATCCCCATACTTCGTGTAAAATCCAGTAACCGCTTCTGCCGCATGATCCGTCCCAATCACTACACAATTTTTCATAGCTGCAATGCTATACTGTACCTTCATCCGTTCCCTAGCTTTTTCATTTCCCTTGGCAAAATCGCTCAGTTCAACACCAACTTTCTTCAATGTGGCTTCACTAGCCTCAACAGCGGGCTTAATATTCACGCCATACACTTTATCCGGCTTAATGAAAGCAAGAGCATCTTGGCATTCATTCTCATCTTGTTGTACACCATACGGAAGGCGCACGGCACAAAATACATATTTATCCGAGCCAGTTTCCCTTCTCAGCTCACTCACTGCCATTTGTGCAAGCTTACCAGCAAGCGTCGAATCCTGCCCGCCAGAAATACCTAGAACAAATCCATTTAAAAAAGAGTGTTTTCTTAAATAAGCTTTCATAAAATCAACACTTTTACGAATTTCCTCTTGCGGATCGATCGTTGGTTGAACTTTCAACTCTTCTATTATTTGTTTTTGCAAATCCAACATGGCCCATCCTCCTCTGCTTTGACTCTATTATAACTATCATACCACGTTTTTTACCGCTTGAATCCTTTCGACAAATGAAAAGAGCCAGCATTTCCTGGTTTCTCCAATAAAATGCTGACTCTTTCAATTTATTTAATTTTAAAATGTGAAATTTGTCCTTTTAAATGCTCGGCCATTTCAAGCAATTGATTAGCCGTTCCGAGCATTTCTTCCATCGAAGCAGACTGTTCCTCCATCGAAGCTGCCACCGTTTGTGTGTAGTCAGATGTTTCTTCTAATGATTGGACTGTCATATTCGTTGTTGTTAACACCTGTTCCGATCCGGCTGAAATTTCTTCAACCGTTGCTGCAACAGACTGCATCTTTCCAGTGATGTTACTAATTAATAAAGATATTTTCTGGAAAGTATCTCCAGCATGACGAATCGCTACCGTTTCTTTATCAATCTCCTCTACAACTTTAGAAATCGATAATACCGATTCGTTCGAGTCCGCTTGCATTTCATTAATTAACTTAGAAATTTCACTCGCGGAAGTAGCAGATTGCTCCGCTAAATGTCGGATTTCCTCCGCCACAACAGCAAAACCTTTTCCATATTCTCCTGCACGAGCAGCCTCAATCGCTGCATTTAAAGCGAGTAAATTAATTTGATCAGAAATATTCGTAATCATTTGTGTAATGTTTCCGACTTCATTGGAGCGTTGATTCATCTGTTGCGTTACTTCCATAGAGGATTTCGCCGACGCATTAATAGCCTCTATCCCTTCAACCGCCTCTTGAATCGCCTTGTTTCCTTGCTCTGCTTCCGTCGATGCTTCTAACGTCTCATCCGTCACATTCACCGTCGATTTGGAAATATCTAAAATACCTTCTGAAATCTCCTGTATCGCCGCTTGGTTTTGTATCGCTCCACTAGTTACTGTATCGCTATTAGCAGCCACTTCTTGAATCGTTGTGGAAATTTGATTAATCACCTCTGTCACTTGTCCAACACTTTGAGACAAGTCGCCTGAAGATGATACGACATGATCTGATGTAGATGTCACATGCTGAATTGTACCCTTTAATTGCTGTTGCATTTGACTAAAGCTAGTAGCTAACTCTCCAGTTTCATCATTACTGTCAATCGAAATTTCCTTCGTTAAATCCCCGCTGGCAACTAACTTTGTGAAACCTACTAGCTCATTGATCGGTTTCGAGATTCTCCTTGAAATAAAACGAGAAACAAAGTAACTAATAACGATAAAAAGAACCGATAAACCGACACATATGATCATTAAATTATTCTCTAAATCACTAATGAAATCGGCATCTTCATCTAACCCAAGAACAGAATCCGTGCCTTCAATTTGTAAAAAGGTAGATTTATGCGTGCCATAATCATCTTTATAAAAATCGCTTATAACGACATCTGTTGTCGTCAAAGCTTTCGCTTGATCTTCGGTAAAGGCAAGTGGAGTTAAGTGCTCATCAGCATTTCCGAGTAATAAAATAACTTCCTGACCGTCTACCTTACTCATAATATACACATTTTCTAGACCAAACGCTTTTTGGAAACTATTTGCTTTTTCTAACAATTGTGCATATACTTTGCGATCTGTTTTTGCTTCGTTCACCATTTCCGCATCGAAGAGACCATTAAATTGGTGCATTTTCGTCGTTAATCCTTCTTCAAATGCAGGAACAAGATGATCGTCAATAATGTACTCAGACGTTACAAAAAGTACTGAGCTGAAAATAACGCTTAATAAAATAATAGGAATTAATATCCCCGACATTATTTTTCCATTGATCGTTTTTTTAGCTTTAAACACTGTATGGCTCCTTTCTCCTCACTGATTAAACGGATTGAAGTTCTCTCATTGTAAGAAAATCATTTAAATCTAGTTGCAAAATTCGTTTGTTTTCTTCAAAGTCAGCTGCCTTATGGAAGACGACTGCAAACGTAGAATATTCATTAAATGCCATCGGACGATATTCTAAAATCTCCTCAAAATTGCTCTTAAACGCTTCATGATCGACCTCTTCAATTGCTTTACAATCGATGGAAGGGTCGACTTCAGCACAACAGAAACTATAAATAGAATCGTCCATCTCATTCATAATATTTTCCCAATCAGGTACTAACTGTTTGAAATAGTATTCATATACATTAATATCATAAGCATGGACACCAAGTTCTGTTGTACCAATGCCAGCAAACCGTAACGGGTTGGCTTCAATCGGTACAATGATTCCTTGGCTATTCATACGCACTTCAATATGTACAGGTGCAGATTGTAACTCAAAGATTGGGCCAATATTTTCAAGAAATGTCTCCACTTTTCGCAGTGCCTCTGTTAACACTTGCTTACTTGTGAAATAAATTCGATCGCTCATATCCTTCTCGTGGCTGAACATCCGTTTAAAAAGGTTGAGAACGACCGGCTTACCTTCTTCCGTATAGTAGGCATCAATCGCATACTCATCTCCTTCGATTAGCTCTTCAATAATCAACGTTTGACTATCGATCACTTCCTTAGGGTAAGCACTGCCAGCCATCGACATATCCTGCTTCAGTTTGTTGATGGCGTCAACAAAATCTTCCTTTTGATCAATACGATACACACCAATGCTAGAATAGCCAACAACCGGCTTAATAATAATCGGAAACGGAAGCGTGTTAATATCCAATGTATCTAATTCAGCAAAAGAAAGTTCACGGAAGAAAAATTCAGGAAAATGAGTTGTTAGCGTCCTTCTAAATGCAGCTTTGTTTTTTAACGTCGTCGCAAGAGAGGTCAACTGATGATCAGGTAAGTATTCGTTCAACATGAATAAACCGTTTTCTGAGTTAAAGAGAATCGGAGTTTCCGAACTTGAGAACTGCTGTAAAAATAGCTCTTTCTCTGTTAAAAATAATTCGTCTTCATTTGGGATCTCTACATCATTTACTTTAATAACAGGGATTTGAAGATCCTTAATAGAAGATGAAAGTAAGTGCGAAACATATGGCTTGTCTAAAATAATCATAAATTGCCCTCCTCAAATATTTTTTCATTGATGTAAAACTAGCAACTAACATGCTATTTGGCGGCCCGGCTGTCATGGTTTTCCCCACTTTAGACCCGTAGCTTTGCGTCCCTACCTTTCAATAGGTTTGCCCTTATGAGGGATATAGTCATGGTGCAATAATCCTTAATCTAATAAATATCACCTTCATTATTATACGCCTTAGGAATCATTAATTCTATAATATTTACTAATTCGACAATAAATGATAATTATTTTATTTTTCAGTTTTTTATACTTCAAAAAATATAGGCTAACACCAAAATAAGGCTGACCAGAAGTATCTGGACACCCTCATTATAAGTGGTATTATTTTGAATGAATTTTCACATGTCGTTCTTTCAATTTATTCAACCGATCCACACCGGTATCCTTACAGCCTAATGGGAATTGTGTTGAGTCTCCGTATAATCCATGAAAATCAGATCCAGCCGTTTCAACAAGTCGATATTTCTCAGCAAATTCCATCGCTAACTTTTCATCCTCTGGGCCATGCAACGGATGAAGCACTTCAATTCCTTCAAGTCCTACACTCACCCATTCACCAATCGCTTCAAAACTATTAAATTGTTTCGGATGCGCAAGAACAGGGACTCCACCTGCTGCTCGAATCGCAAAAATGGCCTCAACTACATCGACATATTGTAAAGGCACAAAAGCAATCCCTACCGGTTGACCATCCCCACCGCGAGAAAATAGCTGATTATACAATTCACCATAAATCGTATCAGTATAACCTTTGGCCATTAACGCATGCATAATATGCTGTTTATATACACCCGTTCCACCGACCGCATAGTTTTCAACTTCTTCCCACGTAATATCATAACCTGCATCGATAATTTTTTGTGTCATTTGATAGGACGCTTCATGACGAGCTTGAATTAGCGGGTCACAAAGATATTTAATTGCTGAGTGGTTAGGAGAAACAAAGTATCCAAGAATATGAGCACGACGATTTCGTTTAAAATCAAATGCAGAGATCTCAATTCCAGGAATAATCTCTACCCCTATTTCCTTCCCAAGTTGTTCCGCTTTAATTAACCCTTTCGTCGTATCATGATCCGTGATCGCCAAATGAGTTACTCCGCGTTGTTTAGCGTGCCCTATTAAATCTGCTAGTGGCATCGAGTTATCCGATATTTTTGAATGACAATGTAAATCGATCAACAACTTTCCACTCCTCTCTAATTAATTGGTAGCTGATGCTTTAGTGTCTACTAACTTTCCATCTTTCATTTTGTACTCACGATCACATAAATCTTGCATAAATTCTAAGTCATGAAAAATACCTAGCATTGTCGTTCCTTCTTGTTTGAGCTGTTCAAGTAGCTGCTTCACTCTCTCTTTAGATGCCTGATCTAAACTGGCGGTCGGTTCATCCAGCAATAAGAGTCGTGGCCGCTTCACCATAGCGCGAGCGATATTCAATCGAAGCTTCTCACCACCTGAAAAAGTCGTCGGATAACTATCCCATAACTCTTCATCTAATTCAAAATGAGCAAGAATTCTCTCCGTTTCACGACGGGCAAACTCTTCTTCATATCCTGTTTCTAAAAGAGCCTCATTCACCATTTCTCGCGCCGTCGTTCGCGGCATCGTTTTTAAAAATTGGGAGACATATCCGATCTCTTGTTTCCGCAATTCTACAACCTCACGTTCACCTAGTTGAGTGAGATCCACCAAACCGTATTGCTTCGAATGATAAGTAATTAAGCCACTGTTCGATAAATACGTTCGGTAAATACACTTCAACACCGTCGATTTTCCGCTCCCACTTTTTCCTGTTAAACCAATGAATTCTCCTTCATTGACATAAAAATCAATGTCATGAATTCCATTAATATGTTTATTTAAATGATGGAGAGTAAAGAATTTGGATAAATGTTCAACTGACAAGATTTTATTCATCTGTCTGACCTACCTTGATCATACATATTGATGAACTCCTCAACTGAGCCTGATAATAGCTCAATTCGTTCTTTAATCAGCTCATGCGACCAGTCCCACCACTGAATACGTTCTAAACTCTCAATGACTTCTTCACTAAATCTTTTCCGAACTTCCTTTACAGGGACACCAACGACGACCGAGTAAGGAGCCACATCTTTTGTCACAACCGCTCCAGCACCAATAATTGCTCCATTCCCAATCGTTACCCCTGGCATAATTATCGCCCCATGTCCGATCCACGTATCATGTCCAAGTCGAACAACTTGTGATTCTCTCCATGAAAAAAACTCAACATCATCCTTTGTATCCACGCCATACATTTTTCTTCGATACGTAATATGATGCAATGTTGGTCTGTCCATCGGATGAGTAGTCGCACCAATCCTTACAGAAGGAGCAATGTTAGCGAATTTCCCAATTTGCGTATTTTGCAGCATACAGTAGGCCCCGGTAAAAGAGTAATCACCAAGCACGACATTCTCTAAGTGATTGTACGCACCGACCTCGGTATATTCTCCTAATTGACTATCTTTCAAAACAACATGTTCATGTATATACGGTTCAACCGAAAGCATCTTTTCCATTTACAAACCCCTTTCGTTAGGCAATGTAATTTGTTTTTTGAATGAGTTTCCCATCCACAAAGACAGTAGTAATTACAGGGAAACGATCATCAATTTCTTCTATTATTAATAGATCCGCTTTCTTTCCTTCTGCCACTGAGCCTCGTTCCTCATCCATAAAGACAGCTTTCGCTGGATTGATCGTGACAAGACGGAATAACTCGGCTAGATCGATACCAAACTTTTTATTCATGGTAAAAATCGAGTGCAACATCGCTGACGGATAGTAGTCACTACAAAGAATATCGATACAGCCATGTTGAATCGCTTCTTGTGCAGACAAGTTTCCGCTATGTGATCCACCAAGTAGAACATTAGGAGCACCACCAATCGTCATCATATCTAGCTGTTTTGCACGCTTTGCTACATCCAATGTAATCGGAAACTCACTAATCGTTGTCCCAAAACTTTTGATCAGCTCAAGTTTTTCAAATGTGTCATCATCATGCGAGGCAACAGGGATGTTATGTTCGATTGCAAATTGGGCAATCTCTCTTAAATCCTCAACAGTGAGCGTTTCTCTACTTTGTTGAACCGCGATATCTCTATTAATTTCTTCATCTGTCACCGCATGATAACCTTTAATCGTCTCACGGTACATTTCCAAATCACGGAATTGCCCTTGTCCAGGTGTATGATCCATAAAAGAGACAAGATGAACTTTTTTCTCAGCAATATATTTCTTCAAGTTATCAACTTCATCGATATTATCCACTTCGAACCGAGCATGAAAACGATGATGAATTAAGTGCTTGTTACTTCTTGTTTCATCAATTAATTCAATAAATTTCGCCACATTTTCTGGGTTTCGTATTTGCTTATGAACAAATTCAGCATGCTTGTATAAAGAAAGCGAATGAAAAATAGTTGTAATCCCATGAGAAATCAATTCTTTTTCCGCTTCACGAATGCTTAAATGAAAATCCATCATCGACGTTGGTCTTGGCGAGGCCATTTGTTCAATGTAATCAGAATGAATATCAATGAATCCCGGAGAAATGTAGGCACCAGCCACATCTAAAATTTCTACATTCGATGCAACTGCTGCAATTTCACCTTGAGGGAGGATTTTACTAATCTTGTCGTTTTCGATTAACAAATCAAAGCCTTCTACTATTTCGGTTTCCGTCACAATACGCCCATTTGTCATTAAATACATATTCTTTCCTCCTATGCGAGCTACGTAAGGATGAATCTAAAGCCTATCTCAAAACATTCAATAGAAATCCACTAAGGGTAATTTTCAGCCGGAAAATGAGTCCCCATAGCGAAAGGTTTCAACTTATAATAAAGAGTGAACGAGTTGCTGAGTATATGGATGTTGCGGATCTTCTAAAATTTGATCCGTTAAGCCGTACTCAATCATTTTCCCATCTAGCATCACTAACGTACGACTAGCTAACATGCGAATCACTCCTAGATCATGCGAGACGAGGACGACGCTCATTTGTCTCTCTCTTAAAATTTTTCTAATTAAATCTAAGACGTTTGCTTGTACAGATAAATCTAGCCCTGTCGTGACTTCATCTAGTAAAAGAAGGGGGGGGTTATTTGTTAAGGCTTTTGCAATTTGCACTCGTTGCTGCATCCCCCCCGAAAAGTTCTTTGGCCATTCCTTCATACGGTGGACCGGGATATTCACATGATCCAGCAATTCCTTCCCTCGCGATTCCATGACAGCTACTTCTCGATGACCCGCTGACAGCATTTTTTCAGCAATATTCCCAATCGAGGAAACGTTCATTTTTAATCCTAATAACGGATTTTGATACACCTTCCCCATTAAATGATTGCGAATATAACGCTTTTGCTGTGAAGATACGTCAAAAACATTCTTTTCTCCATTTTCAAAAGGCTGAATATAGACTTCACCAGACGTGGCTTCTTGATCAAAATAGAGGCATCTCATTAACGTTGATTTTCCACTGCCACTTTCCCCGACAATGCCAATCACTTCTCCTGGATACACATCAAAACTAACATTTTGACAAGCATAAACGGTTCCGCATTGTGGACAATAGTTCTTGACTAAATTCGCATGAGAAGCTTCCTTACAATGTTCACAACCATCTCCGTATTGTTTCGTTAAATTCTTCACTGTTAATATAGGTTGATTTCCATTCATGTTCTCCCCTCCTCTTATCCAAGTCGTTCATTCATTTTTGCTAAACAATAGCTCGTGTCATTGCACAGATGGTACTTCTCAGCAGTCTCTTCATCGACTAACTCGTCCATGAATACACCTGCTGAACCACATTTTCTACAAGTGATTCCATCTATTCGTTCGACTTCAAACGGATAATCATCAAAGGCTAACGACACCACCTTCGTATAGGGTGGAACAGCATATATTTTCTTCTCTCGGCCCGCCCCGAGCAAAATGAGTGCTTCAGAATAATGAAGCTTTGAATTATCAAACCGCGGGATCGGGCTTGGTGCCATGACATATCGATCATGAACAGTGACAGGATGATCGGCTCCTGTAGAAGTTTTGCCGTATTTCATGATTTGTTCAAAGAGCATGAGCCAAGCTCCGCTATACTCCTTGTCACCATGTAGTTTCTTCGTTTCGAGTTCACTCGGTTCAAATTCCCTTAAAGGTTCCGGAATGGGCACTTGCAAAACAAGAATTTGCTTAGGGTGTAATGGCACTTCAGGAATACGATGTCGCGATTGAATAATCGTCGCCTCTCCTGTTTGATCCGTGATGTCCACTCCGGTTGTTTTCGTAATCAATTTTTTAATATTTACGGCATTCACCGATTCATCAGAGCCTTGATCGATCACTTTGACCGTATCTTCTTTTCCAATTAAAGATAGGGTCAACTGAAGTCCGCCCGTTCCCCATCCTCTAGCAATCGGCATTTCCCTTGAGGCAAATGGAACTTGATAACCTGGAATCGCAACAGCTTTCAATGTTGCTCTTCTTATCTCACGAATGGACCCCTCATCAAAAAAAGCAAATTTATATTGTAGATTCATTGAACGCTCTCCTCAGTAAGATCTTCTGATTGATTCGTTTTCGTCTTCCTTACTCGATCCAGCTCAGATTGGAACGTCACATAATGCGGTAATTTCAAATGTGAAATGAAGCCCGTTGACTCTACTGAATCAATATGTAGCAAGACAAACTCTTCATTATTTGTCGGGTAACGAGGATCGCCTGTTTCTAAACAATGATCCAGTAAACTCATAGAAATAGCCTTTGTTTCATTTTGACCAAAGCAAATGCCGTAACCAAGCTCGAACTGAAGTTCACTCTTCCCTCCAGGCTTCTCGATCGTGATCGGAATGAAAGACTCTACCTCCGTCACTTGAACGTCTCCAATATAATATTGCTCCGACTCATCGTTCACTTCATTCATCCCAATGTAAATCGGTGCTTTCCCTACTCGAAGCTCACCGACTGTTGGGTGAAGTGCACCGTAGCCTCTAAGAGCAGCATAAGCAAGTGAAGTGACAGCCCCTGTTTGCCCCCTCGTTAAACTTTGCAACCTCGTGCTGCGGCTAGCTGGGAATTGTAAGCTTTCTCGAGTAATATCGTCAGGCTGTTCATCTTTTAGCACTACTTCCTGCAGCAATCCTTCTTGACGTAAATAGTCCACGACCTTTGGCAACTTCTTCAAAGGTTGCTCAACTGAAGGTCCCTCCTGTTTAGTTTGTTCATATTCTTGCAACCAATTGAACACTTCCTCTAACGTTTCCTTGGTTAACTCAAAATCTAGCAAGCGATGACTAAAGTCTGGGGAAGCTCCTAATATTTGACCACCAGGGATATCTTTAAAGCTTGCAGATATTCTTCTTTCTACAAACATATTTTCCGTTTCCATCGGCTCAGAATAATGAAGTCTAGGAAGAGTAGAGCGATATGCTCTTAGCAAAAACACCGCTTCTTCCGGGTTTCCTTCTGCTTGCTTGATCGCTAAAGCTGCGAGGGATGGACAATATAAGCTAGCTTCCGACATCACTTGATCAATCAATCCTCGCATGCCTCCTTCGACATCCTTCACTTGCAACACCGTTTCATTCTTCAATCTTTCATACTGCAATCGTCTTAACGACTCTTCAATAGCTTCCGTTCCGCCTTTTACCGCTACATATCCCATCTTATTCAACCACCCGTCTCTGCATCTGAGTTGTTCTTGGTATACAAACGATTTGCTGGTTAGCATCGATAAAAATAAGATCAATCCCTAGAGGATATTCACTATTCACTTCCGCTCTTACTTCAAGCCATTCTTCTGAACCACAAATGGCTATCTCCATTTCTGTTTCAATCCCAGGACCAGATAAAATGAGGTCACCTTTAGAAGAAAGTTGATCCACTTCCACAATGATCGTCGCTGACTGATGCGGGTCTGTTAATGTACCTCTTTTGGCATTTAATAAACTTTCTCGTAGTTCAACATCGTTTCTCTGTCTTAAAATAAACAAAAAATCAGCTTCCCTAAGTTTCGCTTGCTTTGCGTGTGTATGCTGGCAGAAAAGTTGATTCAGTTCTGCATGGGCAACAGGTAAATAATAGGTGACTTCGGTATCAATCAGTGTCTTTGCTAACGCCAGTGTGCCAACATAACAATCCGAGATAACTTCCTCTTTACTCACCTGTGCCTCGATTGAATGGATCGACCCCGGTCGAGCCATGGCATCTAGCACCTCTCGATATATCGCTTGGATATCATGAATGCGATCTAATCCCATATTCGTCCTCCTATACATCCATCGTTTCAAAGCTAACCTTCGTCCGATAAACACGATTTGCTTCTGCTATATTTTGCTCACTAATAAGTTGTTCTTCTTCTAATAAATAAGTGCTCCACTGCTCCGTTTCAGGTAAACTCGCTGCATAAGCTGCATCAATAATTGCCAAATGATAAGCAAGCTCTTGTTGATCACCGACGACCATCCCCACACCAATCTGACCTGCAACCTTCACTCTAGCTTCTGTCACAAACACTTCTCCTAAATAAAATAACTGCTGCTGTGCGGTTTCTCTTACCTTTATCATCACTAAACCGTGACTAGGCTCACTTAAAGTACTAATTTCATAATTTCCGATAATAACAGCAGCTAGTTTTTTAGCGCTATCACTCGTGCTTCGAATCAATACTTCCGTTCTACGTTTACGATTCACAATCTCAACCTCCTTAAGCTATGAAATATTCCGTACGCTTAATGTAACTTGTTGCCAAGTGGGCGACTATTAAGAAAACGTAAATTGTGTTAACTCTATGTAAAACACCTTGTTAGAGGCAGTATGTAAAGTAATCACTTCTATAAAAAATTTTCGTATATTCAAGAATCGTGCCCGTTTCTCTATCACGACAATCTGTTTCTACTACAAGAGCCGGAATAGAAATGGGGCAATCTAGCCATTCGCGCTCTGCTTTCGTAGGAAATTGAATGCGTAATGTCGTTTGACTAGAAGAAAATTGCTGAAATCCTTGCCTACGATAGTACTGAAACATCGAAGTAATTTCCTCTCCATCCTGTTCAATAGTAGGAAAAACTGATTGAGCAACAAAGGATATATGTAAAGCAATTGGCTTTTGATCCAAAAATCGCAAACGACCAATTTGATAAATTTGATCAGGTTCCTGTAATCCTAATCTTCGAAAAAGAACATCGTTATGAATCATTTTTTCAAATAACACATTTTTCGAATCATAATCATATCCGTGCTTTTTCATCTTTTCAGAAAAGCTTTCGTCGCCAGATAAGAGTAGAGGGATTTGCTGTTGACGATTGTTCACGTAACTCCCCTTCCCTTGCAGAGAGTAAATATAGCCCATTTCCTGTAATCGTTTATACGCTTTTCTCACTGTGATTCGCGGGACACGATAGTGATCAGCTAGCTCATTTTCAGACGGAAGTTGTTCATCCGCTTGCAGCTGACGAGTATGAATAGCCTTCATTAATTGATCGACGATTTCTAGTTCCATTATTTTCACCAACCTCAAATTAATTCTTTTAAAAAAGAGCTCCCACACATCTATTACCTGTGAGGGAGCCTATTCTCCGTTACTTATATAAATTTTAGGGGGAATTTATACGAGTAAATTATGAAGCTGTCAATTTCAAACCAACGACTCCTGCAACAATCGCAACAATACAAAACATTTGAGTTAGATTGAGTTGCTCTTTAAACGCCCAGACACTAATAAGCGTCACAAACAAAGTACCTAGACCCGACCATAGCGCATAAGCAATACTTAAATCGATTTTCTTAACGACAATGGCAAAGATCGAAAAACATATCCCGTAACTCACAAAGATCATCAAACTAGGAAGACCTTTTGTTAATCCATCAGAGAGCTTCATTGAAATTGTACCCGCCACTTCAAAGACAATCGTTACGAGCAATAATAACCAGTAAACCAACGACTCACCTCTTCACTACACAATCTTGCTTTTGCCAAATCCAACGATCATTCTCATCTACTAGTTGCGCTACTGACGGTAAAACGAAGTCGGCTAGATCATGTAAATCTTCACGTTGACCCGTTCCTGTTAAAACGCCAATTCCCAAGCCAACCTGACCGTTTTTAGCTAACATCAAATCTAACGGAGTATCGCCAATTACAGCCACTTCCATTGGATCAATGCCATATTGCTGACAAAATGTCGTGACAATAAGCGGGTCCGGCTTATGCACCGGAAACGTATCACTTGTCACAATGAAATCAAAGTAAGCACTTAAGTCAAATAGTTCTAAAAATAACTTAGTCGCCGCTAAACTATCTGCCGTAACAATTCCGATCGTCAATTGCTCTTTCTTCATTTTTTCAAATAAAGATCGTACTCCTTGAACTGGGACAATTTCATCTTGATGTTTCTTCATGATCGTTAAAATATTTTCGTTCACCCATTGACTGAGTTGTGCCTTTTCTTTTGGACGTCCTTTATTTTGTAAGAAAGTAACAAATAATTTGATAATATCATCATTTGTTCCACACGCAATGATGCCATTCGGATCTGCTCCATCTTCAGAAACACCTAGCTGTTCTAGCAAATCATTTTTATCTAACTGTAAGAGCCCTTCTGCCTCAACAAAAGCATCTACCAATTCATAAGCAACTTTCAACCAAATAGAATTAAACTCGAGAAGGGTTCCATCTTTATCAAATAACACCGCTTTAATCTGTTTCACTTATGCAAGACCAGCCTTCGTTAATAGTTCGCCCCATTTTTCAATAGATGGTGCTTTCTGACCTGAGAATACAGGATTAGTAAAAGCCATTAATTCTCCTTTTTCATTACGTATTTCCACACGTCTCCAGACAAACTCGCCTGTTTTCCATTGAGTACTAGATTTATATTCCGAAGAACCATCAATTAAGTGCTGCTCAACGATTTCACCATTCTCGATCCAATATAAAGTTCCAGCAGCCATCCCTTGAACAGTGACTTTAAAATGTACAACTGCTTCTTGTTCTTCATCAATGATGGCCGAAACATCCGAACCGATTGAAAATTGTTTGCTATTGATCTCCACTACTTGCTCGATCACCGGGCCTCTAGTGACATAGACTTTTCTTTCCTTCACTGATTGCAAAATCGCTTTAGCAGAAAGCTCCGAACTATAGACATACGTCGCAGGATCACCAATTAATGAAGGAGGACCGTCCTGTACATAACTTTCCGTTGGCAGCATATGAGAATCTGAACCACCAATGCCACACACACAGTAACCGTCGTTCCATAACTCATTCCACAATACTAACGCTTCTTCCGTTGCCTTACGATTATCAGGAAAAGTTGGATCATTCCAAACTTCGAAAGAATCTAAGTCTGATAGCTTCGTATCCATAAACAACCAAGCATAAGGGGTAAGCATCGGGTGGTTGACAGAAAAGAGTGCTCCATGATCCCTAACTTCTGAAATCACGCGATTCATTCCCTGTTCCGATTCCATTCCACCATCAAGGTGAGTTGGGCGCCAATCTACCCAACTTGTTAAGCCTAATGCATTAAAATGCCCTCTAGATGAAGTGATTTCAATCCCAGGAATCACAAGAACATCCTCATCCTCCACCCACATTGTCGGTAAAAGATTGTGATCCGTCGCTACAAAGAAATCTAAGTTTTGCTTTTTCGCTTGCATCATCCCTTGTTGCGCGGTCATTTTCCCGTCCGTTAATACGGTATGTGTATGGAAATCCCCACGATACCAAGCTGCTTCCTTCTTTTTCACTTTCTCCATCGAAAAGAGATTCGCTTGCATCGGAGCTTCTCCGTTGACATCGGCCCAATATTGTTTAGCATCATTTGTCCATTCATTGATAGGAGAGTAGCTTCCTGTACTAGCTTTCAAATTGATCTGATGTTGAACAGGTAAATGATCCGGCTCAACAAGTACTTCTAACCTCCAAGTCCCTTGAGGTAACTCTCCAGGTAATGTGCTATAATCTGAAAGCTTATCATCGCTATGAAGAATGATCGTTTTTGGAGCATGAACATTTACATATTGCCAACGTAATCGATCATTCGGGTCCCATAAGAAGACATGTTGCCATTTTTTTATATGAAACTCAATTTGAATCTCTAGCCATTCCACCCTCTCATCTAATGTAAACTCATGAATCGTAAATGGCTGTTCAATCATTCCTGAAAACTGTACTGTTCGCATACCTTATTTCTCCTTCAACGCTTGGTCTAGTGCTTCTTGTGCAATTACCTTCGCTTCTTTCAATGCTTTCTCCGCAGAGATCCCTTCAATTTCCACTTGGTCTGCCGCTTTATTTAATGCATCATACACCTTTCCACCTGTCGGATCGATCACATATGGCGTAGCCGTTTTCGCTTGCTCAAGCGGGACTAAAATTTGTGGGTTCTTTTCAGCAAACTCTTTATAAGCAGCCGTTTCTGTTGCCGATTCACGCACACTAATATACCCGGTGTTAATGGACCAATCAGCTGTATTTTCAGGACTTGTAAAGAACTTCATCCACTTATAAGCTGCTTCTTGCTGTTCTTTTGGTGTGCTTTTAGGGATCGTCATCATTAATGTTTCAGCAAATGGCTTTGCTTCATGACCTTCCCATCCTGGCTGCGGAACTGCCGCTACTTTTGTGAAATCAAGATCTCCTTGGTCACCACTTGAACCTGTATAACCCGCTGCACGATCTTGCATGACATCATCAATCGTTTTGTACCAATATTCCCAACCTTGTCCGCCGTGATGAATTCTCATCGTCTTGTCTTCATGAATCGCTTTGCGGAAAAACTCCCACGTATCAATCCACTCTTTTGAGTCAAAGGCAACCTCTTTGCCATCGTCACTAAAGATTTTTCCTCCATGACTTAAACTAGCATCAATTAAATTCAGCGAACCATACATTGGCTCCCAACCGTAAAACACCGTTTCGTTTCCATTTTTCTTCGTTACTTTCTTTGCCGCTTCTCTAAGACCTTCCCAAGTTTTCAGTGACTCTGGAGAAATGCCTGCTTTCTCGAAAACATCTTTACGGTAATAAAGCACTTGCGTCGTTCCATAGACTGGAAGTGCTACTTGTTGACCACTCACTTCCCCTTGTTTATAGAAACTTTGAACAAAATCATCGACATTGATATCAGCGTCATTTTTAATCATTTCATCTAGTGGAGCTAGAATGTTTTTGTCCGCTAAACCTTTGATCATATCTGGACTTAATAAAGCAATTGCTGGCGCCTTTCCAGATGCAATAGACGCTTGAAGCTTTTGAAATGTTTCATTATATTCTCCTTGCGCTACACCAACGACCTTTACTTCATTTTGAGATTCATTGAAAGCGGCAATTTTCTTCTTCATGTTCTCTCCAAGATTTCCACCAAGGCCATACCATAATTCAATCTCAACTGGACCATTACTATTGCCTTCACTTGCTTCCTTCGACTTGTTGCCACAAGCTACTAAACTACCAACTAACAAAATCAAAACTGTTAGCATTGCCAATGATCGTTTCCAAATTCTCATGTTCCATTCTCCTTTTTCTTATTATCCTTTAATGCCTCTGTCAGCAATCCCTTGAACAAATGAACGCTGAGCGAAGAGGAATAATAACAATAATGGTAGAACCGCAAATGTACTGGCAGCCATCACTAATGGCCACTGTACCCCATATGCACCATCTGAAATAAAGAATTGGCGCAATCCTCCAGTAATTAAGCTTAAATCCTCACTTTTCAAAATGAGAGATGGCCATAAATAGTTATTGTAATTTTGTACAAAACTAATTAAGGCGAAGGTCACAAACGATGGTTTTGTTAAAGGAAAAACAATCTTCCATAATATCGTCCATTCATTTGCTCCATCAATACGAGCCGCCTGAATCAATTCCTTTGGCACCTGTAAAAACGCTTGCCTCAACAAGAAGATTCCAAACACACTAACCATATTGGATAAGATGAGCCCTTGGTGACTGTCAAGGAGATTCAACTTGGATAAAATAATATAGCTTGGTACGTACGTCACAGCGGCCGGTAACATGTACGTGCCCATAATGACGCCAAAGAGAAGATTTTTCCCTTTCCATTGAAACTGAGTAAAAGCATAAGCAATCAGTGCTCCAGAAACGACTTGCAACAACACAATAAATATCGCGGTATAAGCACTGTTGAAAATATACAAACCAAATGGCGCAGCATTAAAAGCATCCATAAAATTATGCCACTGAGGATTCTCCGGCCATAAGCGAGGTGGGAATTGAAACACTTCATCCTTCGTTTTCAACGCACTAATAGCCATCCATAAAAACGGAAAGAACATCACAAGGCTTAAAGCTATTAACCCAACATGCTTTAAACCTATTCGTAAAAAACGGATCGGTACTCTTTGCTCATTCACCTGCAGTCCAACCTTTCTTAATCATAATGGACCCATTTCTTTGAAATCCAAAACTGAACTACTGACAATAGTGCTGCTAATACAATAATGACAGTCGCAATCGCAGTCGCTTCACCCACATTAAATTGTTCAAAAGCACTCTGATAATACATATAAAGCAATGTGCGTGTACTATTGGACGGACCACCTTGTGTCAAAATTTGTATTTGATCGTAAGCTTGTAACAGATCAATCGCTAAAATAATCGATAAGAAAAAAGTAGTTGGCGATATGAGCGGCAAAGTAATATGCCTAAACTGATACCATTTCGATGCTCCATCTAAAGAAGCGGCTTCATATAGATCTGGCGGAATTTTCTTTAGCGCATCTAAATAGAAGATCATCGCCCAGCCGACTCCTTTCCAAACAGTGACAATGATGACCGCTGGCATTGCCCATGTGGAACTTCCTAACCATTCAAGCTGCGGCAAATGAAACAAGGACAAGATCCAATTAGCTACTCCAACCCGTGGTTCAAATATCCAAGACCAAACAATAGAAACAGCAACCATCGGTGTGATCCATGGCGAAAATAGTATCGTTCGATAAAAGCCGACTCCCGCCATTTTTTTATGTACGAGAAGAGCTAATAATAGCCCACCAACCATTGTTGGAATAATTGATCCAACCATAAAGTAGACCGTATTGCCAAATGCTTCGTAAAATCCTTGACTACTAAGTAAATTCTTATAATTTTCCAAACCAACAAAATCATAATCTTCAGACATAAAGTCCCAATTGGTGAAACTGATGTACACAGAATACAACATTGGAAAAATCCAAAATACTAATAATGGAATGAGAGCTGGAAGAACAAAAAGCAACTTTTTCAACCCACTCCATTTATTTCGCTTTGAATGAACAGCTTTCTTATGAATAACTAGCGGCTTTTCCTCTTTTAGCGAAGTCGTCGTCAAGAATTTCTCTCCTTTCTCGCCTCATTTAATAACTTTATTATAAAAATAGTTTGTTGATTTAATATTAATTAATTGTAAAAAACAAATTAATTACAACCATATACACATATTTACAACAAAAGAAAATTAGCGCAACACGAAAAAAGACTCGAAATGCCGATGAACATTTCGAGTCTAGCCACTTCCTCATTGGATCTCTTTTATTGATTAATTACTTGAATTCCATTCGTTTTATATTTTTCGATAATCGCTGAATCGATTTTCGAATCTGTAATAATTTTGTTCACATCTTGAAAGTCACATACTTTCAACAAAGCGGCTACGCCGAACTTACTGCTGTCAGCGAGAACAATCGCCTTTTGAGCAGATTGAAGTATCCGCTTCTTTATTTCTACTTCCCCTATTCCATAATCGGTCAATCCTGTTGTTAAAGAAATACCACTCATGCTCATAAAGAAAGTGTCAATATTAAATTGAGAAACAGCCGACTCCGCAATTTCTCCTGTAATACATAACTCTTCATTCCGAAGCACTCCACCTGGCATAATAATCGTAAAATACGGCTTTTTCGCTAATACATTAGCAATCTGAAGAGAATTCGTTAAGATGGTTAAACGTTCAAACTTTTCCACTAATATTTTTGCGAACTCTGTATTGGTCGTACTTACATCTAAAGCGAGAGATTGCCCTTCTGTCACAAAGCGAGAAGCCACTTTGGCAATTTCTACTTTTTCTTCAATATACTTTTGTTCTCTCGTCGTAAAATTCGTTTCTTGAATAGAATGAACATCTTCTAACACGGCTCCTCCATGAACGCGTTTTAAATATCCTTCTTTCTCAAGAGCTTCCAAATCTCTACGTACGGTTTCGATTGAAACTTGAAACCTCTCTGTCAACTCCGAGACTCTTACGGACTGATGTTCTTGTAAAATCTCCAATATTACCGCATATCTCTCTTTTGCAAACAAACCTATTCCCTCCAAGAAGAATTCATTTTTTCAACACAAATACAACTAATTACAACAATCATAACATAGATCCGTTCATTATCTTATGAATGAATTTCAAACGTTTTCCCTTTCCCTTTGAATGTTTCACCTTTTATGTTCTATTATTATAGAAGAAAATAGAAATCCATTTAACAAATGAGGGCTAGCGATGTTTACAAAATTACGTAATTTATATCCAAATAGTCAACTAATTCATCATCCAGCAGACGTTGTACATCCACATCATTATATCTGGCTATATGATCATGACCAACGAGCTTGGCTCATCATCCCTAAAGAAGATATTTCCGAAAAAGAATTACAGCTTCTTGAAGGTTTATTTGAGTGTCACGAGCCGACTAAATTACATGTAAATGCAGAGAGTTGGTACCATTTCCTCTTTTCTGATGGAAAAGTTCCGAAAAGCTCTAATAATCGCAGACAAAGAATCATTCAATTTAACTTTGATAACCGTCATTGGGAGCAGGACGATTTAGAATGGGCGCTCAAAGGTTTTTTCACGAGGGATATCATTCTTTTTTGGGAAAATCCCAAAAGAGGAGTGCTTATCGAAACAGAAGATCACGCTATTTCATATAAGGAATTATATTCTATCATCCAAACTTTTACTGGCGATTTTTTTATGACGCCATCCTTTTATGTCGGAAAGTTTTTCACTCCCTCTCAAGAGACTAAGCATCAATTTTCACAAGAAAAACAATTCTTTCATTTAGGGTTAGAGCTTTTACTTAATGAACATGTATTCACGTTTGAAAAGATTCTTCCTTCTGCTTTAGCTTTACAAGTACCTACACAATTACGTAAGGCAATTTCTATAAACCTATTCCCAAGCTTTAAAGATGAACCAGATCTTCTCCAAACACTCAAGGTATATTTAGAAAGCAATTTAAATGCTTCATTAACAGCTAAAAAATTATTTATTCATCGAAACACTCTTCAATATCGACTAGATAAATTTGTAGAAAAAACAGGCGTTCAACTCAAAGATTTCAACAGTTCGTTTACCATCTATCTTGCTTGCCTACTTTATAATCAAGACCAACAGTAAGGCAACCTGCCTAAAGAGCTTGCGATGATTTTAGGCACATTGACCATATAGATTTTTCTCTTCTTCAACTAAGCTTATATTAAGACAACAGCACAAATTTAGGAGGCTTTAACAACATGGCAGAGATCGTATTGAAGAATATCTACAAGATGTACGACGACAAAATAACAGCGGTGAAAGACTTCAATTTACATATTCAAGACAAAGAATTCATTATCTTTGTTGGTCCATCTGGATGTGGAAAATCGACTACTTTACGAATGATCGCAGGGCTTGAGGAGATTTCTAAAGGAGATTTTTATATTGATGGTGAGCGTATGAACGACATTCCTCCGAAAGATCGAGACATCGCTATGGTCTTCCAAAACTATGCCCTATATCCTCATATGACGGTTTACGATAATATGGCATTCGGCTTAAAGCTACGGAAATTCTCTAAATCAGATATTGACCGTCGGGTAAAAGATGCAGCGGCTATTCTTGGATTGGAGGAGTATTTAGATCGAAAACCAAAAGCTCTATCCGGTGGGCAACGCCAACGGGTCGCTTTAGGTCGAGCTATCGTTCGTGACGCCAAAGTCTTCTTAATGGATGAGCCGTTATCTAACCTTGATGCTAAACTACGTGTGCAAATGCGTGCGGAAATTTCTAAGCTCCATCAACGAATCCAAACAACAACCATCTATGTCACCCATGACCAAACAGAAGCAATGACGATGGCCACTCGTTTAGTCGTGATGAAAGATGGCGTCATTCAACAAGTCGGAACACCGAAAGAGGTATATGAAAAACCAGCTAATGTATTTGTTGGCGGCTTTATCGGCTCTCCTGCTATGAACTTTTTCCGTGGAAAGTTAGAAGATGGCCAAATCCTAATTGGTGATACCTCTCTTGCCATCCCAAAAGAAAAAATGAGCATGTTGCGAAAACTTGGATATGCTAGCAAAGAAGTCATCTTCGGTATTCGTCCTGAAGACATTCATTATGAATCTGCCTTTATCGAAGCATCACCAAGATCAACCATCGATGCGAACATCTCAGTTTCGGAATTAACAGGTGCTGAGACAATGATTTACTCTAGCATCAACAACACAGAATTCATCGCCCGTTTAGATTCTCGTTCCGAATTCACACCAGGCGAGACCATTAAGCTTGCCTTCGATATAGAAAAAGCTCACTTTTTCGATGCCGAAAGCGAAAAGCGGCTTCATGATGAGGAGAAATAAGCTAGATTAGGGAATTTACTGATATACTCATAAAAGTAGCGCCCTTCTTTTAGAAGGACGCTACTTTTATCATATTGTATCTATCTCAGAAACCACACGAAATCCATGTTGTTTCAATAAGGCGGCTGTTATGCCTTCACCTGCGATCTTTTTACCAGTAAACTCACCGTTATAAATCATGTGACTGCCGCATGAAGGGCTGTTTTCTTTTAACACGACGACAGTGGCATTCACCTGTTGGGCTTTTTCCAGCATTTGATAAGCACCGTTAATAAATTCATCGGTGACATCTTTTCCTGACTTAGTCACCACTTTCGCTTGGCCAGCGAGAACATCACTGCCATCTCCTCCGATGATTTCAGCAGGCTCTCTCGGAATAGACAGTCCCCCCATCACTTCTGGACAAGCTATCACCGCTTTTCCTTCTTCAAGCAGCTTCTTTAACGGCTGATGTAAACAATGTGCGCCATCGTATCTGACCGCTTCTCCTGCTAAACATGAACTAACTAAAATCATCGAGAACCCTCAAGGTGTTCCATAAAGTATGCATAATCTCTCTCGACTTGGTTCGCATAAGAGAATGCCCAATGCGAAATATAATGAACAAATCCATCCACATCTTCACCAATGGCTGTTAAAATTTCCTCTTCGCTATGATACGACAAGATTCCTTCATTAATATCGGCATCCGCTCGAGCATGAACTTTTGCGGTAATCGCTCCCATTTGCTCTACCGTCTCCATCATATCTTCTAAGCTTTTAATCGCTTCAAGCTTTAATTTCTTTTTATACGGAGAGCGCTCGCGCACATAAAAATCACGCCCATCGATCGTTGCATAGCCTAAATGTGGATCAACCTGGTGGTGCATTGCTCGCTGCGTCATAATCACACGCTTACCTTGATGAGGGAACGCCTCCCAGAATGCTTCGTTATAAGGCATGAAATAAGCTGGAATCGGCAGACGTACTTCTTTCATTTCTAAAACCAAATCGTCTAAATCCTCTTGCTGTTGTCCACCTTCTACTAATATGTAAAAGCGGTCTAGCCCAATCGATGCCGTCCCTGAGCCATGCTTAAACGCAACATCTTTAACCTCATACTTCGTTTCATCTTCCAATTTCTCAACCGTCTCCAAGTATTGAGACCAAACTTGCTCAATGACCGCTTGCTCATCATCACTTAATGGCTGAATTTCATCCGACTCAGCAAATTGGCGCTCCTCTTGAAAATAAGTCGTTACTTTACTTAATAAATGAGCCTCACTTCTTTTTTCAAGCTTTTTCAATAGCTTGCGAATCGCACCATCGGCTTTTTTCTTCGTCACGAAAAATGTTTCCGGTAAATCTTTGCGATCTCGGAAGCGGATCATTTGTTTATGATACGCCTGCAAGTATGCCTCGATCACATCAATTTGCTCATCAACCCCATATCCTAACTCGCGACAAACGAGCGCCATGCTAACGGACATGCGTAATACATCATATAAATACGAACCTAAATAGCCTTCATCGAAATCATTAATATCGAATACGAGCTTGCCTTTCTCATTATGGAACGCACCAAAGTTTTCAAAATGCAAGTCCCCTTGAATCCACGTCGGTCGATCTTGCGGCGTATGATATGGGAACCAATGGCTCGCTACATCATAGTAAAATAAATAGGCACTGCCCCGGAAAAAGATAAATGGACTTTGCGACATCTTCTCATATTTCGCTCGACGACTCTCTTCTGACAGCCCCATAATTTCTTGATCAAACTCGACTAATATTTTCTTCAGCGTGTCCATTCGTAACGTCCGCTTCGTTTGTTTGACACGTTCCCCTAAATTAATCATTCATTCCACCTCTGAATCTTCAGAATATATATCTATCACTATTTTACTGTATTTGTCGGTTAATGGCTATTATCCACGAGAAAAGGTAGGCAGCTTCAGTTTACGTAAAATCATTCTTTTCGTATCAGCATCTAACGCGTGTGAACTTTTCATAACCAAAGCAGAATAGACAAAAATACCGACACCTACACTAACAAGAACAATCATCAGCGAATGGATATACTGCTCTCCATCTAACATGAAGGCTCCTCCCCATTTTAATAATAGAATACTAGCCATCATCATGAGGGAGTACACACAAATAAAAAAGACGTTTTTCAATACAGCAAAGATGTCAACCTTCGTTTGTTTGACAATAATCACAACCATAATGAGATTCGAAACAGAAAAACCAATCATCGTACCAACAATAGCTCCATGCCCTTCAAGTAGATGTAAAAGCATAGGGTTGAATAGGAGCTTACAAACCACGCCTGCCATCGTCGCGTAAATCGTGTTTTTCTGCAAATCTAACCCTTGCAATATCGCTGCGGAAACAGTAAAAACAGCCGCCAATACCGCCACAGGAGCGGATGTGACTAAATAAGGAGAACCTTCTATAGCAACTTCGAGATTAATATAAATCACTCGAAAAATATCATAAGAAAGAACGGCTAATCCGACAGCGGCTGGAATCGTAAATAACAATAGTAGCTGATAAATTTTTAAAATTTGCTGTTTGAGATCTTCTGTTTTTTGATCAACAAACGCTTGCGTAATCGCTGGCATAATACTTAGTGCAAGCCCTGTCGCCAACGAGATCGGAATCATCATCAACTTTTGCGAGTAGTTAGTCACATAGGCAAATACCGCTTTCGCTTCTCTCTCTGAATAGCCCATTCCCCTCAAAATATCAGCCACCGTATATTGATCTATCAAAGTATATAAAGGAATGGCGACCCCTACCATAACGATAGGAAAAGAATATCTAGATAACTCTAAAAACATCGCTCTAGTCGTCAAAGTAGTCTCCTTCTTTTCGGTAACCACTTTCAATCCATTATACTTTTTCCAAAAATAAACTAAGACGAACACACTTGCTATCGCACCAACGACCGCTCCGAAAGTCGCCACCGCCACAGACCATTTCATCGGCCCTTCCATCACACGAACAATGAAAAAGCTACCTGCTAGTATAAACAGCACGCGAACGACTTGCTCCATTAATTGTGAATAAGCAGTCGGCTTCATCTGTTGAAACCCTTGAAAATAGCCTCGTGTAATGCTCATCGGTGGCACAATTAACAAGGCAAAACTTAACGCCCGCATCGTCAATGTTAACGAATCAAGAAAAGATTGACTTGGCTGTTCTGACCGAATCATCAAACTTGAAATATAAGGAGCTAATATGTACAAAGCTAAAAAACCGATCGCTCCTAAAACAACCATCAACAGAAAACTAGCCCGATACATTTTTCGGCTCGTTTCATAATCTCCCATCGCATTATATTTCGCTACAAACTTCGATGCAGCCATAGGCATACCAGCTGTGGAAAAGCTCAACAACACGCCATACCAACTATACGCAGCCGTATATACAGCGACCCCCTCTACCCCAACTAACAGCTGAAAAGGAAAAAAGTAAATAAATCCTAATATTCTACATATTAATGTAGCACTACTAAGCAACAAAGTCCCCTTGACTATATTTGAATATGACAATACCCTTCATCCCTTCTGTGACTGACTCTATATGTATACATAATAAGGGCTCATCACCGTAAATTGGGGTTGCAATAAAACTGTAGGTTCATCATCAAAAAGAAGCTATACATTCCATGATAGTTTAACGATTCGAGTAAAGATTAGCGAATAAGGAAATCGCTCATCAATTACAGTATAGCCCGCGCACAATCGAACATTCAATTACTAAACTTTTTGATAAGTTAAAGGTAAAATCTAGAACAGAAGCATTATTAAAAGCCAGAAAGCATCACATACTTCCTCTTGTCGATGTTCAATGACTAGAATAAACGATTTTTATTCAAGATATACACTAATATTACTTTGCGGACATCGTAGTAAAACAGTGCGGTGCCCGCATTTTTTTGCGGTATACCGCAAGAGATTTGTGGTATACCGCAAGAGATTTGTGGTAGTGGATTTGTTTTTATGTGCTAGAGTATTAGGTAAGCGCTTGTAATAAACATAATTAATTTTTTCGGAACTAATTTTGATAGCTATCAATTAGGAATTAGCAAATGGATTTTGTAGTAAAAAAATCAATTATATGGTTCATCATCATAACTTGGGGTTAAATCTAAAAAACTGAATAATTTGACATAACCTTTACAGCACATGCGTTACGTCCTCAAGTCTAGTACGAGACGACAAGCTGAAAGACGATTAAACAAGTGGTTCAAATGGTATCAGTTTCATGATTGTGGAGCGATTTCAAAGGTAGAGAAAACCTTGATTGCACGTAAAAAAGAGTGGCTGGATACGATCATTTCACCGCTTTTCAATGGGATCATGGAGGGCACAAACAATAAAATTAAACTGATCAAAAGACGTGGTTTTGGGTACCGAAACGACACCCGTTTTTTCCTGCGCCTTCGCTTGGAAATCGGGCGTTGATTTTGTCACCCCCGACTTTGGGTGATGAACCTCAAGTTAACAAAAAAGGTTATATTAGTAATATTTTTCACTATAATAGTTAATGAAGTATGTTAGATTAATAGACTAAAATCAAAAAAGGAGATGAGGAATATTGAAGAAAATAATTTCTTTAATAGCAGTATTTGTATTAACTTTATCTGTTTTTGTACCTTTCGGTTCGGCTCAAATTAATAACGAAAACGGTTATGAATTTGATGAAAGTATTCCGGAAGAACAGAGACAAGATATTATTGAAATGGTTGAAAATGATAATTTTGAAAAAAAAGTAGAGGAAGGCCTAGAGTTACAACCATACATAAATACTGAAGCTACTTTAATTGAATTTGATCATAAACAAGCATTAAAAGATGGTCTTTCTCCAAAATTAGTTGAACAGACTAAGAAAGATTATGAAAAAGCAAATAAATATTTAATTAAAGAACAGCAAAAAGATACAAAAACTATGCTCACTAGTAGTCAATTTTCTATGATGAAAAAATCGAGTTGTAGTGGGGTAAATAAATTTGTAGGTAACCTTGTTGCCGGTACGGTGTATCTTGATTCTTGTAGAACGAATAAACTTATTGCACTAATTGCTGGTGGTGCTTCTTTAACTTCTGTAATTTCACTTCTTCCTGGTGCAGCTGCAGTTGGGGTTATTGCGGTTGCAATAATGGGTGTAGGAGGAGCAGTTCTGTCTTATAATAACGCAGAAGGTAATGGGGTTAAGATCAGAGTTCTAAAAACCCAATTACCAAAAAACATATCCTTATTGGGTCAATCCTCAGTAAAAATTACTGAAAGTAGTGAAGATAATGAAGGTATTGAGATTCTTATTAGTTTTGGTTGCATTAACATGTATTGTGGGTAGTGTATATTTGTTTGTTAATCCAATGCAAACATTTATCTCATTCTTATTACTGATCCTACTTGTATTTTCCTTAGTAATCCTATTATTTATTGTTATGAAACAAAATTCTAAGACTAAAAATAATTAAAACTATTTTATGGAAGAAGTCGAGTTGAATAACTCGACTTTTTTGTTTTGTTATTGGGGTACACCATAGTAATGATACTATTCGAAAAAACAGTAGCATTTAAGAATCATCTGAAAGGACATCATAGGATGAATCATTGTAATACCACTCTAAATCTGATTCATTCGTTGGATCCAAAAGAAGATGGTCGGCTTTGTTCACTTCTAATTTCCGGACTTTTTCCTTGCTCCGCTTTTGGATTTCATGTAATTCAAATAATAATTCTTCTATGTTCTCAGTGCATTTTCTGAACTAGGTTTATCAACTCTTCAATGCTTGTTTGATGATATCGTTTACGATTACTGATACTGTTCTTTTTTCTCGAATTGATCTAATACGTAATTCATCATGCAGCTGTTCCTCAATTTCATAAGTAACCTTTTTGGTTGCTACCTTCTGTAAAAGCTAGAATAAAGTGGTTCTTACGTAATTTTGGTGAAGTCTTTAACTGATTGTTTTTCGGGTATAGAAAAAGAAAAGGGTGAATTTTTATGATGATACCTTGGCTAACTCCTGAAAAACATTTACAAGTTTACTTGCTTCTAAGGAAAGAAAAAGAGATGATTCTCCTCCTTCAATGACGACGAAGCATGCGTATTGTCCATCATGCGGAACGAAGAGCCTAAGCTTGCATAGTCGGTATATGCGTTTTTATATGATTTACCTTTCGGTTCCCAATACACAGCTATTCATTTTGGTTCACGCAAATGGTTCTGTGATGAAAACGATTGTACGCAGCGTATTTTTACAGAGTGTTTTTCTTGGCTGAAGCCTTATACTAGACGGACAGAACGACTTCAGCAACTTCTCAGAAGGCTCGCTTTTTCCATGAGTTGTCTACAAGCGGAAAAACTCGCTAGCTCTTTTCTGCCTAAGATGAGCCATGATACACTTCTGCGACTGAATCAAGCTACCCCGACGCATGTCTCTATTCCTTCTGTGGTGGGTCTCAATGACTCTTCCTTTCGAAAAGGTCATGATTATGGCAAGTTGATTTGTGACCTTATCACACATCAACCTCTTGCGATTTTGTCCGATCGTACAGGTAAAACGGTGACACAGTGGCTCAAACAGCATTCACAAATTCAAATGGTCAGTCGAGATGGTTCGATTACGTACCGAGAAGCCATTGAAAAAGCCAACCCAAAGATTCAACAAGTAAGCGACCGTTGGCATTTGATGAAAATGGAAATTAATCGAACATATACAAGCCAATTATCAAGAAGGGATGCGTGTAACCCATTTAGCGAAAAAAATATCAACTCGCTCGTGGTACCATTTATAAATATTTGGATCAGCAAACACAACGTAGAATAAAGCCCGCACAACTCAAACTCCAACCTTATTATGAAGCGATTATAGCTTATGATGAATAGCATTTTACGACCAACCAAATCATTCAAAAGTTACATTCACAAGGATATACGGGAAGTGGCTCTGCCATGAGGTATTTTTTAGAGCCTTACAGAGCAAGTAAAAAGCAACGATGCACAACAGAAAGAAAACAATATGTCACAAGAAAGCAAGTAGCCAGTTATCTGTGGGTTAACTCTGATGCACTGACTGAAAAAAGAAAGCCATTTTGAAACATTGTCAAACAAAGTTTCCTTGTTTAGTCCAAGCAGAGGACATCATTCAACAATATCGAACCTTCTGTCAATACCGGCGTAAAATTGGTTCTTACGCATAGTTGGTGATTATTTATGTACTGGTTCTACTAATTAATTCGTTGTTATTTCAATATAGTTACCAACGGAAAAGCAAACGGTTTCGTATTACTTCAAAACTGCCGCGACCGTACATCATACGCTTGATCATCTTCAAGCGGTTCACCTGTCCTTCTACAGGTCCGTTAGACCATGGGAGGATCGTTGCGTACCATGTCGCTTTCAAATCACTCTTGATTCCTCTAATAAAAGATTGGAGATGGACGAAGCCCGTATTCCTATGTTTAATAAGCCATTTCCTTAAGCCAGAGCGTTCCTTCAAAACAAAGAGTTGCCGGAAACCTGAGACAAATGCGCGTAGTTCCAGTAACTCTGGAAACATCTGCGGCAATTTAGGATGGAGAGTGATCAAAGCGGCTTCAAACTTTTCATCTGACTCTTCCCAAATCGCGAGGAGTGCCTTTTGTCGAAGTGAAAGGACAATAGTCTCCGACTTTTCCATGTTTCGCTTTTCATCCGAGATCAGATGACTCAATGTCGAATGCGAACCTGTGAATCCTTCACTTTGACATATTTCTGTGATCTTCCTCCCTGGTAGCCTCTTCGTCAATAGGTTCCTTATCCTTGGCCTCCACTTATCATATTTCGAATGCCGTCGGTGCGAAGGTTTCGATGTAGTGTTTAGGTCAGCATAGACCGTTTTCCGGTCGATTTGGAGTTCATTCGCAATACTTTGTATGGAGACACCTTCTGCACGCATCCTTTGAACGATCTGGATACGCTTCCATCTCTTCTCCTCGTTTGCCTTTCTATATCTATCTTTTTTGGAGAGCGGGCGTGTAACTGTATTATTCTTGCGGGGCCCGACCGGGCTTGTTTTCCATTTCGCGGGGAGAAGCAGGGATAGTTGTTTTTTGATCGTTTCGAAAAGCTGGTGGAGAATATGCCAACGGTCTCCTACCTGAATAGCTTTCGGAATGGCATCTGAAGCTGCTCTTGCATAAGATGGTGAACCGTCACGACTAATGATTTGAATTTCTGGATGGGAGTGTAGCCACTCTGTCACTTTTATTCGATCTCTTGTAGGCAATATATCGATCGGCTGATGGGTAATCAAGTCAACGAAGATCGTGCCATATCGGAAACGTTTCTTGAACGCGAAATCATCGATACCCACGAAAGGGATATGTACCAAAGACATTAAAGCGCTCACGCTTAATTCTGCGTAAGATCGTATCATGGCTGATCGAAATATTCATGGAGCGGCAGACCTTTTCGGCAATGACACAGTTTGTTGCAAAGCCAATGGAGCGTATGATGGATTCTAGCCGTTCCGTCTTCCGTCCGTATGGTCGCAGCCAGTCTAGTCTTTCTGTGAAGACCTTGGTTAGGCAGCGTTGGTTTTCGCAGAACCACTTATGCAAATGAACATCTAGGTGGACTTGATGTCCAGCGAGTGGCAAGTCATCGATTTTGCGGATATATGTACTGTGCTTCCGGTGGGTACAAGTTTGGCAGGCGGGGCAGGTTGCGTGACTAGAGTGAACATCAAGTACGAAAAATAACTTGTTTTCTCTGATAGATTGGTGGACAATTTTAACCTGATTGCCGAAGCTGAGAATACACTCTGTGACAGAGTTGGACATGATGAACACCACCTTTGATATATTTAATTTTACTATACCCGAAAATGATCAATTTCTATCCTTCACCAACTATGCGTAAGAACCATTTTAACACCGGCATTCACAACGATCGATTCTTAAACAACTAGGAAAGATATTCACATTTAAGTTTCTTAGCTTATCAAGCATTAGATCAAATTCTTCTCCATACAAAAGAGAGTTGGTTTTCTATCCAACCCTCTTTTGCATAACTGACCTTGTTAAATTAATGATCAACAACTATCATAAGCGATTGTTCTTTTTACTTTTCTTTTCCTTTTTTCTAAACAAATAATAAATCACCATTGCCCCACCTATAACTATCGGATAAACAGTAAGAACATAATAAATATTCTTAGGTATTCCCAAAGAATTTGCTACATAAAGAGCTAAAACAGCCCAGATAGCAATAATCAACAATCGCATGACGAATCCAGCCTTATGAATATATCAATAATTTCTTTACTGTCCAAAGTTGAAAATTCTCCTCCCAAAAAAAGTATAATCTAAAAACCTCTAACTGTAATGGCTAGAGGTCGCTTTCTTTCTAATCTTCGCTCTTATCAAACTTAGTAAGGTAGATTAGTGCAGAAAATACAAGTATTAAGTTGATAACCCTAGTAATTAGACCGATAGTGGGGTTGAAGTCCAGCCCGAAAATAATATGGATTAACATGTATATTCCAGACGTTAACATTAGAAACTGAAGGGTTCTTTTCATTTTTTCATCACCATCAATTTACATAATTACAGTAATAACGTAACAAGTGCTCTAGCTGCCATATCTGCTAACCAGGCAGGACATCCCATTTTTTGAAACTGTTTAGACAAAGCATTTGTGATTGTTCCGCTAAAATCAATAACGACATTCAGTACTTCTGTAAGAGATTGGTAAGCTATATATTTTTTAAGTGTACTTTTAGCAGATTTAGAAATTGGCAGTTTATCAACGTACTGTCGTACAGTTCGATCCCAAGCCACTCTACCAATTCGTTGAATGTTTTTTAACATTTGTTTTGCCGCTAATTTAGCGGTTTGTGTTTTAGCACCAAAAGGAGTCACATTTTGTGTTGAAGTAGTAGCAGATATTGCACTTTGTGGGAATAATTCAGGTTGTACTGGTACTGTGCTCTGTGGTAACTCAGCTTGAATACCTTTTACAATATCATCTACTGTTAAAAATATAGAATATCATTATTATCTATTGAAAGTTATTACCTCTGTATTTTACCAGAGTATAACAATGTAATTACTGTAATCATAAAAAAAGCTATAAACGAAAGAAATGGAATTGTAACGAAGCCAAACCAGTTTATATATATAGCAGTACAATTGGAGTCAATCCCACATGGTTCAACAGGTAATAGAAAATTCTGCACGATGTAATGATATAACGAAACTAATAACCCTAGTATAGATAATGATAATACATATTTTTCTGCGAGTGATTCTTTAGCAATTAAGCTAATCCCAATTATTATAACAAGAGGGTACATCAGCACTCTTTGATACCAACATAACACACAAGGGCTAAAATTTTTGATTTCACTAAAATATAGACTACCTAACGTAGAGACTAAAGCCACACCCCATACTAACAGACGAGCTTTATAGCTCATAAGTAACACATCCTTTTTTAATTGTAAACAAGGAAAGTAGCCCTTTTATTCATCTAGAATCTCTATCGTTTTCTCTAAGTCTTGTATACCTATGTACTTATTTATAGAGTCCCCATTAAAAGTAAGCAATGTAGGCGTTTCATTAATGTCGTATTTTTTCGTTATTTCCCTACTTTGTAGGTTATCACAGTCTAAATAGAATACATCCTTATTATTTGTTGCACTAATTGCTTCATTTAAAGTTGGATTAAACTTTCTACAAGCAGAACAAGTTTCTCTTCCAAAATAAACAATCATCTTATCTCCACTTGCTATTTTCTCTTTTAAATAATCTACTTCAACTTCTGTATACATTACTTCTTGTCTTTCGGAATTAACATTTATAAAAAACATTACCACTATCCCGCTAATAACAATTAGTATCATGAGGTACGTTAAGCTCTTCACCAATTTCCTCTCACACCTCTATTTTTTTAATTTTTCTGACACCTAGATATTGTAATAATCCGCTGCAACCTACTAAAAGTACTGTCACATACAAAAGTTGATCTGTTTCTAGTAATAAAAAATTTTGAGGTTCCAAATATAAAAAAGGTAATTTCTTATAAAATGTATTCGTGTGAAAAATGAATTTAAAATAGGGATAATAACAAAAATAATTAATATACTACTCATAAGAGATTCAACCGTTCGTCGAAAAATAACACTTAATAATTGCGAGAAAGAAACATAAAAAAGAGTTATTATCAAATAAACAAAAAATCTTCTCGCTATCCACTCAAAACTAAATGAAGAGATTAATACCAGTTGTAATGAAATGATGCCTATCAAAAAGGAACAACAGTAGATAGTTAAATACTTAAATAGTTGACTAAGATAAAAGTATTGTCTAGTTACATTGCTTAATAGCACTGGTCTTATGATTCCTGACTCTGTTAATCTAGGAATCTCAGTTGCAGCAAGAACAGTTATCGTTAGAGTGATAACAATTAATAGCAATGTTTCATCAATGGGATCTATATTTATCAATTTTAGTAAGAATGGCAATCCAATGAGAATTCCTATATAAATAAAGAAAAAGAAGCTTCTCCTATATCTAATCCACTCACTGATCAATATTTTATTTACTTTCAATAGACTTCTCCCTCATTATCAAAGTATTTTTTTAATTTCTTTGTAACATCTGATACTTCGTAAAATTCAATTTTCCCGAGTGCTAATTTTTCTAAAAAGCTAGGTAACAATTCCCTTGCTATTTTCAGTGTTATTTTTTCGCTTTGAAATGTAAACTCATATTCATTCACCATATTGTCTAAAAACCTTTTCACATCTTCTTCTTTATGAGGGTTAATAGTAATTTCAAATAAAGAATCCATTTTCGTATCCCATATTACATCTTTTTCTAATTTACCTGAGTCTAAATAAATGATCCTGCTTGATAATTCCTCTAATTCTTCTAATAAATGACTTGATACAAGCAATGTCTTGCCCTCATCATATAACCTTTTTAAAATATGCTTCATTTCTTCTTTCGCTAAAGGATCTAAACCATTAAATGGTTCGTCTAATATAATAAATGAGCAGTCTGTAGAAAAGACCCTTGCTATACCTAATTTTTGCTTCATCCCTAATGAATATTGCCGAAACTGTTTATCTTTCGCATCTAACAGATTGACAAACTCTAAAGCTGCCCTAACTTTTCCCTTATCAAAAGTGCCATCTAACTTGGAGAAGTATTCCAAGTTTTCTTCGCCGGTAATATGAGGGAAAAATTGAGGAGTTTCCACCAACGCTTTTGTTTCCCTTAATAAATCCAATTTATTTTGGCTAGTAATTTTCTGTCCTCTCCATATAATTTCGCCCTCATATTTTGGTATTAACCCCAAAATAATTTTCATTAATGTACTCTTTCCCGCTCCATTTGCACCAATTAATCCAATAAAATCTCCCTCATTGATCCGTAAATCAATCTTAGAAATAGCAGGTTTTCCAGAATATGTTTTGCTAATATTTTTCAATTGCAACATTTCATTTTCACCTATCTCTTTATTAACTTTATTTGAAAGGACTCGTCACCTTTCACGATTAACTTGTCATCCTTGCTAATCTCCACCTTTTCCCCTTCCTCATAAAGAACTTGATTTAACACTTGAGGTGCGCGTTTGTTTACATCATTGTATAAAAACTCGTCTAATGCTAAATTTTTTTCTCTTTATCATCTTGATCCACTAGCTGAAATGTTCCTTCTCCTGAAATAGCTACTACTGCATATTTCCCTTCAATGCCTATATCCTTGGCATTATAATTTCCAATATCTAATTCTTTTTCATCTTTTGTTCCAAATCCCACTCGGATATCGCTTTGCTTCATTAACAAGAATACGCCAAAAATAAGTGCTACCAAGCTAATTAATGCCAATATCACTCTTGATTTTCCTTTTGACAAGCTATTCACTCCCCCATTAACAAAGGTAGTTGATCAATTTTTATTTATGTATAAATCATTGGTTCAAAATTAAGCACTTGATCACAATGTTCTAATAATAATTCATCATGTGTTACAACAATCACAATCTTATTTTCATCTTTTGCCAGAACATGTAGGTTGTCTATTAAGTTCATGGTTGTTTTGTAATCGAGACCCGTAGTTGGCTCATCTAACAAATAAATATCCCTTTCTATCTTCAAAGATCTTAATAAAAGAATCTTATTCTTCTGTCCAAAAGAAATATTTTCTCCGTCAGCTTCAACAACAAATCCATCCTCTATTTCTAATGGAAAATTTAATTCCCTATAAAGATCCATGCATTCTCTATTTTTCTTTGTGAAAATAGAGAAATTATAATTATTTTCAACCGTGTTATTATATATATAATATTCGGGTGTATATAACATAGCATGCTTTAAAATTGTTGTTCCCTCTAGAGTTGAAAAATCAATTTCATGATTTAACACTATCTCACCTGCCTCTGGAGTAGTCAATCCAGATAATATCTTCAATAAAGTTGTTTTTCCACTTCCGTTATTACCCTTTAAACCTAAAATTTCACCAGCATTTACTTCCATATTAAAGTTACTCAATACTTGATTATCGCCAAATTTCTTGGTTATGTTCTTTAGCTTGATTGTATTTATTTTTTGATCTATTGCCTTAAGATTTGGCGATTTGTTTTCAACTTTATTGGCAAAATTTATTTCACTTTGAAGGTATTCTATTGCGACTTTGCTTTTCTGATAATCAAGAAACATATTGAATGTATTTTTCGAGTCTGAAGTTAAAATAAATAGTAGAAATAAACCTAAAAACAACGATGGTACAGAAACGCTTAAGCTCATTATGAAAGAGATCATATAGAAAACAAAACCCAAAATTATTATTACGTAGATAAACATGTCATGTAATACTGAAACCTTGTTCTCCGCTTCCTTAAGCCTCATTTTGGAATCTGAGTACTCATTCACACTATTCTCTATATATGTAATCGAATCATTTTGTTTATGAAATATTTTAATATCAAGCATTGAATTTATCGTTTGCATAACAGTTGATCCAAAATGATTGACTTCCATCACAAAGCCTTTTTGATAGTTATACACTTTTTTAATATTCAGATAGATAACAATTGAAAAGATTGCCAACATTATTAACGAAAATATAGATAGATAAATATTTATAAATCCAATAAGTGTAAAAAGAAGAAAAGTAATAACAAAATTTACTTTAAAGTAGAATTTTTGAACAATCCCTGGAATGGCCAGTAGTATATTCCAAAATGAACCTATTATCCGGTTTTTGTTCACTTGATCTTCATAGCTATTCAACATATTTTTATAATGCGAACTAACCATCTTTTCCTGCATATCTTTTTCAATGTCATTTTTAATTTTTAAATTATCAATATTTATGTAGTAATAAACTGATAATAATATAAAAGAGAGCCCTATTAACATTATAAGATTAGTAGCTGTAATCATTTCTATTTGAAAAACCATTAAATATTGAAACCCTATGATTATAAGGATAGGGATGATTAGCTTAAACATAGAGTACATAATAATTTTAAACTTTAAATTAAACGGAACTTTATCTACACTTTCTTTGTAAAACTTTTCTAAAAAATCATTTTTCACAATAGTTTGCGGAACTTTGATATTTTTACTCTCTTCAATTAAAACAACATACCCCATAAAACTTTGTAAAAATAAATCCAGTTCCATCTCTTCTATATCGGCCTTCGCAGGATTAGAAATAGTAATCATTTCATCCTTTATTGTATGTACAACAACGTAGTGTGGTAATCCATTATTACTTACTGTAGCTATGAAAGGGAATGTCACCTGTGATAAATCCTTTTGATCATTAACTTTGTATGCATTTGTCATTAAGGAAAAATGCTCAAAAACATCCACTATATCCTGCAAGGACAGCCCCTGGTTTATCTCACTAGTAATAAATTTTTTTATAGCCTCAAAATGGATGTTTCTTAATCCATTTTGATGCAAAACTGTTTGAATAACAGCTAAACCGCAATCATTTTCCTTATCTTGCATGCTATGGAAAAACATCTTCGCACCTCTTCCATAAAAACTAATTTTTAATTTTTATAGTTATATTCAAAAAGATATGTAATCCTCTCATAAATGAAGCTATAGGTTGTGCTCATAATTAAGCACAACCTATAGAAGCTAACATTAAAAAAAGCTATGTTTGCTATACTGGTCACAGTTCAAAAATACAACTATTGCTCTGTTTATTATCCCCAGCAGACAAATCCCCAACCAACGCAGACCCAACCTGCTTTAATTTTTTTCGCTTTACTTGTTGATAGTTTTTCCATTTAACTCTCCCCCTTTCGTCATAACGGTTAGCTCATTCCTAATTGATAGCTATCAAAATTAGTTCCGAAAAAATTAATTATGTTTATTACAAGCGCTTACCTAATACTCTAACACATAAAAACAAAGCCACTACCACAAATCTCTTGCGGTATACCGACAAAAAAATGCGGACACCGCAACGTTTTACTGCAATGTCCGCAAAGGAACACTAGTATATCTTGAATAACAACCGTTTATTCTAGTCATTGAGCATCGACAAGAGGAAGTAGATGATGCTTTCTGGCTTTTAATAATGCTTCTGTTCTAGATTTCACCTTCAACTTATCAAAAAGTTTAGTAATTGAATGTTCGATCGTGCGTTGGCTAAACTGTAATTGATGAGCGATCTCCTTATTTGTTAACCCTTCTGAAATCGCTGTCAAAATGTTAATTTCTCTTTCTGTGAGCCTAATGTCGCATGAGTCCCCTTCTTCTTGAACAATTGAAACCATCGGAGTTCTTCTTAGTTGCCTAAACAATTCTATTGGGATCATTATTTCATCTCTTAGTGCTGCTTCTATTGCACCAATCATTTGTTGACGAGAAGCACTTTTACTAATGAATCCTGATACCCCTGTTTCAGCAATTAAATTAAAGTGTTGAGCAATATCAAATCCTGTATATATAATAATTCGGGATTTTGGGAACTGTTGCAAAATTTGTTTAGATAGTTCAATTCCGTTCACATCAGGCATATATAGATCAAATAAAAATACATCAACTCGTTCAATTTCCATTCTTTCATATATGTCATTTAGATTAGAACAAATTTGCACATTGAATTGCCCACCTTGTTCCAATAAAGCTTTTGTTCCTTCCGCCACTGCTCTATGATCATCTACTAAAATTATATTAATCATCTACATCGTTCCTTTGATTAGGTATTGTCACTCTTAATAACAGTCCTTGTTGAGGCTCCGTATGTATAGACAAGTTCCCATTAAGGCTTTGTATTCTTTCATTAAGGCCTAACAACCCAAAATGTTTTCCGTTATTTTCTTCGTTAAGATCAAATCCAATTCCATCATCTTCATAAATGAGTATAAAGTTATCATGACGATAGCTTAAGCTAATATAAATAAAGTTGGCTTTTGAATGTTTTTTAGCATTGTTCATCCATTCTTGTACAATCCGGTATAAAACCAGAACAAATTCCTCACTTAGGTCGGCAAAGTGGTTCACGTGGCTGACTTGAAAATCGATTTCAAATGTACATGTTTTTCTATACCGATCTAGCAAAGTAGAGAGCGCATCGATCAAACCGATTTCTTTTAAAAAGAAGGGATTTAAATCGTAGCAAGTCTCCCTAATGAAATTGATCTGTTCATTTAATTGAAATTTAACCTTTTCTAGCGAGGGCAAGTGCTGCTCATCTCTATTTTGAATAATCTCGATATTTTTATATATAAATATCAGCTCTTGTAAAATAGAATCATGAATGTCTTGGGCTAATTTCACCCTTTCTTTCTCCCCTATTAAAAATAGTGTACGCGAAATAGTTGGTGAAATACTACCTTCCCTCAGTTTTTCGATTTCAGCGACTAACTCTTCTGTTTTTTTGAGATTTTCGATGAATATGTTCGTGTAATGAGCAACAGATATTAGCCAACTTCTCTCTTTTTTATTTAGCTGAGTGTTCTTTCCTTTATAAGAGAAAGTAATGAACGTATATGCTACACTATTTTGGCTAACTAATAAGGCATACCCTGTATTCATCTGTTGCAGATCACCAATGTTTAATGATTGGCTATCAAGCTCCTTACTATCGTATCGAACTTTCTTTACATTATCTACTTGAAGTACATCACGTATCATTTGATTAACATACAAAAACAGTGCTTCTTCATTATGTAACTGGCTTGACATCTGAGACAACTTTGTCAAACTACTATGGAATTTCCTTTCACTTCTAAGCAAATAGGCAGCCAAAAAATCTTTTATAAAAAGGCATGCTGGAATTAAAACCATTGCCATTAGCCATACTTGAAAAACAAATATAGAATGGCCCTCTTTAACGTATATTATTCCTGCTAATAAACAAGCGGGGAGTAAAGATATTACAATATTGATTAGCGAACTTTTTATTAACCAATCAAAATCAAGAAATACTTTTTTACATTTACATAAACAAACGATAGTGGAATAAACAACAAAAAGAGCGCTGTATGTTCAGCCATAACTATTTGTTTTGCAAATAACACTTCAGGTATGGCTGTCAATAGAATGTATGGTAGTAGTGATAAAATAATTGCCCCTATGAAGAATCTCACTTTAACAAAATGGATTGATTTCTTAATACTATGAAACTGGACAATAAAGTACAGTAGGTTAACTAAAGTCAATAATACAAACGGGAGCAATATAAATTTTGAGACACCCGTTAACGTAGTAATTAGAGCTAAAATAAAAACAAATCCGTATAGTAACAACATTTTTTTTGTTGCTGCCTGCGGATCTTTTTTTGGTATCATCATACGCAAATATTCTAGCAATAAGACTGGAATTACATATAATGATAGTGTAGTAATGAGTAGACCAAATATATCTCCTCTGGCCGACACTCCACTCCCTAAATACGCGAGGCTAATGAATAGAAGTAAGTAAGACGACATTTTACTTACTTTACTAAGCCGTATGTTAAAAAATAAATATAAAACTATCGAAAAACTAAGGATGAAATAAATGATAGGCAGAAAACTATATATTACATAACTAGCAGGCATCGCTTTATATGTAACGCTAACTCGCTCATTCGTAGGCAAAATCATTTCATTTACTTTCTCTAGCTTAAATGCATGATTTGAGCTAGGTTCACAATAAATAAGCTGTTGCCTCTTTATATTCTGATAATTAGCCCAACCATTCGGATAAACCTCCGTAACGACACATTGCTCACTATTAACTGGAGTTACTTTTAGGCCTATTAAAGGATAAGCTATGACGATGCTGATGAGATATATTGCGCTAACAGCTGTAAGGCTAAAAATCACCGAAAGATACAGCGGCTTTTTCACCTCGATCACCTAGTTCCAGTAATATGAAGATATACTAATTTCGTTGAAAGATTGAATAATCGCTTGTTCTTCTTCTTTCGTTACCCCTACTAAAGAGGCCAGCCCTTGTTTCACGATCTCCAAAACCTCAGGATTGTTAGTTAAATAATGAATGGTTGTGTCCATTTGTATTCCTCCTAATTTATAGTAAATGATCCTTTATCATTTTGATTTTTTCATCAGATATCGGTAAACGTTCAATTTTCTTAAGTGCTCGTTGTTCATAAAGAATTTTCTGTGCCACAGTATAATTTAAAGCGCCTGATGTTTTTAATAGATCGATTATTTTCTCTTTATAGCTTAGCACCGTTTCGAAAGAGACTTTCCCACTATAATAATCTCTCACTATTTCTCCTTCTTTAATGGAAGGGTTCAACAAATACATAATAGGTAACGTTTTCTTTTTTAATCTCCAATCGCTTTTTTCTTCAAACTTTATTACATCTTGAATATCATTATTTATTTGAGCCACTACCCCTAAATCATAGGAATAGTCTTCTACAATTTGATGATCTTTAAAATCGGCTAACATCGCTCCTAGCATATTCGCCATGGCAATCAAACTTCCTGATTTCATTTTAATCATCTCAATATACTGCTCAGGACTCTTAATATTTCCGTATAAATCTTGATGCTGCCCCTCTATTGATTTTGAAAGACATGTCAGCATGGTCTTCACAATTTCAGGACGATCCGTACTTTCTAACAAGTGTAGCTGCGATATTGTCATTAGACTAATAGCTGTATTTAATGATGTCGATAGTCCTTTTTTCTTCCAAAGCGATCGCTCATTGTCATCATCTTGAATGTCGTCGATCATATCTAGGGAGAGCATAAGCCCTTCTAGACATGAAGTTACATCGTCATGACAAGTTCCTTCAGAAAATGAGTAAAAATGCAATTTAAGAGAATCTGCAAACGGAGTTCGATTTTCTTTAAATTTTTCTTGAGAAAAAGCTGAAATATCCTTCCTCAACTGCAAATCACGGATAAACCTGGAAGAAATATGTTCTATTTCTTTAATAATTCATCTCATCCTCCTCTCTTATTTGAACTTATTCCCAAATAATATAGTAACATTTAACCAGTTCACCCACAACCTTCTAGTTAATCACCGTAATTTTTTTGTGGTAAACCACATTATTTTTGCGGTGAGAGAAAAGAGAGAAAACGTTAGTACCTTACAAAAGCAAAAAGAGTGTCTCTAAGCCGAAAAATCGACTTATGAGACACTCCTCTTAAACATACTCCACACCTAAAGCAAGATAGATAATAATAGAAGCAACGATAAAACCTGCAAAAAATAGAATCTTGTAAGTTTTAGACCAACTTTTCATCCAGCCCCATCTTTTCCCGTCGATATCCAACCAAAAGCAGTCTACAAGCACAGCCAAGCTAACGATCACTAAAGCAACCCATGCACTCAAAAGGAATCACCCTCCTATTAATTGGTTACTACTATCACTATATCATCCAGCGCTCTTTTATCCAAATATACCCTACTCGTTTGAATGACTTGATTGTATATCAGGTATTTTAATTTTTAATGTGAATTGTTCGCCTTTTGCAATAAAGTCTAAATTCCCCGAAGCTTGTGTAACAATTCTCTGGATTTGCTGTGTACCTAATCCTTCGTGAGAACCGCCTTTTGTTGATATGGCTCGCTTCGTGTATATCCGTTCGATTGTTTCATTTGCTAAAGGAATCGTATGATTTTGACAAACGATGACCCAAATCCCACTTTGTTTGCGGCAAGTGAGCTGGACACGCGCTTTGTTTTGTGTTTGAAGTTGATATTGTTCAGCGGCTTCCAGGGCGTTACATAACATGTTGCTTAGTAAAGAAACAAGCTCATGCTCCGGCAGTGGAAGTCCGGAAATCGCCTGTTGTATATGATAATAAAGCGAAAGCTCCTTTTCCTTTGCCTGCTGTTGATATGCGTATAGTGCCCCGGCAACGACATTTATCTCACTTCGCAACACATGATCAATCTCGGCATGGCGATTTTGCAAGCTTTCTTCGTAGGTATAAACAGAACCACTACTCGCATATTGGATCGCTGTCAAATGTTTATGTAAATCATGGCGCTGATGCCTTAGTTCATTTAATAAAGCCGCTTGCTGATCATAACTGTTTTGCCAAACGGCTTGTTTTTCTTTTGCGATCTGAAGGGGACGTGCCATTACCTTCATTCCAACCCACTGTATGAACAGACCTGCTAAAAGATATGGCTCAGTCGTCCAATAAGCGGCGACTAGCCAAGCCACCTGCAAACCGAGCAATGTCCACTGCCACGATCGCGGATACTTCTGCTTCCTCCAAGTATCCACCAGCTGCACCACTGCTAAGCCAATCAACAAGCCCATTATCCAAAAACTATGTGAAGAAGCGGTCCAAACCGCGGCTAACAGCCAAATAACTAGTGTGAGAAAGCTAGACATGTAGGGACCCTCCTTAAAAATAGTACGTTTGTAAATGGTCAATCATTTCTTTCGTCACGATCGCTGTTGCTTTCGTCCCTTCAAAGGAAGTACTGTATGATTTTTTCGAATAAAGGGAGAAGCTTTTCACATAATGCAAGTTAATAATAAACGAGCGATGAGAGCGAATGAAATGGTGCTCACGCAAACTTCCTTCTAATTCATTCAACGTTAAATACGCTTCATATGTTCCACGCGTCGTATGGATCGTGGATGTCCGTCCTGTTCGTTCAATAAAAATAATCTCTTTTTTCGGTATCATTTCAATATGTCCCTTATGCTTTAACACCAGCCTACCCGTTACATTTCCCGAATGCTGTTTCTTTCGATAACGTTCTAGTGACTGAAGAAGACGCTCCTTCGTATAAGGCTTCATAATGTAGTCATGCACATTCAGTTCAAAGGCATGTACAGCGTAACCACTTTTAGCCGTGATGAAAATAACCGTCATTAATAACCCATGCGTATCGATAAAGTCAGCTAATTCATATCCAGAAATTCCGGGCATTTCAATATCGGCTATTAATAAATTAATCTCTTGCTTCTGTATTTCTTCATAAGCCTTCTCCGAGTTTGTCGTCGCAAACACGAGTTCAATATCTTCTATATCTTTTAATAGAAACCGCAATTTATCGAGGTCAATTTTGCGGTCGTCGACAATGCCTACCTTAATCATCAATTATAGCCCCTTCTACAAATTTACCAATATTATAATACAAACGAATGGAAAAACAGACCTTTTCACGACAAGTAAAGCCCCTTTCGCAACATAATCGCAGACAAAAAAACTGTATTCGATACAATAAGCGTAAGAAAACAGCGAAAAGGAGCGAAATACATTGATCCAGATTGAAAAGGTCTCCAAACAATTTAAAGACAAGAAACAAATAGTAAAGGCAATTGATTATGTGTCCTTCTCTGTGAAAAAAGGGCATGTGGTCGGATTAATCGGTGAAAACGGCGCTGGTAAAACGACGTTATTACGCATGATTTGTACACTCGTTCAACCAGATGAAGGCACGATCACGATTGATGGCATGGATAATTTTAAACATAAAGAACAGGTTCGTTCTCGACTAGGCGTCCTCTTCGGAGCGGAAACCGGCCTTTATAATCGGTTAACTGCTCGAGAAAACCTTGAATATTTCGGGAGCCTTTACGGTATGACAGCCCATGAAACGAAAAATCAAATTGATATGCTTTCTAAACGATTTGGGATGCGCAAATATTTAGATCGCAAAGTAGAAGGGTTTTCCAAAGGAATGAAACAAAAGGTTGCCATTGCTCGCACGTTAATCCACGATCCCGATATTTTATTATTCGATGAGCCAACGACTGGGCTTGATATTACCTCATCTAATATCTTTCGAGAAGTCATTTATCAATACAAAAAAGAGGGAAAAACGATTATTTTCTCGACTCATATTATGGATGAAATCGCCCACCTTTGTGAGGATGTCATTATGATGCATAAAGGACAAATCGTCTATGAAGGTGGATTGGAAGAGCTATATGAACAAGAGAAAAGTCGTGACTTAAACTACTTATTCACATCAAAGATCGTCAGGGGGGATTTATATGTTTAAAACAATTTTTCTAAAAGAGATGAAGGATGTGTTACGTGATAAACGAAGTATTACTTTACTCATTATCCTCCCTCTTGTCATGATGTCAGCATTAACTTTCGTTTATGAAAAAATGTTAAGTATACACGATGATAATACCGAATTTACGCTAGCTATTGAGCCTGACTTAGATTCCACCTTTGTAACTCAACTTGAAACATTGATACCAGATGCCGACATTAAGAAAACAAATGAGATGAAACAAGCCGTTGAAGACAAAGAAGTACAAATTGGGCTAAAGGTAGCACCTGAATGGAAAACACAATTTGAGCAACAAATCCCCATTGACGTAGAGATCATCTATGATCCTGGTAGCCAAGAGTCATCAGGCGCTTTAAATGTGATCATGAGTGCTTTATCCCAATGGCAAACGAAAGAGACTCAAGTGCGACTAGCAGACAAAGAAATACCTACAGAAGTGATTCAAGTATTTAACATGAAAGAAGTACCAACTAAAAATGAAGATAATGCCGCCGCTTCTTACATGCTAACCATTTTATTGCCACTGTTAATTTCAATGGCTATTGCCAACGGTTCCTACCCTGCAGCAACCGAGCTATTTGCTGGAGAAAAAGAAAAGAAAACGATGGAAGCATTGTTAATTGCACCAGTCAAACCGATAAAAATATTACTAGCTAAATGGTTGACGATCTCATTGCTTGGTATTTTTACCGGGTTGCTTTGTCTCGTTATCATGGGCATCGAGATTAACTTTACAACAGAGCTGAAAAAGGGAATTGAAATCATTCCAAACTTAGGAGCATTCATTGGAATGAGCGCCGTTCTTATTATCTTATTTGCCGTCTTCATCACCGAAATTGAAATGATATTAAGCATGCTGGCGAATTCAGTGAAGGAAGCTGGCTACTATATAACTCCCGTTGTAGGTTGTATGACGTTTCCGTTACTTGCAATTACGTTCATTGAAGAATCTTTAAACATCAAGCTATATGCGATTCCTGCCCTTAACTTGTTCCTTTTCGTAAGAGATTCATTTAATGACCAAATGACATTCGCAGCATTTGCAGTGGCTGTTGCCAGCTATCTCATTTTGATCGTTCTGATCTTCCCAATTGCCAATAAACTGTTCCATAATCATAAATTAATGATCGGAAAATAATCATAAAAGACCGTCCTCAACTAAGTTGGGGGCGGATTTTTTGTATAAATAAGGTCCCCACTCTATTTCCCGAACAATCCAAATCTCTGAACCCACCCCATTAGGTATGTTAAAATCAAGTACAATCTCAAAAAGGAGAAACAGCAGATGACGAAATTCAAAACGGTTCATTTTATTCTCATATTTCTTCTATTTAATAGTTTATTATTTTATATCGGCTGGAATGGATGGGTGTGGCTGAAAGTGGCCTTTGATGTTGAAAATCCATTGCTATATAGCGTTCTTTTTACTTTTCTTTCGTATTCTTTTATTGCTAGTCGAATGGCGAAGTTTTTATCCGCTTTTCGTGTGATCGGCTACATTTGGTTAGCGGTCATTCAATATAGCCTCTTACTTTTACCGTTAGCGGATCTCGCTGTGTTTCTGTTAACACTCGCTTCCGTCCCGCTATCCACAGCGATTTTGGTCGTTGGAAATGTGGCGCTTACCATATTCATGATCATTTTTGCTTACGGATTATTTCATGCCTATAGCCCTATTGTAAGAACCTATCAGATTAACGTGCCGAAGAAACAAGGTAATCGAGAGTCGTTGCGTATTGCCATGGCTTCTGATATGCATTTCGGTACACTATCTGGAACCTCTCACTTAAAGCGATTAGTCGAAAAAGTAAAAGAGATCGAACCCGACTTAATTCTTTTACCTGGCGATATTATTGATGATGACCTTGAAGCTTTTACTCGTAAAAACATGAGCACGATCATGAGCGAGTTGCAGGCTCCATTAGGTGTGTATGGCGTGCTTGGCAATCACGAATATTACGGCGGGCAAGTGGCGGAATTTATTGAGGAAATGAAGAAGATCAATATTAACATCCTGTTAGATGAAAAGCTAACGATCGATCATAGCTTTCACCTCATCGGCCGCAAAGATAAAACAGATAAAAACAGACAATCGTTTGCCAGCCTGCTTACAAATATCGATCCTGCTTATCCGATTATCGCCATGGATCACCAGCCATTTGAGCTGAAACAAGCACAAGAAAGCGGCGTGGATATTTTATTCTCTGGCCATACTCATCGCGGACAAATGGCTCCAAACCATTTGATTACTAAAAAGATGTACGAGCTGGATTGGGGTTATTTACAAAAAGAACAGCTGCACGCTTTCGTTTCATCCGGCTTTGGTTTTTGGGGACCACCGATTCGAATTGGAAGCCGCTCAGAAATCTTAAAAGTGGATGTACGATTTGTTTAAAAAAGAAGGTGCCTCTTTAGCACCTTCTTTTTACTCGACTTTATTGGATAAGTTCTGCATTCTGTCTTGCTCAGCCATCATTTCATTATCCTCAGCGTTATCTCTCGTTACTTTTTGCGTTAAAATCGCACCGACTGCTACGAGAATCATGACTGCAACATAATATCCCTTTTCATTAAGCTCCAAACTATCTTCATTGTATAATCCAATACTAAACAAAGCCACTCCAGCAAAAAAGGTGAAATAAGATAACCATGTAAAAGCAGGTGTGTTTCTGCGCCTATATCTTTGCATCCATCCAGCCTCCTTTTTATTCTCACTATGATTTTATGAAAATGATCATCATAAAGTGAAACTTCAATCAGTGGGGGTTTTCTTCATTCCCCACTGATTGTTAGTTGAACCAATCGGGCGTTTACGAGCTGTTGATCTCCCACCTAAATAGCTTTGCTTCTCTTGCTATTTGGAGGTGGAGCTCTTACTGCCCGTTAATGCAGGATAAATATTATGATAAAAAACAAATACTAGATTATTTAACATATTAATTGCTAACAACCTAAAAAACAACAAAGTGTTATACTTTTTTTAACTGTTATTCAAAAAATAGTATAATATTAATGTGTCAATTATCGGAAAAATTATGACAGTTAAATTGATTTATAGGTAAATAGAATTAAGAAACTTTTATAAATAAAAACTGCTCAAAAGTATCCACTTTTTAAGCAGCTTTCTTCGTTTTGTTGCGAGCAAATTTCGGCAAGAACACTTACTTGTGTTTCTTTTTTCATCAAAAGGCTCAATTTCCACCTGATTTATGAAACCGCTTCAATAAATATGTTAAAATCAAATAGATAAATAGGAAGGATATTGATCATATGAAAAGAGTCATCCAACATAACGAAAGAATCTCTGCCAATGATTTATCACTATTTTTACAAAGTCAGTCTACTACAATCGAAAAAAATATTACGACTTTTATTGTCTTCGACGATTCTTTATCCAAAGAAGAGCAAGTGGCTCTTCAAACACTTTCTGATTCACTTTTTCATTCATTTTCAAAAGTTAAACATCATTTATATAAAGAAGAAATCGACCTTTTTTATCAACAGTTTTACGAAATGTGGTTATACCCTAATTTGTCGTTACTAACTAACGCTAGACTTCAAACGTTTTCATTTATATTATGGAAATCGATGTTGCCATTAATCTTAAAAATGAAAACAAATAAAGTGATGCCTGTTATTAGCTCTATTCAAGAAATTCTTTCACATCTCATGGCAACATATAATGAACAGGTTCATTTGTCGAAGGAACAGTCATTATCTCATTCAGGTTTATCTTTGAAACAAACGTTTAAACATACGACACTGATCGAGGAGATCGATGAACTCTTGATTCGCTCGAACGGAATGAATGACCTGATTCATATTTTGAAGCATTGTGAGAAATTGTTAGGATTTAACCGGAGCTCATTTTACTCTTACATTCCTTGGTCTAAAGAGGTACATGGCGTGATTGGAGCAGAACCTGCAAAGATGGAGAGTATTAAAGAACCTTTACATGCCCTTAAACCGCTTAAAACCGCCATGTTGACTAAAAAGCCGGTATTTATAAAGAACCCTTCTCAATATCTTGATGAGAAATATATTAAATGGTTCAATATAAAATCATTTTTCATTATTCCGGTGTTCGACCGGACTTTTTACGGATGGCTCATTTTTGATAATATCGGTGAAGAATTAGAATTCAAACCTGAAATGATTAATATATTAGAAAAAGTAGGAGATCGGATCGGCATTTATTTAACACGATGTGATAAAGAATTTTCAACGGAGCCCCATCTTCACATAACAGAACGTGAAATGAATGTTCTTCATTTATTAGCAGAAGGATGTAACAATAAAGAAATAGCTGAATTGTTACATTTAAGCGAGCATACGGTGAAAGATTATATAAGTAATTTAATGGTCAAATTCGATGCGAAAAACCGAGCACAAATCGTAGCAATCGGCTTCCGAAAAGGCTATGTAAAATAAAGTGAAACTTCAATCATGAACTGCCCCATAAATGTTAGACACCAAACTAACATTTATGGGGTGTTTTTATGTCTAAATATACAGTAGACGATAAATTAAAAGCGGTAGAACGTTATTTAACTAGTAAGGAAAGTTATCAAACCATTGCAGAAAGCATGGGCACAGTGAAATCATCCGTCATTACCTGGGTAAAGTTGTTTGAAGCGCAAGGCATTGAAGGTT
>NKXN01000045.1 GCA_002261155.1 Bacillaceae bacterium SAS-127 | reverse complement strand
AAAGTATTATACACGCTCAACTTTTCCGGATTTTAATGCTCTTGCAGAAACCCAAACACGTTTAGGTTTTCCATCTACTAGAATGCGAACTTTTTGAAGGTTAGCACCCCAAGTACGCTTGTTAGCGTTCATAGCGTGGGAACGAGCGTTGCCGGAACGAGCTTTACGACCAGAAACAACACATTTTTTTGGCATATTATTCACTCCTCACCATTGAAGCTGAAAAAATTTGTTTCAACACTTCGTTATATTCTAAAAGATACTTTAATAATTTACCACACAACTTTTTTGAATGCAATAGTTCTTCGCAAGTCTTTCAAGAAAAAAACCTTGACATCATATCCTATCCTTTGGAATGATAGAACATGGTGATAGCATTGCTTTTAAAAAAGCAGCAAGTATAGTAAAATGGCATTAGCTTATCGACATTTATAAGGGGGGTTCACATTGGCTATTGAGCTTAAAACAAAGTATGGGCAAATTGATATCTCAAATGATGTGATTGCCATGATTGCTGGCGGAGCTGCGGTAGATTGTTATGGCATCGTTGGAATGGCATCTAAAAATCAAATTAAAGATGGAATTACGGACATATTGCGCCGAGAAAATTTCACTCGTGGTGTCATCGTACGTCAAGAAGAAGATCAAGTAAACATCGATATGTATATTATTGTGAGCTATGGAACGAAAATTTCTGAAGTGGCGAACAATGTTCAATCAAAAGTGAAGTATACGCTCGATCAAACAGTTGGACTAGCTGTTGACTCAGTTAATATTTTTGTTCAAGGAGTTCGAGTGACGAACTCGTAGTGTGAGGAGGAAAGATTTGTGTCAATTACTTCGTTAGATGGGAAAAAATTTGCCGAAATGGTAAAGATGGGAGCTAATCATCTTTCAGTGAATGCTGATATGGTAGATGCGCTTAACGTTTTCCCTGTTCCTGATGGTGATACAGGGACAAATATGAATTTATCAATGACTTCTGGAGCAAAGGAAGTTCAACAACAGTCAAGTGAGCATTTTGGACAAACAGCTGCTGCATTATCTAAAGGTTTACTTATGGGAGCTCGCGGTAATTCAGGTGTTATTTTGTCTCAATTGTTCCGAGGGTTTTCCAAAGCAATTGAACAACTATCAGTAGTTGATAGTAAGCAATTAGCGGCTGCGTTTGAAGCCGGTGTGCAAACAGCTTATAAAGCCGTGATGAAGCCGGTAGAAGGAACGATTTTAACTGTTGCGAAAGACGCTGCAAAAAAAGCGGTAGCAGTTGCTAAAAAACAAAAAGATATTATTGTAGTGATGGAAGCTTTAGTGGAAGAAGGTAGAGCTTCATTGGCACGTACCCCTGAATTTCTCCCTGTATTGAAAGAAGTAGGTGTTGTCGACAGTGGAGGTCAGGGACTTTTGCTTGTTTACGAAGGGTTTCTTGCCGCTTTAAAAGGAGAATCCTTACCTGAAAGTCCAGCTATCGCGCCCAATATGGAAGAGTTAGTTAGCGCTCAGCATCATCAAAGTGTGCAAGGATTTATGAACACAGTGGATATTGAGTTTGGCTATTGTACGGAGTTTATGGTCCGTTTTGAAGATGAGAAGGTAGCTAAGCATCCGTTTTCAGAAGAACAGTTTAGAGCGGATTTAAGCGTGTACGGTGACTCGCTTCTTGTCATTTCAGATGATGAAATTGCGAAGGTTCACATTCACTCGGAACAACCTGGAGAAGTGTTATCCTACGGGCAACAATATGGTAGCTTAATTAGCATGAAAATCGAAAATATGCGAGAGCAGCATAGCAACATTGTTGGTGGAGACACGCCGAAACAACCAGAGGTTAAGAAGCCGGAAGTACAGCAAGAATATGCAGTTGTTACAGTGGCTATGGGTGAAGGGATTTCACAATTACTTCAAAGCATCGGCGCTTCAGCGGTGATTGAAGGCGGACAAACGATGAATCCTAGTACAGAAGATATCGTTAAAGCGATCGAAGAAGCAAATGCTAAAAAAGTGATTATTTTACCTAACAACAAAAACATCGTGATGGCGGCTGAACAAGCGGCTGAAGTCGTTGGTGTTGACGCAATGGTTGTCCCATCTAAAACGGTTCCTCAAGGAATGGTAGCGTTGCTTGCTTTCAATCCTGAAGCAACATTAGAAGAAAATAAAGCAGCAATGACGGAAGCTCTTGCTCATGTGAAAACGGGGCAAATTACCTTTGCTGTTCGTGATACGAATATTGATGGTGTTGAAATTGCCAAAGATGACTTCATGGGGTTAGCTGATGGGAAAATTGTGTTAACGAATCCAAATAAAATCGAAGCGGCGAAAGAATTGCTCCATCATTTAATTGATGAAGAATCTGAAATTGTAACGATTATTTATGGAGAAGACATCGGCTCGGATGAAGTAGAGAAAGTATCTTCATTTATAGAAGAGAATTTTGAAGAAGTGGAAGTAGAAGTTCATAACGGAAAACAACCACTGTATTCTTTCATTTTCTCAGTTGAATAAAAAAGAAGGGGGATTCCTCTTCTTTTTTATTTGTGCATTTTTTTCTTACGTATAATAAAATATAGTTATTAACGCATGTAAAGCAATCTAATGACTAGAGGGGGCGGCATCATGAAGTACAAAAGTGTGTTTGATATTATTGGCCCAATTATGATTGGCCCTTCCAGCTCACATACAGCTGGTGCAGCGAAAATTGGTCGTTTAGCTAGAACTTTATTTGGGAGAGAACCGAAGTGGGCGGTTGTTTCTTTTTATGGCTCTTTCGCACAAACATATAAAGGGCATGCAACAGATGTCGCTATTATTGGTGGGCTGCTCGATTTTGATACATTTGATGAACGAATTATCGATGCGATAAAGATTGCGGAGAGTAAAGGGATAACCATTCAATTTATTGAAGAAATGGCTGTTCCTACTCATCCAAATACAGCAAAAGTGCGCATTGGTGATGAAGCAGGTGAAATGGAGCTTGTCGGTATTTCCATCGGCGGTGGCAAAATTGAAGTGACGGAACTAAACGGATTTGAGTTAAAGCTTTCTGGTGAGCACCCGGCGATCTTAGTTGTTCATAATGACCGTTTTGGCGCGATTGCGACGGTTTCCAATGAGCTAGCTAAACATGAAATTAACATTGGTCACATGGAGGTTTCTCGTAAAGCGAAGGGTGAAATGGCATTGATGATTATAGAAGTTGATCAGATCATCGATGATGATGTGATTCAAGCAATCGAGCATTTGCCTAATGTCATTCAAGTCGCACGAATTGCGGATTAGTTAAATGGAACAGGAAAGCCGACAAGGTTTACGGACATCATCACTAGAAGAACAGGAGGGAACAAAATGTTTAAATCTGCAGCAGAACTCGTCCATATGGCCAATGAGCAACAGAAAAAGATTTCAGATATTATGATCGAACAAGAAATGACCATTACCGGTAAAGCATTTGATGAAGTCGTATCTTTGATGGAAAGAAATTTAGATGTGATGGAGCAAGCAGTACAAAGAGGACTAAGTGGTGTGAAGTCTCTTTCTGGATTAACAGGTGGAGACGCTGTTTTACTGCAAGACTATATTGCTAAAGGTCAGACATTATCAGGACCACTATTATTAGACGCTGTCAGTAAAGCAGTTGCGACAAACGAAGTGAACGCCGCCATGGGAACGATATGTGCAACTCCAACAGCCGGCAGTGCGGGTGTCGTTCCGGGTACTTTGTTCGCAGTTCAAGACAAGCTCAATCCTTCAAAGGAAGAGAAGGTTCGCTTTTTGTTTACAGCCGGCGCCTTTGGATTTATTGTTGCCAATAATGCTTCCATTTCTGGAGCGGCGGGCGGCTGCCAAGCGGAGGTGGGGTCTGCATCTGGAATGGCCGCGGCCGCTATTGTAGAGATGGCTGGTGGGACTCCTGCGCAAAGCGCAGAGGCAATGGCAATTACGTTGAAAAATATGCTCGGACTTGTTTGTGATCCTGTGGCTGGGTTAGTGGAAGTTCCTTGTGTGAAAAGAAATGCCATGGGAGCCGCTAATGCTCTTGTCGCCGCTGACATGGCTCTTGCTGGCGTGACGAGTCGAATCCCATGCGATGAAGTCATTGACGCTATGTACAAAATTGGGCAAACGATGCCTACTGCTTTAAGAGAAACAGCAGGTGGAGGATTAGCTGCAACACCGACCGGGCGTAAGTTGGAGGAGCAAATTTATGGATCGACAACCCGAAATACAAGTCAATGATTCTCCTTTGTTACAACAAACGAGTGGTTTAAAAGGGGTGGGTAAGGAAACAGCCGCCTCTTTAAAAGAGTTAGGCATAGACACGATTCATGATTTATTGTATTACTTTCCTTACCGCTATGAAGATTATCGTTTAAAGGATTTAGCGGAAGTGGCTCATGATGAACGTGTGACAGTAGAAGGAAAAGTTCATAGCGTCCCGTCACTGATGTTTTATTCGAAGAAAAAATCACGTTTAACATTTAAATTACTCGTGGGCCGCTATTTAGTCACCGTTGTCTTTTTTAATCAGCCGTATTTAAAAAATAAAATAAACATTAATGAGACGGTAACCATTACAGGAAAGTGGGATAAAAATCGGCAAACGATCACCGCTCAGCAGTTAGACCTCGGACCTCATCAAAGGCAGGGTGACTTTGAAGCGGTGTATTCGCTGAAAGGGATTGTGTCCCCTAAGTTATTTCGTAAATATATCGGCCTGGCGTTGTCGCAATATGGAGAGATAATTGAAGAAACGTTGCCGATTCGTTTTTTACATCAATACAAACTATTACCTGCTCACGAGGCTCTACGTGCGCTCCATTTTCCGGCAAATGGAGAAGAGATGAAGCAAGCTAGACGGAGGTTTGTTTATGAGGAGTTTTTAGCCTTTCAATTGAAAATGCAGACTCTTCGCAAGTTTGAAAGGGAGCACTCGAACGGCATGAAGCAAAACTATGACGTCCATCAGTTAAAGCAATTTATTGATTCGTTGCCGTTTACAATGACGAATGCTCAAAAACGAGTGATCAATGATATTTGTGCCGATTTGAAATCTCCTTATCGGATGAATCGTCTTCTTCAAGGGGATGTAGGTAGCGGAAAGACCGCAGTGGCAGCCGTTGCTTTATATGCAAGTGTAACGGCGGGATACCAAGGGGCGTTAATGGTGCCGACGGAAATATTGGCGGAACAACATGCTGACTCTTTAAGTGAAATGTTCGAGCCAATGGGCCTTTCTCTTGCTCTTTTAACGAGCTCAGTGAAAGGAAAGCGTAGAAAAGAGCTATTAGCTAGACTAGAAGCAGGAGAAATTGATATTGTTGTTGGTACGCATGCATTAATTCAAGATGATGTTCACTTTCGTCGCCTTGGACTTGTCATTACCGATGAGCAGCATCGCTTCGGTGTGAATCAGAGGAGAGTGTTAAGAGAAAAAGGAGAGAGCCCAGATGTGTTATTTATGACGGCTACTCCGATTCCTAGAACGCTTGCTATCACTGTTTTTGGCGAGATGGATGTGTCGATTATTGATGAAATGCCTGCAGGGCGAAAAGCGATTGAAACGTATTGGGCGAAAGAAGAAATGCTCGATCGTGTACTGGGCTTTATGGAAAAAGAATTAGTAAAAGGTCGACAAGCCTATGTGATCTGTCCGTTAATTGAAGAGTCAGAGAAAATGGATCTTCAGAACGCTTTAGATGTTCACTCGCAGCTCGTTCATTATTTTCATGACCGTTTTCAAGTCGGTTTAATGCATGGTCGACTGCCTGCTGAAGAAAAAGATCAGGTGATGAAAGCTTTTTCAGACAATCAGATTCAAGTGCTCGTTTCGACAACAGTCGTAGAGGTAGGTGTTAATGTACCTAATGCTACGATGATGGTCATTTATGATGCAGAGAGGTTTGGACTATCGCAGCTACATCAGCTCCGAGGTCGTGTCGGGCGGGGGAGTGAGCAATCCTACTGTATTTTACTCGCTAACCCGAAAACAGAAGTCGGTCAAGAGCGTATGAAGATTATGACGGAAACGAATGATGGGTTTGTATTAAGTGAAAAAGATCTAGAACTTCGCGGACCAGGAGATTTCTTCGGGAAAAAACAAAGCGGCTTGCCAGAATTTAAAGTCGCTGATATGGTGCATGATTATCGTACGCTTGAGGTCGCTAGAGAAGATGCAAAAACGTTAATCGAATCGGAAGAATTTTGGCAGAAGGAAGAGTTTGCTACGCTTCGGGAGTCGCTTCATCAATCCGGTGTTCTGTCAGGAGAAAAGCTAGATTAATTGTGAATGCAAGATTTTCCTTGCATTCTGTTTTTTTTGCTTTTATACTACTGTTAGTACCTAGTCCTAATATCGGATGGTGTTAATATTAATGAGACGTTCAAAAAAAGAGAGACAAGCACAATTACAAGAAACAATTACCGATAACCCATTTATCACAGATGAGGAGCTGGCAGATCGCTTTAGAGTGAGTGTGCAAACGATCCGTCTAGATCGAATGGAGTTATCGATACCAGAATTGCGTGAAAGAATTAAACATGTAGCAGAAAAACAATTAGCTGATGAAGTTCGCTCATTGCCAATCGAGGAAGTAATCGGTGATGTGATTGATATTGAATTAGATAAAAGCGCCATCTCCATTTTTGATGTGCAGAAGGAGCATGTTTTTACGAGGAATGGCATTGCACGGGGACATCATTTGTTTGCGCAAGCTAACTCGCTCGCTGTAGCGGTCATTAACGATGAACTCGCCTTGACAGCAAAAGCGAATATTCATTTTAAACGTTCCGTTCGTGAAGGTGAACGAGTGGTAGCAAAAGCGAAAGTGATCGATGTGAATGTAGAAAAGGAAAGAACGATCGTTGAAGTACATAGTTATGTTGGTCATGAATTAGTGTTTCAAGGCGATTTCATGATGTATCGTTCCAATATATGAGCAAAGGATGAAACAAAATGAAAATAGCGGTAGATGCGATGGGCGGAGATCATGCGCCAAAGGAGATTATTTTAGGAACGAATCGAGCGTTAGAAGAACTCCAAGATCTCGAAGTGTTGATTTTTGGTGATGAAGAGAAAATAAAGCCGCTCTTAACTCCAACGAGTCGCGCCACCATTATTCATTCCGAGGAAGTCATTGCGGGAACGGATGAACCCGTTCGCGCTGTACGTCGCAAAAAGAAAGCATCCATGGTGATGATGGCTCAAGCTGTTGCGGATGGCGAGGCAGCTGCTTGCGTATCAGCAGGGAACACGGGAGCATTGATGGCGGCTGGTTTATTTATCGTCGGGCGAATTGAGGGTATTCAGCGTCCTGCCTTAGCACCGACTTTACCAACGATTGATGGTCGTGGCTTTGTGATGCTAGACCTTGGAGCCAACTCGGATGCGAAACCGGAACATTTAGTGCAATATGCGCTTATGGGTTCAATTTATGCTGAAAAAGTAAGAGGAATTGAAAAGCCTAGAGTTGGGCTTTTAAATATCGGTACCGAAGAGAAAAAAGGGAATGAATTAACGAAGGAAGCATTCGGGTTGCTAAAACAGCAAACGAATATTCATTTTATCGGCAATGTAGAATCTAGAGATTTATTGAATGGTGTAGCTGATGTCGTCGTTACAGATGGTTTTACCGGTAATATGGTTCTTAAAACGTTAGAAGGGACAGCGATTTCGATTTTCTCAATGTTAAAGTCTTCTTTAACCTCTTCATTAAAAGCAAAGATCGGTGCGGGCTTACTGAAATCTGAGCTATATGGGTTGAAAAATAAAATGGACTACACAGAGTATGGCGGTGCTGGATTGTTTGGTTTAAAAGCGCCGGTCATTAAAGCTCATGGTTCATCGAATGCGAATGCGTTTTATAACGCGTTAAAGCAAGCACATACGATGGCGCAAGCAAACGTACCAGCGAAGATTCAAGAGGCGGCGAACCTTTTAATAGATGATGAAAAATAAGGGGGTAACAAGATGGGGAAAATAGCATTTGTATTTCCAGGTCAAGGATCACAAGTGGTCGGTATGGGGCAATCACTAGCGGATCAACATGAAGATATTCGACAATTATTTGTGAAGGCAGACGAGAGACTAGGCTTCTCCTTAAGCGACATTATCTTTCATGGTCCTCAAGAAAAATTAACGTTAACGATGAATGCCCAGCCAGCTTTATTAGCTACTAGTATGGCGGTGTTACAGCGCTTTGCTAAAGAAGAAATTGTTCCTGATTATGTGGCAGGACATAGCTTAGGCGAGTATACGGCTTTAACAGCAGCTGGTGCTTTATCGTTTGAAGATGCCGTGTATGCCGTTCATAAGCGCGGTCAATTTATGGAACAGGCTGTACCAGCGGGGGAAGGAACGATGGCGGCTGTATTAGGGATGGAGAGAAGTTTGTTACAGCAAGTAGTAGATGAAGTAACAGCTAATGGACATGCGGTTGGCCTTGCTAATTTAAATTGCCCTGGTCAGATTGTCATCTCTGGAACAAAAACGGGAGTGGAACAAGCTTCTGAGTTAGCGAAAGAAAAAGGAGCGAAGCGTGTTTTACCGTTAAATGTGAGCGGGCCGTTCCATTCCTCTTTAATGAAGCCAGCAACGCAGCAGCTTGAGGAAGTGTTAAATGAAATTGAGCTATCCGATAGCCGAGTACCTGTGATGGCGAATGTCGATGCGAAAGTCGTTCAACAGGCAGATGAAATTAAGCAGAAGCTACTGCAGCAGCTGTATTCTCCTGTTTTGTGGGAAGATAGTGTAGAAGCGTTAATTGCAGAAGGTGTAGATACATTTATCGAAATTGGTCCAGGGAAAGTGCTTTCTGGTCTGATTAAAAAAATTAATCGCCAAGTGCGCACGTTTGCGGTTCAAGATGAAGAGTCGATTCAGATAGTAGCAGCACAATTAAAGGAGGCCTCTCAATGAAGTTAGTAGGAAAATCAGCTTTAGTAACAGGTGCTTCTCGCGGCATTGGTCAAGAAATTGCTCTTGAACTTGCTCGTCAAGGAGCGGACGTAGTTGTGAACTATTCCGGTAGTGAAGCGAAAGCGAATGAAGTGGTAGAGGAAATTAAAGCGCTTGGTCGTCAAGCAGTGGCAGTTCAATGCAACGTGTCAAATGCTGAATCTGTGCAAGAAATGGTCAATGAAACACTCGAAATATTTGGGAAAATAGATATTCTGATCAATAATGCCGGTATCACGAGAGATAACTTGCTTATGCGCATGAAAGAGCAGGAGTGGGATGACGTTATCGATATTAATCTCAAAGGAGTGTTCCTTTGCACAAAAGCTGTCACTCGCCCGATGATGAAGCAAAGAAGCGGTCGTATCGTGAACATCGCTTCGATCGTAGGAGTCAGCGGAAACGCGGGACAAGCGAATTATGTAGCGGCTAAAGCGGGTGTCATTGGCTTAACGAAAACGACAGCTAAAGAATTAGCTTCAAGAGGTATTACGGTCAATGCGGTCGCACCAGGCTTTATTACGACAGATATGACCGATGCTTTGCCTGAAGAGGCGAAGCAAGCGATGCTGAACCAAATCCCGCTTGCTCGCTTTGGGGAACCAGCAGATATTGCAAAAACAGTTGTCTTTTTAGCATCGGAAGATTCAAAGTATATGACGGGCCAAACATTACAAATTGATGGCGGCATGGTCATGTAAGAGAAATTTTATTTAATCTTTACGTGAATTCGTCTATAATGACTTGAGGGGAGGTGAACGAGTATGGCAGACGTATTAGAGCGTGTAACGAAAATTATCGTAGATCGTCTTGGAGTAGAAGAATCTCAAGTGAAATTAGAAGCTTCTTTCAAGGAAGATCTTGGTGCAGATTCTTTAGATGTAGTTGAGCTTGTAATGGAATTAGAAGATGAGTTCGATATGGAAATTTCTGATGATGATGCAGAGAAAATTGCGACAGTGGGTGACGCTGTGAATTACATAAACAGCAAAAACTAAGTCATTCAAAAGATGTAGGCTCCGTTATCTAAACGGAGCTTTCTTCTTTTGCGATTTTTTTCATTTTCGACTAAACTGTCTTTGAGTGTAAATTTGTTATATAGCGAGGGAAGTCCCATGAGGAAAGCAAATAAAGAATATCGAAAACCATCACATAGAAAAGACGAATCCTTTAAACGATTGCAGCAAAAACTAGGTATTCAATTTCATGATGAAAGCTTATTAAAGCAAGCATTTACCCATTCATCCTATGTGAATGAGCATCGGAAAAAACCATACGAAGATAATGAGCGGTTAGAATTTTTAGGAGACGCGGTGTTAGAGTTAACCGTTTCTCAATTTTTATTTAAAAAATATTCGTTATTGTCAGAAGGCGATTTAACGAAATTAAGAGCGGCCATCGTTTGTGAACCTTCTCTTGTGACATTTGCTAATGAGTTGCAGTTTGGCGAAGTGGTGTTGCTTGGAAAGGGAGAGGAAATGACAGGTGGTCGTATGAGACCTGCCCTTTTAGCAGATGTGTTTGAAGCGTTCGTTGGTGCGCTATATTTAGATCAAGGAATGGAGAAAGTTCTTTCATTCTTAGAGGCCGTCGTTTTTCCGAAAATCAATTCCGGTGCTTTTTCTCATATGATGGATTACAAAAGTCAGTTGCAGGAGTATGTGCAGCGGCATGCGAAAGGTCAGCTTGAATATCGAATTCTTGAAGAAAAAGGACCTGCACATAGCAAGGAGTTTGTTGCTCAAGTTGTGTTTAATGATGAAGTGCTTGGAAGTGGACAGGGAAAATCAAAGAAAGAAGCGGAACAATATGCTGCTCAAATAGCTTTAGCAGCGTTGCAACATAAAGAATAGAAGGTAGGAAAGACATATGTTCCTGAAAAGATTAGAGATCTTAGGCTTTAAGTCTTTTGCCGAACGAATTTCTGTCGATTTTGTCGATGGGGTCACAGCAGTAGTGGGCCCAAATGGATCTGGAAAAAGTAACATTACAGATGGTATTCGCTGGGTATTAGGAGAACAGTCGGCCAAAAGTTTACGCGGCGGAAAAATGGAGGATGTTATTTTCGCAGGTAGTGATACTCGAAAGGCGCTCAATTTTGCCGAGGTGACGTTAACTTTAAATAATGAAAAGCAAATACTCCCAATTGAATATAATGAAGTCAATGTGACAAGAAGAGTGTATCGGTCAGGAGATAGTGAATATTTCATTAATAAGCAGTCCTGCCGCTTAAAAGACATTGTCGAATTATTTATGGACTCAGGTCTTGGAAAAGAAGCTTTCTCGATCATCGGACAAGGAAAAGTAGAAGAAATATTAAATAGCAAGCCAGAAGATCGTCGGGCGATTTTTGAAGAAGCAGCTGGAGTACTGAAATATAAAGTGCGTAAGCGAAAAGCGGAGCAAAAGCTGACTGAAACGCAGGAGAATTTAAATCGCGTCCAAGATATTTTATACGAGCTTGAAAGTCAAGTAGAACCGTTGCGAATTCAAGCTTCCATGGCGAAAGATTATCTCGAAAAGAAGGAGGAGCTAACATCCTATGATATTGCCTCCATCGTTTATGAGATTGATCAACTCCATGCAGAGTGGCAAAAGCTAAAGGAAAGCTTTTCATCACATCAACAGCAAGAAATGCAGCTAGCTGCTAATTTGCAAAAGAACGAAGCTGTAACAGCTGCGTTACGTGATCAAATTACAGCGATCGATGAATCGGTCAATGATTTGCAAAATGTTTTATTGGCGGCTAGTGAGGAACTTGAAAAGCTAGAAGGCCGCAAGCAAGTATTGAAAGAACGCAAGAAAAATGCGGTTCAAAATGAAGGGCAGCTAGCTGATTATATGAAAGAAACGAAAGCGAAGCTAGCTGAGCTTTCACAGCTTGCTGAAGAACTGACACAAAAAGTCGAAGCAGATCAGCTAGAAGAGGAACAATTACGTTGTCAACTCAACGAAAAGCAACAAGAAATGCAAACCTTGTCGAAAGATTTAGAAGCAGAGATCGAGTCATTAAAAGCAGACTACATCGAAGGGTTAAATGAGCAGGCATCCGCTAAAAATGAGCTGAACAATTTAACGCAACAAATAGAACAGTTGACTCGCCGTCGCTCAAGAATTGATGCGGAAAATGAGAAGCAAGTACTTGAAAGACAACAAATTGAAACGAACAAACAACAAATTGAAGAAAAATTAGCTAATGCTCAAAGAGAGCTTACTTTACATGTAGAAGCATTTCGCAGTGGGCAACAAACGTTAGAAGCACTGAAGTTGAAATATACAAAGCAAGAATCGAACTTATATCAAGCTTATAAAATTTTGCAAGATGCTAAGTCAAGAAAAGAGATGCTTGAATCGTTAGAAGAGGATTACTCCGGCTTTTTTCAAGGAGTCAAAGAAATATTAAAAGCTAGAAGCCATACACTCTCAGGGGTTGAAGGGGCAATAGCTGAAGTGATTGACGTGCCAAAACAGTATGAAACAGCCATTGAAATCGCCCTTGGTAATAGTATGCAGCATATTATTACGAAAGATGAAGTGTCTGCTCGGGCAGCGATTGCTTATTTAAAAAAGAATCGTTATGGCCGTGCGACTTTCTTACCTTTAACGGCAATGAAAGAAAAGATATTTCCGGCAGCGACTCTCGCTCAGTTGCAAACGGACCCTCGTTTTATCGGGATTGCTTCCGACTTAATCCAATATGATGAACGATACAAACGAGCCATTACAAGTATGCTAGGTCTTGTTATTATTTCGAAGGACTTAACAGCTGCAAATGAACTTGCTAAGATGCTCGGTTATCGTTATCGTATTGTCACTTTAGAGGGGGATGTCGTCAATCCAGGCGGTTCGATGACTGGTGGGGCCATTCAACAAAAAATAAGCTCGTTACTCACTCGTAAAAACGAATTAGAAGATTTAAAGACGAAGCTTGCTTCTATGGAAGAAAAAACAGCCAAGGTTGAGCGGGAAGTAAAGAAATTAAAAGAGACGATCGCCAAAAACGAAATTCTATTAGAGGAAATGCGTGCAAAAGGCGAGCAATTGCGAGTGGCAGAACAGCAATGGAAAAATGAGTTGCTTGAATGGCAGTTCTCTTATCAAACGATTAACGACCGTTTATCGTTATATGATATGGAGAAAAAAGAATTTCAAGAAGAAAAAGAACAACTAGCCAATCGCTATCAATCAGTGGAAGAACAATTGGTGATTAAACAAAAAGAAATAGAGGCACTAAATATTGAAATTACAAGCTTGACAGAGAAGAAGCAAAAAGAAAGCTCATTAAAAGAGTCTTTAATGCAGTCGATTAGTGACATGAAATCGATGTTTGCTGTCAAGAAAGAACAGTTAAGGACAGGTCAAACTCGGTTAGCACAAGTGCAAAGAGACTTAGACGAGGCGACAAAGAAATATCAACAATGGCAAGAAGAGCTCCATTGGCTGAAAAGCGAAATGTCTTCTAGTCATCAAGGGGAAGAAGAGCTTGAACAAGCGGCACACATCAAGCAAAAAGATAAAGAACAAACCGTTAAGTTAATTTCTTTGCGTAGAGAAGAACGTTTAGAGAAACAACAAAAACTAGAAGATGAAGAATTAGAATTAAAAGAGCTTAGAAGACTCCATAAAGCGATGAGCGAAGCGATTCAAGATGAGGAAGTAAAAATCAATCGTCTTGATGTCGAAATGGAAAATCGCTTAGAGCAATTGCGTAAAGATTATTCGATGTCTTACGATTACGCTAAAGAAACGTATCCATTGCCGTTTTCTATAGAGGAAGTCCGCAAAAAAGTGAAATTGATTAAGCTGTCGATTGAAGAGCTTGGCAATGTCAATATCGGCGCTATTGATGAATATGAGCGCGTATATGAGCGATATACGTTTCTTGAGGAACAGCGGGTGGATTTACAAGAAGCGAAAGATACACTCGTTCAAGTGATTGAAGAAATGGACGTAGAAATGACGAAAAGGTTTAAAGAAACATTTCAAGCGATCAGCTCGCATTTTTTACCGGTATTTCAGGCGCTATTTGGCGGAGGGAGAGCTGAATTAAAGCTGACAGAGCCGAATGATTTATTGAATACAGGAGTTGATATTGTTGCGCAGCCTCCAGGTAAAAAACTGCAAAACTTAAGCTTATTATCTGGTGGGGAACGAGCGCTTACAGCAATCGCTTTATTATTCTCTATTTTAAAAGTGCGTCCCGTTCCGTTTTGTGTGCTTGATGAGGTTGAAGCAGCATTAGACGAGGCAAACGTTCATCGTTTTAGTAAATATTTAAAGCAGTTTAGTGAAGAAACACAATTCATTGTCATTACCCACCGCAAGGGTACGATGGAAGAAGCGGACGTGTTATATGGAGTGACAATGGAGGAGTCAGGTGTATCTCGATTAGTATCTGTTCGAATGGAAGACACACCACAAATAAAGGAGGAAATCGTGAAATGAGTTTCTTTAAAAAGTTAAAAGAGAAATTTACAGCTACAACTGATCAAGCAACCGAAAAATTTAAGTCGGGATTGACGAAAACGCGAGATAATTTTTCCAATAAAGTGAATGATTTAGTGGCTCGCTATCGCAAAATTGATGAAGACTTCTTTGAGGAATTAGAAGAGATTTTAATTGGGGCAGATGTTGGCTTTGAAATCGTAATGGAACTAGTAGAACAGCTTAAATTTGAAGTGAAACGTCGCAATACGCAAGACCCAGCGGAAGTTCAAGATATTATTACAGAGAAATTAGTAGAGATTTATCAAGCGGGTGAAGATACACTAAATGAGGTGAACATTCAAGAGAATGATTTAACAGTTATTTTATTCGTTGGTGTGAATGGTGTAGGGAAAACAACAACGATTGGGAAGCTTGCTCATAAGTACAAATCGGAAGGCAAAAAAGTTCTTCTTGCTGCTGGCGATACATTCCGTGCCGGAGCGATTGATCAATTAGAAGTATGGGGCGAAAGAACGGGTGTTGACGTCATTAAACAAGGAGAAGGTTCAGACCCAGCAGCTGTAATGTATGATGCTGTTCGCGCAGCTAAGTCTAGAAATGTAGATATTTTACTTTGTGATACCGCAGGACGTCTACAAAATAAAGTCAACTTAATGAACGAGTTAGAAAAAGTGAAGCGAGTCATTGAACGTGAAATTCCGGGAGCCCCACATGAGGTATTGATTGTACTCGATGCAACGACGGGACAAAATGCAATGGTTCAAGCGAAAACATTTAAAGAAGCAACGGACGTATCTGGTATCGTATTAACAAAGCTAGATGGAACAGCAAAAGGTGGAATTGTTCTTGCGATTCGAAAAGAATTAGACATTCCAGTGAAATTCGTTGGCTTAGGAGAGAAAGTGGACGACCTTCAACCGTTCGATGCTGAAAAATATGTTTATGGATTATTTTCAGGCTTGAAGATGGAGAAAGAAGAGGAATAAGTACTTTCCTTCCGCTTTTCGGTGTTGTAAAGTTTTTTTCTTGACATTGGTTTTGTTTGTGGGTAAAATAGTCGAGTGTAAAGGTTTTTGACTTAACAAAGGAGGGCTTTGTGTGCTTGAGAAGACGACGAGAATGAATTATTTGTATGATTTTTATCAATCGTTGTTAACTGAAAAGCAACGTAGCTATATGTCCCTCTATTATTTGGATGATTTCTCTCTCGGTGAAATTGCGGAAGAGTATGGGGTGAGCCGCCAAGCGGTTTATGATAATATTAAACGCACGGAATCGATGCTAGAGGAATATGAAAGTAAATTGTTTTTATTTAAAAAATTTCAAGAGCGCACGAAGCTGTTGCAGAAGTTGAAAGAAATGACTTCTGATGAACAATGGTCGATCGTTGAAGCGCTGGAGAAGTTAGATTAGGAGGCGGCATAGATGGCATTTGAAGGATTAGCCGACCGACTGCAAAATACGATGCAAAAAATCCGAGGCAAAGGAAAAGTAACAGAAGCAGATGTAAAGGAAATGATGCGTGAAGTGCGTCTTGCCCTTTTAGAAGCGGATGTTAACTTCAAAGTTGTTAAGGATTTTGTGAAAAAAGTTAGTGAGCGCTCCGTCGGTCAAGAAGTCATGAAAAGCTTAACTCCCGGACAGCAAGTCATTAAAGTAGTTAAGGAAGAATTGACAGAGTTGATGGGGGGAGAGCAAAGTCAAATTGCGGTAGCTAAGCGCCCTCCAACAGTCATTATGATGGTTGGTTTGCAAGGTGCTGGTAAAACAACGACGACAGGAAAACTGGCGAATTTGCTTCGTAAACGCTATAATCGCAAACCGCTATTAGTTGCTGCCGATATTTATCGACCAGCTGCCATTAAGCAGTTGGAGACTCTTGGGAAGCAATTAAATATGCCTGTGTTCTCATTAGGCGATCAAGTGAATCCTGTGGAAATTGCTAAACAAGCAATTGAAAAAGCAAAAGCTGATCATCATGACTATGTTTTGATTGATACTGCTGGACGTCTTCATGTTGATGAGAACTTAATGGATGAACTAAAACAAATTAAAGAGCTAACGAACCCTGATGAAATCTTCCTTGTCGTTGATGCAATGACAGGTCAAGATGCTGTTACTGTAGCTCAAAGCTTTAACGATCAACTAGGAGTAACAGGTGTTGTTTTAACAAAGCTTGACGGTGATACACGCGGAGGGGCTGCTTTGTCCATTCGTGCCGTCACTGGTAAACCGATCAAGTTTGCCGGAATGGGAGAAAAGCTAGATGCATTAGAACCTTTCCACCCGGAACGGATGGCTTCTCGAATCCTTGGTATGGGAGATGTGCTGACACTAATTGAAAAAGCACAGTCCAATGTCGATGAAGAGAAAGCGAAAGAGCTAGAACAGAAAATGAGAACGATGTCGTTCACATTTGATGACTTCCTTGATCAATTAGGTCAAGTTCGTTCGATGGGACCTTTAGATGAAATTCTTAAAATGCTTCCAGGAGCGAACAAAATTAAAGGCTTGAATAATGTTCAAGTCGATGAGAAACAAATTGGTCATATTGAAGCGATTATCCGCTCGATGACGAAAGAAGAAAAGCAACATCCAGAAATCATCAGCGCAGGTCGCAAAAAACGAATTGCTAAAGGTAGCGGTACATCCATTCAGGAAGTCAATCGCCTCTTGAAGCAATTTGAAGAAATGAAAAAAATGATGAAACAAATGTCTGGTATGCAACAAAAAGGTAAGAAAAAAGGCATGCCATTCAAATTTCCATTCATGTAAAGAAAAAACCCTTTACAAACAATAGTGTTATTTGCTATTATACTATCTTGTGTAAAACTATTCGGAGGTGCTTTAAAAATGGCAGTAAAAATTCGTTTAAAACGCATGGGTGCAAAAAAATCCCCATTCTATCGTATCGTAGTAGCAGATTCTCGTTCTCCTCGTGATGGACGTCAAATCGAAACAATTGGAACATACAACCCAGTTGTTCAACCAGCTGAAGTAAAAATCAACGAAGAGCTTGCTCTTAAATGGCTTCAAGACGGTGCGAAACCATCTGATACGGTTCGTAACCTTTTCTCTAACGAAGGCATCATGGAAAAATTCCATAACGCTAAATTAGGTAAATAATTTCAAACTGTATGCAGTAAACATCAATTAGGGAGGAGAAAACCTCCCTTTTTGTGTATATAATTATAAATTCTTCCCTAAAATGAATGGGAGGCTCCAATCATGTACATTTTACAAACGGTAGTCGTAAAACAGGTATTAACTGAAAAAATGAAGCGCCAGCTACTCCTTTCATATGAAGAGCAAAAAAATCAGCTCCAAAGAGAATATGAACAGCTTCGCTTTGAGCAAAAGAAGGCGGAGAAAAAGTATAAACAAAGCCGAAAAGAAAGTGTTGAATTATATGAAAAGGAAATGCAAAAACGTTTAGAGAAGATACAAAATATCGAGTTTCAGATAAGCCAACTAAATCTATTACCGCTTGGAAGTGAACTAAAGGAACGAGAATTGCAAACGATGACGGAGATCCAAGTGGGCGACCGCTGGAGCGACATCGAAAATGAGAAAACAATCGTAATTAAAGATGGCATAATCATTGACATTCGATAGAGGTGAAACACAAGGTGGAAAAATGGTTTAATGTTGGGAAAATCGTGAACACTCATGGAGTCCAAGGAGAAATAAGAGTGATTTCACGAACAGATTTTCCAGATGAAAGATATAAGGTAGGCAATGTTCTTTACTTGTTTATGTCAGAGGAAACAGAAGGGAAGCCTGTCATTATTACTTCTCACCGTAAACATAAAAACTTTGACTTGCTGACGTTAGAAGGATTTTACAATATTAATCAAGTAGAGCCGTTAAAAGGTGCCTTATTAAAAATTAAAGAAAGTCAGCTCGGTGAGTTACCAGAAGGAGAATATTACTTTCATGAAATCATCGGTTGTACTGTGCAAACGATCGATGGTGAAGAAGTTGGTAAAGTAAAAGAGGTTCTAACACCGGGTGCCAATGATGTGTGGGTCGTTAAAGGCGAAAAAGGAAAAGATCAATATATCCCTTATATCGAACAAATTGTAAAAAAGGTAGATACAAAGGAGAAAGTGATCATTATTGAGCCAATGGAAGGGCTTTTATCATGATGAACATTGATGTGTTATCGCTTTTCCCGGAGATGTTTGAAGGTGTTTTCCATTCTTCGATGTTAAAAAAAGCATCTGAAAAGGGAAAAGTTCAATATAACGTCGTGAATTTCCGTGAGTTTGCTGAAGGGAAGCATCACACGGTCGATGATTATCCGTACGGTGGGGGAGCCGGGATGGTATTAAAGCCACAGCCGGTTTTTGATGCGGTTGCTCATTTAAAAGAGCAAGCTTCGTCCTCTCAACCTCGAATTATATTAATGTGCCCGCAGGGAGAGCGATATACGCAACAAAAAGCGGAGGAGCTCGCTAAAGAAGAGCATTTAATTTTTATTTGTGGTCACTATGAAGGATATGATGAGAGAATTCGAGAGCAGCTTGTTACCGATGAAATTTCGATCGGTGATTACGTTTTAACAGGAGGAGAGCTCGGTGCGATGGTCGTTGTTGATAGCGTCGTTCGCTTGCTACCTGACGTGTTAGGCAATGAGGACTCGCCAGTATTAGACTCTTTTTCATCTGGCTTACTTGAGCATCCTCAATACACAAGACCAGCCGATTTTCGAGGATTCAAAGTGCCAGACGTTCTCCTATCAGGCAATCATCGGCTCGTTGATGAATGGCGCGACCAGCAATCTCTAAGACGTACATGGGAGCGGCGACCAGACTTATTGGAAAAATACCCGTTAACAGATCAGCAATTAGCTTGGATAAAAGAATGGAATCAGCAAAAAAAATCTTGATTTATTCGTTCGATTTTGATAGAATTTACAAGTGGTTTGTAGCGAATGCTACAGCCCATTAAAACGGTGTTCCGCTGGGGCAAATACAGCCGATAAGAGCATCTGTTAGAAGGAGAGGAATATAATGCAAAAATTAATTCAAGAACTTACTCAAGAACAACTTCGTTCAGATTTACCATCTTTCCGTCCTGGAGATACAGTTCGCGTACACGTAAAAGTTATCGAGGGTACTCGCGAGCGTATTCAGGTATTCGAAGGTGTAGTAATCAAACGTCGTGGTGGCGGAATTAGCGAAACATTCACTGTTCGCAAAATTTCTTACGGTGTTGGTGTGGAACGTACATTCCCACTTCATACGCCAAAAATCGCTCAAATCGAAGTGATTCGCCGCGGTAAAGTTCGTCGTGCGAAACTTTACTACTTACGTAACCTTCGTGGTAAAGCTGCTCGTATTAAAGAAATCCGATAATAAGGTTTGCGAAAGGAGCTTGGAAACAAGCTCCTTTTTCAATCCCATTACTTTTCTTTCCCTGTTTTCACATGATATGATTATAATATAAAAAATAGGTGGTGGTTATTTTGACGAAGGAAAAAAACGAATTTTGGGAATGGACGAAAGCTTTTTTAATTGCAATCGGACTTGCAGCTATCATTCGATATTTTATTATTGCACCGATCGTTGTAGATGGAGAGTCGATGATGCCAACCTTGCACAATGGGGATTGGATGATTGTCAATAAAATTGGTGGCCCAGAACGATTCGATATTGTGGTTTTTCATGCTCCTGAAAACAAGGACTATATTAAACGAGTCATCGGGCTTCCGGGGGATACGGTCGAGTATAAAGACGATAAACTATATATTAACGGTAAATACTATGAAGAACCTTATTTAGATGAATACAAGCAGCAAGAGCCAGGCCCGCTCACCCCTGATTTTACTTTAGAAGAAATCACAGGGCGTAAAACGGTGCCAGAAGGCGAAATCTTTGTTCTTGGTGACAACCGTCTCTATAGTAAAGATGGACGACACATTGGAACAGTAAGTATGGATGAAATCGTCGGAGATACAAGTGTTGTTTTCTGGCCTTTAGGGAGCATGCGCTTAGTCGATTAAATGAAACCCACATCTTAGAGCGGAGGTGAAGCTTTTGACAATCCAATGGTTTCCTGGCCACATGGCAAAAGCAAGAAGAGAAGTAACTGAAAAATTAAAACTTGTAGATATTATTTTTGAGTTAGTAGATGCGAGGCTTCCGCTTTCATCTAGAAATCCAATGGTTGATGAGATTATTCAGCAAAAGCCACGGTTAGTTTTACTCAATAAAGCAGATTTAGCGGATCCGGCAATGACGACTAAATGGTTAACTTATTTTGAGAACGCAGGAATTAAAGCCTTGCCGATCAATTCACAAGTTGGTAGCGGATTGCAAATGATTAGCAAAGCGGCAAAAGAAGTGTTAAAAGAGAAGCTTGAGCGGATGAAAGCTCGCGGCATTAGACCGAGAGCGATTCGAGCGATGATCGTCGGTATTCCCAATGTCGGAAAGTCTACATTGATTAATCGATTAGCGAAAAAAAATATCGCGAAAACAGGAAATATGCCTGGTGTAACAAAAGCCCAGCAATGGATTAAAGCAGGGAAAGAGATGGAGTTGTTAGACACACCAGGTATCCTATGGCCGAAGTTTGAAGATCAAGAAATCGGTTATAAACTAGCCTTAACGGGTGCGATTAAAGATGCAATTTTAAATTTGCAAGATGTAGCGATGTTCGCTCTCCGTTTTTTAGAAATGCATTACCCTGATCGATTACAAGAAAGATATGAAATGGACGAACTCTATGAGGAAGTAGTAGATGTCTTTAACCATATCGGAAAATTAAGAGGTTGTTTAGCGAATAAATTCGAAGTCGACTATGACAAAACGGCTGAAGTCATTATCCGTGATATCCGTGGAGAAAAACTAGGTCGATTAACTTTCGACGATCCTGATTATACATTCCCTAATAACGAAAATTAAAGGTCCTTAAAAAAGGGCCTTTATTTCATTCCTAAACATCCGATATAAATAGAAAATGTAGTCGGGCAATCAATCAATAAGCGAGGAAAATGATATGGCACTATCTGTAGCTGAAGTGAAAATATTATTGAAAGATATTCAATCAAAAGACGATCCACGGTTGCAGTCGTTCGTAAACGATTCGCGTAAAGGTGTTCAACAAGCTCTCAAGCAATGGTATAAAGTGCAGGAGAAACTTGAGAAAGAGCGCCTGATGTATAATGAAATGCTGAAATACGAGCAATCACTCATCGACCAAGGCCTGACATGCATAGCAGGAATTGATGAAGTTGGACGAGGGCCGCTAGCGGGTCCAGTCGTAGCTGCGGCTGTTATCTTGCCTTTGAATTTTTATTTACCAGGGTTAAATGATTCGAAGAAATTAAGTGAAGCAAAAAGAGAGCAGTTTTATGACGTGATTATAGAACAAGCAGAGGTTGGTGTCGGGGTTATATCCTCTGAAAATATCGATCAGTTAAACATTTATGAAGCGACAAAACAAGCAATGAAAATGGCTGCTTCTGCACTGAAAACGCCACCGGAGCATTTGTTGATCGATGCAATGAAACTAGATATACCGATCGGTCAAACGTCCATTATTAAAGGTGATATGCATAGTGTTTCGATTGCGGCTGCTTCCGTCGTGGCGAAAGTAACGAGAGATCGATTGATGAAAGAATATGCACTAATTTACCCACATTATGGATTTGAAAAAAATATGGGCTACGGTACGAAAGAACATTTAGAAGGATTGAAAGCATTTGGACCAAGTCAGATTCATCGCAAAAGCTTTGCGCCTGTGAAAGAAATGGTCGAAACGGCGAAACAATAGGAGGGGAGTACCTTGAATATTGAGCTAATGGCAGCAAACAAAGGTCTAATGGGCAAAGAAAAGCCTTTGCAATTAAGCGAGGGGCAAATTTTTTCTGGAAAAGTGGTGAAGATTCTTTCTAATGATATGGCAGAGGTGATGGTGGGCTCTAATAAGCTAATTGCTAAGCTAGAAACACCGTTGCAAGCCGGAGAGCGTTACTGGTTTAATGTAACCTCTTTGGAGAACGGTCTTCAGTTAAAGGTAATGGCCGCTCCGAACTCACCGAGAGATGGTATACAGCAAATGGCGGAGTCGATTTTAAAACAGCTGATGCTACCGCTGACGAAAGAAAATAAGGCTTTTGTACAAATGATGATTAAAGAAGGTTTACCACTGACGAAAGACATGGTTGTGAAGGTAGGAGAATGGTTGGCGAAATCAGGAATTAATGAAGGGGTTCAAGCACTAAAAGTGATGCTTGATCGTTCGTTGCCGCTGACGAAAGATATTTTTCAAGCATTAGTCACTGCGCAGTCGCCAGCCAGTTTTGGCAAGTTGACGGAACAGTTAGTAGCGAACTTGCAAACTTTCTCTAATCCACCTGAGTCCGTTGTGCAATTATTAAAAGCTATTAAAGAGTGGCAACAACCAGTCACAGCACGCACTGTTCAACAGGCATTGACGAATTTAATCGATATGGCTGCTCAATCAACTCATTCGAGCACTGAGAAAAATCAAGCTTTTCTTTTATTGAAATCATTAGGGCTTATGCCTAGCTCAGCAACGACCATACAAGACGCTTTAGAAGCCGTTGTTCAGCAATGGAAGACCAATGATACAAAGGTGGCTGATATGAGTGGAAATGCTCAGAAGTTACCGATTCCAGTAGCAGTCAATCAATTACAAGCGGCTATCACTCAACTGATGGCTGAGCCTAGCAATAAAGCGGTTGATAGGCTACGACAGGCATTGTTGAATGTCTCACAGCAACCAGCTATACCACAGGAAGTCGTTGACGAGATCGACTTACTCGTATCGGCTTTAAAAGAAAATAAACGGCCGCAAGAGCAACTTCCAGCCATTTTTAAATTAGCAACGAAACTGATGGCATTCAATGACAATCAGTCAGAAGCGTTGAAGGGGCTAGCGTTACTTTTCAATCAAGAACAGGAGCCGATGATCCAGAACTTTCGACAAGAAGCGGCGACTATTGTCGCGAAACCACAAGTAGCACTTACTCCAGAAGAAGCCTTGTTTCAACAAGTACAGTCATCAGTTGACAATCAAGCAAAAATGCAAATGATGGGAAAAGAAGCCTATGCTTTAATGAAAGAGGCCTTTATTTCTCTAGGGATCGATTTAGAAGCGATTCTTGGTGCGAAACGAACAGGAGATGTCAATGTAGAACAAATGATGAAGACGCAACTATTAAAGTTGCTAGGAGAGGAAATCCCATTATCGACAAGGGACCTCGCTGAGAAAATGATTGGTCGAATAAATGCCCAACATATTTTATCCGCTGAAAATGGTCCACTGCAGCAGCTGATTATGCAAGCTCCCTTAAATTTATTTGGATTTCAAACAGACTTAACGTTGCAATGGTCAGGAAGAAAAAAAGAAAACGGTCAGTTAGATGCGGACTATTGCCGCGTGTTATTTTACTTGAATCTTGAACATTTACAGGAAACGGTGATTGATATGCAAGTGCAAAGCCGAATCATTAGTTTGCAAATCTTCAATGATACTCCTGGGATTCAAACGATGGCGACCCCGTTGTTACCAGTGTTAAAAGCAGGAGTGGAAGCGAAAGGGTATCAACTGTCAACGGTGCAGTTTAAACAATCTGAGGAGAAGAGGGTGCCACCTTTCGTTCAAGTTATGAATGAACAGGTTTATGCAGGAGTGGATATTCGAATATGAAAAAGAAGAAAAAAGACTGCAAGCAGCTGCTTTATCTTATCAGCCGGGGCAACAAGCTCCGACACTGTTAGCAAAAGGAAAAGGGAAAATCGCTGAAAGCATTCTTCTAAAAGCTGAAGAACATAATATCCCAATCCAGGAAGACCCAAGCTTGGTTGAAATTTTAGGTAAGCTCGAGATTAACGAGTCGATTCCCGAGGAGCTATATCAAGCAGTGGCGGAAGTGTTTGCCTTTATTTATCGATTAGATCAGCAGAAGAAATAACAAAAAGCAGGTGTAAACTTTGCGATCCGGGACAACATAAAAAAGGGCTGCGTGACTCAGATTCCATTGTTATAGGAAAGTTCAAAAACAACGGAATAATATGAAAAGATAAAAAATTGAAACTATGAACAAAAATATGTACAAATTGTAGACATCAATACCGACTTTATATACAATGAAAGCGCAGTCTACTTTTTTGAGATTGATAGGAGGATCAGTATGAATATCCATGAGTATCAAGGTAAGGAAATCCTCAGAAGTTACGGGGTAGCCGTTCCAAACGGTAAAGTTGCTTTCTCTGTTGAAGAAGCGGTTGAAGCAGCGAAAGAATTAGGCACAGAAATTTGCGTCGTTAAAGCGCAAATCCATGCAGGTGGCCGCGGTAAAGCGGGCGGAGTAAAAGTAGCAAAAAATCTTGAAGAAGTGCGTACATATGCAGAAGAAATTTTAGGAAAAACGCTTATCACGCATCAAAACGGTCCAGACGGTACAGAAGTAAAGCGCTTACTGATTGAAGAAGGCTGTGATATCCAGAAGGAATATTACATTGGTCTTGTTCTTGATCGTGCGACTTCGAAAGTTGTATTAATGGCTTCTGAAGAAGGTGGAACGGAAATTGAAGAAGTAGCAGAAGCTACTCCTGAGAAAATTTTCAAAGAAGTAATTGATCCAGTAACAGGATTAATGCCATATCAAGCACGTCGTATTGCGTTTAACATTAACATTCCTGCGAAGCTTGTGAACAAAGCAGTAAAATTCATGATGGGTCTTTACGCAGCATTTGTTGAAAAGGACGCTTCAATCGCTGAGATTAACCCACTAGTGGTTACAGGTGACGGCAATGTAATGGCGTTAGATGCGAAATGGAACTTTGATTCTAATGCATTATACCGCCATAAAGATATTCAAGATTTCCGTGATTTAGCAGAAGAAGATCCGAAAGAAATCGAAGCATCTAAATACGACTTAAGCTATATCTCTCTTGATGGTAACATCGGTTGTATGGTTAATGGTGCAGGTCTTGCGATGGCAACGATGGACATCATTAAGCATTACGGTGGAGACCCAGCTAACTTCCTTGATGTTGGGGGCGGTGCAACAGCTGAAAAGGTAACAGAAGCATTCAAAATCATTCTTTCTGACCAAAACGTTAAAGGAATTTTCGTTAACATTTTCGGTGGAATTATGAAATGTGACATCATTGCAACTGGTGTCGTAGAAGCGGCAAAACAAGTCGGTCTTTCAGTACCATTAGTGGTGCGTTTAGAAGGAACGAACGTTGACTTAGGAAAGCAAATTTTGAGTGAATCTGATATCAACATTGTGGCTGCTGAGTCTATGGCTGATGGCGCACAAAAAATCGTTGAGCTTGTTGGCAAATAATTTCGGAGAGTTGACAATAGAAAGGCAGGTATAGGCATGAGTGTATTTATTAATAAAGATACGAAAGTAATCGTTCAAGGTATTACTGGTTCTACTGCTCTTTTCCATACAAAGCAAATGCTTGAGTACGGCACGCAAATCGTTGGTGGAGTAACGCCTGGTAAAGGTGGAACAGAAGTAGAAGGAGTTCCTGTATTCAATACAGTAGCAGATGCTGTGAAAGCGACTGGAGCAAACGCTTCTGTCATTTACGTTCCAGCTCCATTTGCTGCAGATGCGATCGTTGAAGCAGTAGACGCTGAACTTGATTTAGTTATTTGTATTACAGAGCATATTCCGGTTCTTGATATGGTGAAAGTAAAACGCTATATGCAAGATAAGAAAACTCGCTTAGTTGGACCAAACTGCCCTGGTGTCATTACGCCTGGCGAATGTAAAATTGGGATCATGCCTGGTTACATTCATACAAAAGGTCATGTTGGCGTTGTTTCCCGCTCTGGTACATTAACTTATGAAGCGGTTCATCAATTATCACAAGCTGGTATCGGTCAAACAACAGCTGTTGGAATCGGTGGAGACCCTGTAAACGGAACGGATTTCATTGATGTATTAAAAGCATTCAATGAAGATCCAGAAACAAAAGCTGTGATCATGATTGGTGAAATCGGAGGAACAGCTGAAGAAGAAGCAGCATTATGGGTAAAAGAAAACATGACGAAGCCAGTTGTTGGTTTTATCGGTGGACGTACAGCACCTCCAGGAAAACGCATGGGCCACGCTGGTGCGATTATCTCAGGCGGAAAAGGTACAGCTGACGAAAAGATCCGCGTAATGAACGAATGCGGCATTAAAGTAGCTGAAACACCATCTGTTATGGGTGAAACGTTAATCGAAGTGATTAAAGAAAAAGGTATTTATGACGAGTGTAAAACTCATTAATTCATACTTAATATAACGACAGTAGATCGCAGCCTCATATCATAAGACGTGAGGCTGTTTCTACTATTAAGGGTATAGCGTTGCTTTTTGGCTTATTGAAATAAGTCGAAAATAATCGAAAACAATATCATTTAAAAAAGGAGGAGTTCATCCTGGACCTGTTCACAAAAAAACTTATTCACTTGCAGCATTGTCCATGGATTGGTTGGAAATCGATTTATTTATTACTAAAGAAAGACCCGGATTTAGATGGTTTGTATAATTATTCATCTTCTTATTATTCTTCATTATTAAATATCTCAAATTCTCAATCCTCTCAGCTTATTCAACACCTTCAACAACCTATTGAACCTATTCTCCAAACGTATGAATCTAAAAAAATATCCTTTATCCCTTTATATAGTGAGAAATACCCTAAACTTTTATCGCATCTTCCGCAGCCTCCTTGGGGGTTATATGCATTAGGGGACCTTTCTTTATTATCATCTGAACGGAAATTAGCAATTGTTGGCGCTAGGAAAGCGGATGAATATGGATTACAGTCGATTCAATTGCTTATGCCGGAACTTGTCGAATATCAGTGTGTGATCGTGAGCGGTCTAGCGAAAGGAATCGATATATGGGCCCATCAAGAGGCGATGAAGTTATCTGGTCGGACAATCGCTGTCATAGCTGGGGGATTTCAGCATCTTTATCCAGCAGAGAATATTTCATTTGCTCGTGAAATGGCGAAATCTCAGCTTATCTTATCCGAATATCCTCCAAATACCCGCCCGCAAAAATGGCAATTTCCAGCGAGAAATCGAATTATTAGCGGACTTTCACTCGGTACATTAGTCATGCAAGCTGGGAAAAGAAGTGGATCTTTAATCACAGCATATTGTGCTTTAGAACAAGGAAGAGATGTTTTTTGTATCCCGGGAAAAATTAATGACCCTTTGTCAGAAGGAACAAATGACTTAATAAATGATGGAGCGAAATTAGTAAGAACGAGTGAAGATATTTTAAATGAAATCATTAAAAATGGATGAAAATATAATGAAGAAACTCGGCAAAACCTCCCCTCACTTTGATTCTTTTTGGAAAGTTTTTTAAAAAAAGGTTGCAATTCTTCGTAATCTGTATTAAATTTTGCAAAAGAATCATCATTTTAACTATAAGGAAAATCAAATATTTATACAGGGAAAACGAAATAGAGAAAATAAACACGAATTCATTGACAATCCTTATGAAGACAGATAATAATGTTTGTTACATCTATTTATTTTCACCTCTAGGGGAGGTTTAGGCATGTCAGATTATTTAGTAATAGTAGAATCCCCTGCAAAAGCAAAAACGATAGAACGTTATTTGGGGAAGAGATATAAAGTGAAAGCATCCATGGGCCATGTGCGTGATTTGCCAAAAAGTCAGATGGGTGTAGATATAAACCATCAATATGAACCGAAATATATAACGATTCGCGGCAAAGGCCCTGTTTTGAAAGAGTTAAAGACAGCAGCGAAAAAAGCGAAGAAAATTTATCTTGCAGCGGACCCCGACAGAGAAGGGGAAGCGATTGCTTGGCATTTAGCGCATAGTTTGAATCTCGATATTACATCCGATTGTCGAGTGGTGTTTAATGAAATCACCAAAGATGCGATTAAAGAATCGTTCAAACATCCAAGACCGATTAATATGGATCTTGTCGATGCTCAGCAAGCACGTAGAATATTAGATCGTCTTGTTGGTTATAACATAAGTCCGCTTTTTTGGAAGAAAGTAAAGAAGGGGCTTAGTGCAGGAAGAGTCCAGTCGGTTGCATTAAGATTAATTATTGATCGTGAGAAAGAAATTCAACACTTCCAACCTGAGGAATATTGGACAATTAATGCGAAGTTTTTGAAAGATCAAGATGAGTTCCAAGCAACCTTCTATGGAAAAGCTGGAAAGAAAGTAGCGTTGAAATCGGAAGAAGAAGTGAAAGCGATACTTTCAGCGATTGAAGGCAACGAATTTCAGTTGGCGAATGTAACGAAGAAAGAGCGAAAAAGAAATCCAGCTCCGCCGTTTACTACGTCATCTCTTCAACAGGAAGCGGCGCGTAAGTTGAATTTTAGAGCGAAAAAAACGATGATGCTTGCTCAGCAATTGTATGAAGGAATTGACCTTGGAAAGGAAGGAACAGTTGGTTTAATTACGTATATGAGAACCGACTCAACGAGAATTTCTGAAGTGGCTCAAAAGGAAGCATACGACTATGTGAAGACAACTCATGGTGAAGAATTCACAACAAAAGCAGTAGCAAGGAAAGAAAACAAGAAATCCAATGCTCAAGATGCACATGAAGCTATTCGACCTACTAGTGTTTTAAAAGAACCAAGCAGTTTGAAAAATATTCTATCGAGAGATCAGCTTCGCTTATACAAGTTGATTTGGGAAAGGTTTCTGGCTAGTCAAATGGCTCCTGCCGTGATGGACACGGTCAGTGCGGATGTTGTCAATGGGGAAGTGATGTTTCGTGCAACCGGTTCCAAAGTCAAATTCCCTGGATTTATGAAAGTATACGTAGAAGGGTCAGACGATGGGCAAGAAGAGAAAGAAAAACAATTGCCGAACTTAGAAGTGGGAGATCAAGTGAAGGCTGAAGAAATTGATCCGAAGCAGCATTTTACGCAACCACCGCCTAGATATACAGAGGCCCGTCTCGTGAAAACACTTGAAGAGCTTGGCATTGGTCGCCCATCCACTTTTGCACCGACGTTAGATACGATTCAAAAGCGCGGCTATGTATCGCTAGATAATAAACGCTTCGTTCCGACAGAGCTAGGTGGAATTGTCCATGAATTAATGGTTGAATTTTTCTATGATATTATCGATGTAGAATTTACGGCGAAAATGGAAAGAGACCTTGATAGTGTAGAGGACGGACAGGTAGAATGGGTTCAAGTGATCGATGAATTTTACAAAGGCTTTGAACAGCATTTAGCTAAGGCGGAAGCAGAGATGGAACAAGTAGAGATTAAAGATGAACCAGCAGGTGAAGATTGTGAAAGTTGTGGTCATCCGATGGTCTTTAAAATGGGGCGCTACGGCAAGTTTATGGCTTGCTCCAATTTCCCGGACTGCCGAAACACAAAAGCGATTGTGAAAGAAATCGGTGTAAAATGTCCGAAGTGCAGTGAGGGTAATATAATAGAAAGAAAAAGTAAGAAACGACGAATTTTTTACGGTTGTGATCATTTTCCAGAATGTGATTTTCTATCGTGGGATAAGCCGATTGAAAGGAAATGTCCGAAATGTGAACAACTGTTAGTCGAAAAGAAATTGAAAAAAGGTGTACAGATTCAATGTACAGGTTGTGATTATAAAGAGGAGCCACAGACATAAAAGCGGGGAAAACCCGCTTTTTTCTGTTTTTTAATATATAATGCTTTTTTTATAAGAACGTCTGTTGTACAATGCTTTAGGGATATACTTGTACGTACCACCACTAATTGTTCAGGAGGTTGTAATAGATATGGAGCAAACAGTTAATGTCATAGGTGCTGGTTTAGCGGGAAGTGAAGCGGCATATCAAATAGCAGAAAGAGGCATTAAGGTACATTTATATGAAATGCGTCCAGTGAAGCAAACACCTGCTCATCATACCGACCAATTTGCCGAGCTAGTATGTAGTAATTCATTGCGAGCGAATGGATTAACAAATGCGGTTGGTGTACTAAAAGAAGAAATGAGAAAGTTAAATTCAGTTATTATTTCTGCTGCAGATGATTGTGCAGTACCAGCAGGAGGAGCATTAGCTGTTGATCGTCATGAGTTTGCCGCAAAGGTGACAGAACGAGTAAAGAACCATCCGAATGTCACTGTGTTTCATGAGGAGGTAACAGAAATTCCTGAGGGGATTACAGTGATTGCGACAGGACCATTGACAAGTCCATCGCTATCTGAAAAGTTAAAGCAATTAACCGGTCAAGATTATTTATATTTTTATGATGCAGCAGCTCCTATTATTGAAAAAGACAGCATAGATATGAATAAGGTGTATTTGAAATCTCGTTATGATAAAGGAGAAGCGGCTTATTTAAACTGTCCGATGACAGAAGAAGAATTTGATCGTTTTTACGAAGCGTTAATTTCAGCTGAAACCGTCCCTTTAAAAGAGTTTGAAAAGGAAGTATTTTTTGAAGGTTGTATGCCGATTGAAGTGCTAGCTAAGCGCGGTAAGAAAACAATGTTATTTGGACCGATGAAGCCCGTTGGTTTAGAAGATCCAAAAACAGGGAAAAGACCATACGCCGTCGTGCAGTTAAGACAAGACGATGCAGCGGGAACTTTGTATAATATCGTTGGGTTTCAAACTCATTTGAAATGGGGTCCACAAAAAGAAGTGATGAGATTGATTCCAGGCCTTGAACAAGCGGAAATTATCCGTTATGGAGTCATGCACAGAAATACATTTATTAACTCACCGAAAGTGCTAAAACCAACTTATCAATTAAAAGATCAGGAACATTTACTATTTGCTGGTCAGATGACCGGAGTTGAGGGGTATGTTGAATCGGCAGCTAGTGGGTTAATGGCTGGGATCAACGCCGCTAAACTAGCAAAGGGTGAAGATCCATTAGTTGCTCCTGCGGAAACAAGTATTGGTAGTATGGCTCGCTATATTACAACCGCTAATGAAAAGAATTTCCAACCGATGAATGCCAACTTTGGTTTATTCCCTGAGCTTCCTGTCAAGATTAGGAATAAAAAGGAGCGTTATGAAGCGCACGCCACTCGAGCATTGGATAAAATTCAAACTTTTGTGAAAAGTTTGTAAACTTTATTGCGTGGGCTACAGTAGTTGTGATACTATTTAGTAGCCTTTATGGGGTGTATTGATGTCGAAACTTTTCAATAACTATTTACGAAGCTTTATTGAATATTTGCGAATCGAAAAAAATTACTCTGCTTATACAATAGATGGTTACGAACGAGATATTGATGAATTCTTTACGTTCACTAGTGAACAAGGTATTATGGCGTTAGACCATATTGAATATTTTGACGCTCGTTTATATTTAACGGAACTTCATGAAAGGCAGCTGGCTAGATCGTCCATTGCAAGAAAAGTTTCGAGCTTGCGAAGTTTTTTTCGCTATTTAGTTCGAGAGAAAGTCTTAAAGGAAAATCCCTTCGTTCTCGTTCAACATTCAAAAGAAATAAAGAAGTTACCTTCCTTTTTTTATGAAGAAGAAATGGAGGAGCTTTTTGCTGTGTGTGAAGGAGAAAGCGCATTGCAAATACGTAATAAGGCGTTGCTAGAGCTACTCTATGCAACGGGGATGCGAGTAAGTGAATGTACAGCAATCGAACTAAAGGATATTGATTTTGAGATGTCAGTCATGCTTGTTCATGGAAAAGGTCAAAAACAACGTTATGTACCTTTTGGAAGCTTTGCTCATCAAGCGCTAGAAAGATACATAGGTGAACCAAGAGAAACGTTAATGAAATCGGTCAGGAAACATGATTATTTATTTGTTAATCATAGAGGAGCCCCATTGACACCTCGGGGAATCCGCTATATATTAACGAAGCTTATTAGTGAGGCTTCGTTAACAGGGAAGATTTATCCTCATATGTTGCGGCACACATTTGCTACTCATTTGTTGAACAATGGAGCGGATATGAGGACGGTGCAGGAGTTACTCGGCCATGTTCACCTGTCTTCCACTCAAATTTATACGCATATTACAAAAGAACATTTGCGAAAAACATACTTATCACACCATCCGCGTGCCTAAAGGAGGAGTCTATAGTAATGGAACAATTTCATGCAACGACTATATTTGCAGTACAGCATAAAGGGGAATGTGCCATGTCAGGAGATGGGCAGGTGACATTTGGGAATGCTGTGGTCATGAAGCATACCGCTCGCAAAGTGCGAAAACTATTTAATGGAAAAGTACTTGCCGGATTTGCTGGATCCGTAGCAGATGCCTTTACCCTTTTTGAGCTATTCGAAAATCGACTTCAAGAATATAATGGAAATCTACAGCGCGCAGCTGTGGAACTAGCAAAAGAGTGGCGATCAGATAAAGTATTGCGCAGGCTAGAAGCGATGCTGATCGTGATGGATGAACGAAACCTACTATTAATTTCCGGAACAGGAGAAGTGATTGAACCTGATGATGGTATATTAGCAATTGGTTCTGGTGGTAATTATGCTTTGTCGGCAGGCAGAGCGCTAAAGAAATTTTCCGGTGAGCATTTAACAGCAAAGGAGATTGCCGAAGCAGCTCTTGAAATTGCTGGTGAAATATGTGTGTATACGAATGATCAGATCATTGTGGAAGAACTCGACTGAGGAGTGAAGAGACATGGAGAACAAAGCATTACAACTAACACCTAGACAAATAGTTGAACGCTTAGATCAATATATTGTAGGGCAAAAGGATGCGAAAAAGGCGGTAGCTATTGCGTTAAGAAATCGTTATCGTCGTAGCTTTCTACATGAACAAATACGTGATGAAGTCATCCCGAAAAATATATTAATGATTGGTCCAACAGGAGTAGGTAAAACGGAAATTGCTCGTCGAATTGCTAAGCTAGCTGGAGCCCCTTTCGTAAAGGTTGAAGCGACGAAATTCACAGAGGTTGGCTATGTTGGGCGCGATGTGGAATCCATGGTACGTGATTTAGTTGAAACAGCTGTTAGAATTGTGAAAGAAGAGCGGATTCAAGCTGTACAAGAGCCCGCAAAAGAAGCTGCCAATAAACGATTAGTTGAATTGCTAGTGCCTTCCAAAAAGAAAACCGCTACGATGAAAAATCCATTTGAAATGTTATTTGGTGGAAATGGTGATCAAGTAGATACGAGTGCGGACGATTCAATGGAAGAAATGACGATTCGTGAACAGCGAAAAATAATTGCTGATCGCTTGGCACGTGGTGAGATGGAAGAAGAAATGGTAACCATTGAAGTGGAAGAACAGCCGCCATCAATGTTCGATATGTTCCAAGGCTCCGGGATGGAGCAAATGGGGATGAATATGCAGGATGCACTTGGTGGTTTAATCCCTAAAAAGAAAAAGAAAAGAAAACTAGCAGTGAAAGAAGCTAGGAAAGCTTTAACGATGGAAGAAGCGCAAAAGCTGATTGACATGGATGATGTGACGCAAGAGGCTGTGAACCGAGCGGAACAAACAGGGATCATTTTCATTGATGAAATTGATAAAGTAGCGGCTAAAGGTGCGGCTGCTTCTTCAGGAAGTGTTTCACGAGAAGGAGTGCAAAGAGATATTTTACCAATTGTTGAAGGGTCAACAATTGTCACGAAATATGGATCAATCAAAACCGACTTTATCCTTTTTATTGCGGCCGGGGCTTTTCATATGTCAAAGCCATCAGATTTAATACCAGAGTTACAAGGTCGCTTCCCGATTCGAGTCGAACTACAAAAATTAGCGGTTGGAGATTTTGTTCGAATCCTTGTTGAACCGGATAATGCATTATTAAAGCAATATGAGGCATTATTGGAAACGGAAGGTATAGAAATTGAATTTTCTGACGATGCTATTCGTAGAATTGCTGAAATGGCTTTTGAAGTGAATCAAAATACTGATAATATTGGTGCGCGTAGACTTCATACAATTATGGAAAAACTACTTGAAGACTTATCCTTCGAAGCTCCTGACATCACAATGGAAAAAGTCACAATTACCTCTCAATATGTCAATGAGAAACTAGACGCTATTTCGCGAAACAAAGACTTAAGTCAATTTATATTATAATGTTTCAAAATACCTATAATACGGGTAAGAAAAAATATACTAAAAAAACGAAATACTAGGATCGGCTGTAGAATATTCAGTCATTTGTAGGAGGATTTAATAATGAATTTATTAGATAAAACGAGAAAGATTAATAAAATGCTGCAAAATGCAGCTGGTAAATCAGTTAATTTCAAGGAAATGGCGGAATCTCTCTCGGAAGTGATTGAAGCGAATATTTTCGTTGTTAGTCGCCGTGGTAAATTGTTAGGGTTTGGGGTTAATCAACAAATTGAGAACGAGCGCATGAAAAAAATGTTAGCTGAGCGCCAATTCCCAGAAGAGTACACAAACAATCTTTTTAACATCCAAGAGACTTCTTCTAATCTAGATGTAAATAGTGAATATACGGCATTCCCTGTCGAAAATAAGGAGCTATTTAAAAACGGCTTTACGACAATCGTACCGATTAGTGGTGCTGGGGAACGCTTAGGAACATTGGTTCTTGCTCGTCTTGAGGAGCAATTCCATGACGATGATCTTATTTTAGCGGAATATGGTGCTACGGTCGTTGGGATGGAAATTCTACGTGAGAAAACAGAAGAAATTGAGGAAGAAGCAAGAAGTAAAGCAGTTGTTCAGATGGCGATTAGTTCCCTATCTTACAGTGAGCTAGAAGCGATTGAGCATATTTTTGAAGAGCTAGATGGAAAAGAAGGATTATTGGTTGCATCTAAAATTGCTGATCGAGTAGGGATCACGCGTTCTGTTATCGTTAATGCGCTTCGTAAACTAGAAAGTGCTGGCGTTATTGAATCTCGTTCATTAGGGATGAAAGGAACATATATAAAAGTCCTAAATGATAAGTTTTTAATGGAGCTAGAAAAGTTGAAGTCCAACTAATCTATAATAAAAAAACAAAAACCGCCTGTTTACGACAGGTGGTTTTTGTTGATTTTTATAAAATTTGTGCTTTTTATCATTTGTTGTTCATAGGAATTTGTGATTAAATAAGGATATACGTTTTCGGAAAAAGTGGTTTTTTATGCCATATAACCTATTTCTAATTTCTTTTATACTTTCTTTACAAAAAAATGTTTAGTTTTTGTAAAGTATAGTGTGTATTGGATGTATTTGTAGTATATTTAATTGCAGAATTCTAAAAGTATATGTCGATTAGTAAGGATTGTTAGTAAATTAATAATAAAGTTAAAGCTGGAGTGATCGTAAGTGAATTTATTTAGTGGTTCTTTTGTAACTTTGGAGAAAGGGTTGAATTATTCAGCGTTGAAGCAAAAGACATTATCGAACAATATTGCTAATGCAGACACGCCGAACTATAAAGCGAAAGATGTTAGTTTTAAGAAGATTTTTACAAATACACTCAATGATGCAATAACTGCCAATCGTACCGATTCGCGTCATTTTGAATTTCAATCGAATAGTCAGCATCCGGCTGTTGTGACGAAACGAAATGTCTCTTATAACCAAAATGGTAATAGCGTAGATGTGGATAAAGAAATGTCGGATTTAGCGACCAATCAAATTTACTTTAATGCACTTACTGATCGAATGGGTGGGAAGTTTAATTCTCTTAGAAATGTAATTAAAGGAGGAAAGTAATATGTCCATGTTCAACAGCATGAACATCACTTCGTCTGCCTTAACAGCCCAAAGGCTGAGAATGGATGTTGTTTCCTCGAATATGGCAAATATGGAATCAACTCGTTCTAAACTAGTCGATGGGGAATGGCAACCATATCAACGCAAATCTGTCGTGTTACAACCGAAACAAGGTCAATTTGCTAGCTTTTTAAATAAAGCGATGAGTCGGCAAACAAACGGAGTAGGTGACGGGGTTAAAGTGACAAAGATCATTGATGATAATGTAACCCCATATAAAATGGTGTATGACCCAAGTCATCCAGATGCGAACGAAGAAGGGTATGTACAAATGCCTAATGTTGACCCGTTAAGAGAAATGGTGGATTTAATGTCAGCAACTCGATCTTATGAGGCAAATGTAACAGTATTCAATGCATCTAAGTCAATGATGATGAAAGCGTTAGAAATTGGTAAATAACGGAGGTGAATAAGGTGGCTATCGAATCAATTCAGGGAGTATCCCCGTTTATAAAAACAAATGCGATAGAAAATAGCGCAAAAGTGTCTCCTAGTGAAGCACAAGAGAATTTTGCTAGCATGCTGAAGGATTCAGTTAATGAATTGAATAAAGTAGAGACAAAATCGACACAAATGACAGATAAATTGATTCGCGGAGAAAATGTCGACCTTCATCAAGTACTTATTGCAAGTCAAAAAGCGAGTGTCTCAATGCAATTTACGATGGAAGTAAGAAACAAAGTGGTTGAAGCATATCAAGAGATCATGAGAATGCAAATGTAATAGTATACGAGAAAATTTGCAATTAGTAGTGAAATAACCGGGGGATTGTGATGAGTGATAAATTTAGTCAGCAAATAAATAGTTTGAAGGAGTACTGGAACAGTCGAACAAAAAAGCAAAAGATGATCGGAATGGGTGCTTTTTTGCTATTTGTAGCGGCTATCACAATAACAGTTCTTCTTGCAACAAAAAAGGATATGGTTCCACTATATAGTGATCTTTCCCCTACTGAGATTGGAGCAATCAAAGAAAATCTAGATGGGCGAGGAGTTACATATGAGATTACGGAAGGCGGAACAGGAATTCTTGTCCCGAACGAAGCTGTAGATACATTAAAAGTGGATTTAGCAGCTGAAGGTCTTCCGAAATCAGGAAATATTGATTATGGCTTTTTTAGTGAAAATGCTGGTTTTGGTATGACGGACAACGAGTTTAATATTATGAAACTCGATGCAATGCAGACGGAGCTAGCTCAGCTCATGACAGGAATTGAAGGGGTCAAAGACGCAAAGGTAATGATTACCCTTCCTGAAAAAGATGTATTCATCAAGGAAAACGGAGAGAAAGCCTCTGCTTCTGTCGTCTTAAGTACAGAACCAGGGTACCAATTTGATGAAAAGCAAATTAAATCTTTATATCATTTAGTGTCTAAAAGTGTGCCGAATTTACCAACAGAAAACATCGTCATTATGAATCAAAACTTTGAGTACTTTGATATTCAAAATGGTAGCTCATTGTCTGGAAATAGTCTTGTTCAGCAAATGGATGTGAAAAGACAAATTGAACGTGATATTCAACGTCAAGTTCAAAGTATGCTTGGCACATTAATGGGGCAAGGAAAAGTGGTCGCATCCGTCACAGCAGATATTGATTTTACACAAGAAAAACGAGAGGAAAATCTTGTTACGCCTGTGGATGAAGACAATATGGAAGGAATTCAAATTAGCGCTCAAAGGATTACAGAAACATTTACTGGTAATGGAGCTGCTGCCGGTGGTGTTCCTCAAGGAGAGGACCCTGCTGATGCTCTCGGTTCTACTTACATGCAAGGAGCCGGTGAGTCTGGTGATTATGAACGAACAGAAGAAACGATTAACAATGAAGTAAATCGAATTCGAAAAGTGATTACGGAAAGTCCTTATAAAATAAGAGATTTAGGTATCCAAGTTATGGTAGAACCACCTAAGGCTAACGATCCAGAATCACTTCCGCAAGAGCGAGTAGATGACATTCAGCAAATGCTCGGAACAATCGTGCGCACATCTATTGACAAAGGGTACGGTGCGGAGTTGACCGATCAAGATTTAGAGAATAAGATCGCTGTTTCTGTTCAACCATTCAATGGAAAGGTTGACTTTGAAGAGAAGACGCAGCCGTTATTACCATGGTGGGCGTATGTTATTGGTGGGATTTTACTAGTTGTCATTGGCTTACTAGTTTTCTTAATGATTCGATCTCGTAGAAATGAAGACGAGAATGAGGAAGAATTAGAAGAGTTAGAGATCCTTGAATCGATTGCTGACATTGAAGAAGTAACAGATGAAGGATCTATAAAAAGAAAACAATTAGAGAAAATGGCAAAAGCCAAACCAGAAGAATTCGCCAAGTTGTTGCGATCGTGGTTATCAGAGGATTAGGAGGGATTAGAAGTGGTCGTTAGAGATAAAAAATTGACAGGTAAACAAAAAGCAGCCATACTTCTCATTTCTCTTGGCCCTGACGTATCGGCGTCAGTTTACAAACATTTATCTGAGGAAGAAATTGAACGTTTAACTCTCGAAATTTCGGGTGTTAAAAAGGTTGAATCAGAAATAAAAGAAGAAGTATTTGATGAATTTCATAATATTGCCCTTGCTCAAGATTATATTAGCCAAGGTGGAATTGGCTATGCGAAAACAGTGTTGGAGAAAGCGCTTGGTCAAGACCAAGCGCAAGCAATTATTAATCGATTGACCTCATCTTTGCAAGTAAGACCGTTTGATTTTGCAAGGAAAGCGGATGCGAATCAAATATTGAACTTTATTCAAAATGAACATCCACAAACAATTGCATTGATTTTATCTTATTTGGATCCACAACAAGCAGGTCAAATTCTATCTGAATTGCCTCAAGAGGTGCAGGCGGATATTGCCAAAAGGATAGCGATTATGGATAGCACATCACCTGAAATTATTAATGAAGTGGAGTCGATTCTTGAGAGGAAGCTAAGCGCAACTGTCACACAAGATTACACACAAACAGGTGGCGTAGAGGCAGTTGTAGAAGTGTTAAATGGAGTCGATCGAGCCACAGAGAAAACAATTTTGGATGCATTGGAAATTCAAGATCCAGAGCTCGCAGAAGAGATCAAGAAGCGGATGTTTGTCTTTGAAGATATCGTTACATTGGATAACAGATCGATTCAGCGTGTTATCCGTGACTGTGAGAATGAAGATCTATTGCTTTCGCTGAAGGTGTCTAGTGAAGAAGTGAAGGATGTTGTATTCCGTAATATGTCTAAACGGATGGTAGATACGTTCAAAGAAGAGATGGAATATATGGGGCCTGTGCGTCTCCGCGATGTAGAAGAATCTCAATCCCGCATTGTAGCTACGATTCGTAGACTAGAAGAAGCTGGGGAAATTATCATCGCGCGTGGCGGAGGAGATGACATCATTGTCTAGACTGATTAAATCTCAAAGAACAGAAATGCTAAGCGAACCTCAAAAAACGATCAAAATAAAAGTCATTCAATCAGAGCAAGAATTGATAGAAGAACAGAAAAAAGAAGCAAGCAATCAAAAGGCTTTATTAGAAGCAGAAAAGCAGAAGCAATTAGATAAGGTTTATATAGAAGCTGATTCAATAATCCAAAAAGCTAGAGAAGAAAGCGAAGAAATTAGAGCGCAAGTGAACGAAGAAAGACAAGCGTGGAATGAAGAAAGAAAGCTGTTAATAGAGAAAGCTCATGAAGAAGGTGTAGCAAGTGGCCATCAAGAAGGTCGACAATTGGGCTACAGCGAATATGAACAGTTAATCGAAGCAGCTAAACAAGCGGTAGCTAGTTCACAACTAGAGTATCAAAATAATGTCCAACAAGCAGAAAAGACGATATTACATTTAGCGATGCAAACAGCTGAGAAAATTTTAGGACAGGTGTTACAGGAGCAACCAGATATGTTTCTTCCTGTTTTACAACAAGCATTGAAGGAAGTATATGATCAAAAAGAAATCCAAATTCATGTTCATCCTGTTCATTATCCGCTTGTTGTTGACCAAAAGGCAGAGCTTGAAGCGATGTTTCCTGTCGATACTCTTATGTACGTTTATCCAAATGAAGAGCTTGAAGAAAATAGCTGCTATATCGACACGAAACAAGGAAGAATTGATGTAGGCATTGATAGTCAACTATGGCAGCTAAGAACACAACTATTTGAACTTCTTGAAGGTGAAGAACAGTGAATATAATGGCATTGTCATCAAAATTGGAACAATTAGATACATATAAGAGATACGGTCGGATCAAGCGAGTGGTAGGACTTATGATTGAATCCCAAGGCCCAAAAGCTTCAATTGGCGATGTTTGTTATATTTATCCAAATAAAGAGGATAAACCTAAGACGTTTATTCTAGCAGAAGTGATCGGATTTAAAGAAGAAATGGTCGTTTTAATGCCTTATGGAGATATTAATGATATTTCTCCTGGAAGCTTAGTTGAGAATTCAGGTCGATCGCTTGAAGTGAAAGTAGGTCCCGCTTTAATAGGAAAAGTTATTGACTCTATGGGAGAACCTTTAGATGGGACAACTTTTCCGAAATCATTGACAACAGTTGGGACAGAAAAAAAACCACCCAATCCTCTAAGTAGGCCACCTATTAGTGAGAAATTGGAAGTGGGAGTTAGGGCGATTGATAGTTTATTGACGGTTGGTAAAGGGCAACGGATAGGGATATTTGCCGGAAGCGGTGTCGGAAAAAGTACCTTACTCGGAATGATTGCTAGAAATACAAATGCAGACATTAACGTGATTGCTTTAATCGGAGAGCGCGGAAGAGAGGTCCGTGAATTTGTTGAAAGAGATCTTGGTCCTGAGGGGCGCGCTCGCTCCATCATCGTCGCTGCTACTTCTGATCAACCTGCGTTAATGAGAATTAAAGGAGCATTTACGGCAACAGCTATTGCTGAATATTTTCGAGATAAAGGATTAAACGTCATGTTAATGATGGACTCTGTGACTCGCGTTGCCATGGCACAACGGGAAGTAGGCTTAGCGGTCGGAGAACCTCCAGCTACGAAAGGATATACCCCTTCTGTGTTTGCGATTATGCCTAAGTTGCTTGAACGAACAGGAACGAATCATCATGGCACAATTACTGCTTTTTATACGGTCTTAGTAGATGGGGATGATATGAATGAACCGATCGCCGATGCCGTTCGTGGAATTTTGGATGGTCATATTGTCCTAGATCGAGAACTAGCCAATAAAGGGCAATATCCAGCTATTAATGTCTTAAAAAGTATCAGTCGATTGATGAGCCATTTAGCATCCAAAGAGCATAAACAAGCAGCCATAACGATAAGAGAATTGATGAGTACATACTTGAATTCAGAAGACTTGATCAATATCGGTGCATACAAAAAAGGGTCATCTGCTGAAATTGACCGAGCCATTGAGTATTATCCGAAGATCCTCTCGTTTTTAAAGCAGCAAACGGAAGAAAAAGTGACGTTAGACAATAGCATTCAATCCCTCATTCAGTTAGCTGAAAAAGGAGAGTTATAATGGGAGCTTATCACTATAAATTTGAAAAAATATTGCAGCTGAGAGAACAAGAAAAAGAGGAAATGCAAAATAGTTATATGGAAGCGATGAAGAGATTTGAGGAAGCTGCTGAAAAGCTCTATACACTTTTAAAGAAAAAAGAAGAATTAATCGATCATCAAGAAACGAAGATGGTTAGTGGTTTTTCAATATACGAAGTTCAGCATTATCAACAATTTGTTTCCAATCTTGAACAAACGATCTCTTTTCAACAGCAAATTGTTATTCGTGCGCGTAATAAAATGCAGTGGTGCGAACAGCAATTACAGGAAAGAAATATTGAAGTGAAGAAATACGAGAAAATGAAAGAAAAAGATTTTCAAAAATTTAATGCAAGTTTGCTTGTGATGGAACAACATCAAATGGATGAAATTTCAACGATTCAATTTATGAACCAAAGAAATTAGGTGAGAGCGATTATGGCACGAAAAAAGAAAAAAGAAAACGTGGGACAAGAAAAAGGAAATAAAGCAGGCAAACTACAATGGTTTCTTTTTGCTATTGTGATTCCTATTCTGTTTGCAATAACAGTCGCGCTCATTGTTATGACAGTCGCTGGTGTAAATATCTTTGATAAGGCGAAGGAGCTTGGTGCAAGCATTCCTGGTGTGTCTTCGATGGTTGATAGTGAAGCATCGAAGGATGAGAAAATAGCGAAGAATCGGCTAGTTTCATTACAGGCAGAAGTGGAAGATCAAAAAGCAGAAGTTGAGAAATTACAAAAAAAACTCGAAGCTTCTAAACAGGAAGTTGAGAAGCTGTCAACTGAAAAAGATCGATTAGAGGTTGAGTTGGAACAACAGCAAAAACAACAAGAGGGTAGTAAAGATGGTCAGCCAAAGGGTAAAAACAAACCAGATGATAAAGAGGATAACCCGTTGATAGATACATATGAATCAATGGCACCGAAGAACATCGCTAATATCATCGTAAATTTATCTGATAAAGAAGCGATTAATATTATTTCAGCGATGAGCATAGACAAACAAGCTCAAATCTTAGAGAAGCTCCCGCCGGAAACAGCTGCAAAATATACAAAAATGCTCACTCAATGAGAAAGAAATACATAGAGGTGACAAAAAGATGATAGATGTAGGAAATATATTTTTTGGGGGCTTGCAGACAAATCAAACTACATTACCTAAGCAAGCAGGACTAGGAGCCACATTCCAATCAATGTTAAGCGCCGAAGCAAGTCAAGCTAGTACAACGATGCCCAATGCAACATCACAGTTATTAGAAGCAATCAAACAACTCATCTCTGCGAAAAACATAGACGAGTTAGCGGATATGCCTCCTGGGGTGAAGAAAATAGCGAAAGAGTGGATGTCTGATGGGAAAATGCCGTCTTTCGAAGAAGTAGCTCTTTTTCTAGGAATGAATGCAACTGAGTTACAAAGCGTAATTGCGAAGCTGATGAAGCAGCTCACCAATGGGGTGAGTGAAAACGCCGAAGTAGGACAAGAACTGATGAACGAGAATACTTCTAAAGGCGTAGAAAGCTTAACAGATATGAGTCAACTACTCAATATGATCCAGTTGTTAACTATGACTCCTCCAGACGATTGGCCTAAAGGTGAGGGGAAATTAGTTCATACATTATTGCAAGCAGCAAAGATTTGGGAGTTATTTGGTGAAAAGGCAGATAGCAATGTCACCGTTCAAGAACAACAACAAGCATTAAAAAATATGTTGAAACAACTTTCAAGTAAATTAGAGGGTGTTTTACAACAGGCATTTAAAAATTATCAACAGGTAAGCGGGGAGCAACCACCGCCTGCTATTGCCAAAACCAATCAAACCATGCCTAAAGAAGGAATAGTTCTTCAATCGATTTTTCAACCACTATCAAAAGTAGAATCCTTTACAATGATGGTGCCAACCAACCCGAAACCGATGAATATGGAACAGTTTATTGAAAAGTTTTCACAAATTCTTAATAATTCCAACTTAATGAAGACACCAAATGGCAATCGGTTGCTGATTAAGCTTTATCCGGAGCAACTCGGTAGCTTAAGAATTGAGTTATTACAGCAAAATGGTGTGATGACAGCGAAGATTCTTTCTTCGACTTCTATGGTGAAGGACTTGTTTGAACAGCATGTCCATAGCTTAAAACAAGCTTTTAATCAACAAAATATCACAGTAGACAAAATTGAGTTAGCTCATAGCCAAGCAGACCCTCAAAAGTTTGATCGTTCATCTCAGCAGGAACAACAGACGAAGCGTGAGCAGCAACAGTCACAACAACAAGAAGAAACTGAAGATCAACCGGTAGAGCAATTTAAAGATGTACTAGAAAATATGGAGGTTTAAGCGATCGTATGACCAAAATCGATTCAAGTTACTATTTACCCGATAAGTCGAATGAAAGAAAGACAGGAAATAGCAGTCTTGGAAAAGATGAATTTCTGAAAATACTAATGGTTCAACTGCAAAACCAAGACCCATTAAGTCCGATGGAAGATAAAGATTTTATCGCACAAATGGCTACCTTCTCGTCCCTTGAACAACAAGTACAGATGACAGCAGCTATCAATCAAATGGCTCAAGTTCAATATTCTTCGCAAATGATTAGCTATAATTCGTTTGTCGGTAAAGAAGTTAAGTGGCATAAAATTGAAGAGAATAAAGAGCCTAGCGAAGACGGTACAAAACCTGAGCCTATTGTCACAGAAGGAACAGGCAAAATTGTTTCCGTTCAGTTTAAAGATGGTGGTGTCGAGTTTACGCTGGCGGATGGTACTAAGCTAGAACCGGGCAACATTTCTGAAATAAAAGGCGGAGCTGGAGCTAGTTTAGGTGGTAATTCACTTGTTGAAGCCAGTCAGCTAATCGGTCGTAAAGTGACATGGGAAAAAGAGGGGGCTGAACAAACGGCAAGCGTTCAATCCGTATCGATTAAAGATGGCACCATTTGGCTCCATTTAGACAATGGTGAAAAAATCTCTTCATCTGCGTTAACAAAAATTGAATAAACACGAAACTAAAAAACATTTCGAAAATCGAAAGGAGAAATTCAATTATGCTACGCTCTATGTACTCAGGAATTAGTGGAATGAAAGGTTTTCAAACGAAACTAGATGTAATTGGGAATAATATTGCGAATGTCAATACGTATGGATTTAAAAAAGGACGTGTGATTTTTAAAGATATGATTAGTCAAAACCTTTCAGGTGCTTCTGCCCCTGGAGCGGCACGTGGGGGAACAAACCCTATGCAAGTAGGGTTAGGGGTACAGTTAGGTGCTATTGATACAGTACATACTGAAGGTTCAACTCAGACAACGAACTTTGCTCTAGACTTATCTATCACAGGAGATGGATTTTTCGTAGTTGAGGATAATGGTGTTCCATATTACACAAGAGCAGGCAATTTTAATCTTGACAAAGAGGGAAACCTTGTTAATAGTGATGGATTATTTGTCCAAGGCACTGACGGAAATAATATTACTCTTAAAGAACCAGCTGTAACAAATGGGAAAAAAGCCGAAAGTATTAGCATTGGTCAGGATGGAGTAGTAACTATTAAATATGATGATAATACTACAGATACTTCACAAACAGTCGCAGTTGTGAAGTTCGTTAATCCAAATGGATTGCAAAAAATAGGTGGAAACCTCTTCACTCCGACTGCAAACTCTGGTGATGCACCTGCTACTCTTACTGCACCAGGAACAGGAGGCGCTGGTACACTCGCTCCTGGTACACTAGAAATGTCCAACGTCGATCTTTCTGAAGAGTTTACTGAAATGATCGTTGCGCAGCGTGGGTTCCAAGCAAACACACGTATTATCACGACGTCTGATGAAATTTTACAAGAATTAGTTAATTTAAAACGATAATAGATAATTTTTACACATAGGGGAGGGGCCAGGGTTGGAGTGTCGCTTCAACCCTGAATTATATTGATCAATGTGACGAGATTGAATGGCAAATCCTTTTTATTGAATGCTATTTATATTGAGATGGTGGAAAGCTTTCCAGATACGACAATTACGCTTTCTAATGGAAAAAAATTTCTCGTTCGTGAGTCGGAGGAGGAAGTGAGAAAGCGGATGGAGGAGTTTTATCGTCGTGTTCATCTTTTGGGGAAAATAGACATAGGAGAGGGTCAGGATGGAGACTGAAACACAAGAAGTACAAGGCAAAAATAAGCTTCTAACCATAATGCTTGTTCTCTTAACGGTTATATTATTAGTAGGTACTGTCGCCATCATTATTATTTTGAAATCTTCAGGTGAAGGCAGTGCGAAAGAACCGACAATCGATGAAGTGATTGAATCATCGGTTGATATACCGGAATTGACAACGAACTTGGCATCGGATGATTACATTCGCATTTCTTTTAAAATCCAAACAGATAGTAAAGATGCGATGAAGGAAATGACAAAGCGTGATTTCCAAGCAAAAAATATCATTATCAAGCAGTTGTCTGAAATGAAGGCAGAGGAACTAAAAGGAAGTAAAGGGAAAGAACAACTAACAGAAAAATTAAAAATGGAATTAAACGAAATTATGCAGGATGGAAAGGTTCTTGAAGTGTATATCACCTCTTATATCATCCAATAATTAATTCATTTGACGGAGGTGAGAGCATGTCGGGAGAAATATTATCTCAAAATGAGATTGATGCCTTATTGTCAGCTTTATCTACTGGCGAAATGGACGCTGATGAGTTGAAAAAAGAAGAAGCAGAGAAAAAGGTCAAAGTGTATGATTTTAAAAGGGCGTTACGTTTCTCGAAAGATCAAATTAGAAGTTTAACGAGAATGCATGATAATTTCGCTCGCATTTTGACGACATTTTTCTCTGCTCAGCTTCGGACATACGTGCAAATTGCTGTTGTCTCAGCTGATCAAATCCCTTATGAAGAGTTTATTCGCTCTATTCCTAACCAAACGATTTTGAATGTATTTGAGGTTCCTCCGCTTGAAGGAAGAATTTTAATGGAGGTTAACCCAAATATAGCGTACGCGATGCTCGACCGATTGTTAGGTGGGAAAGGGGACAGCGTTAATAAAGTTGATAATTTAACGGAAATCGAAACGAAGATTATGTCGAATATGTTTGAGAGAGCTTTCGAAAACTATCGAGAAGCATGGGTGAATCTTGTTGATATTGACCCTTTAATGGCTGAGTTCGAAGTAAACTCTCAATTTTTGCAGATGGTATCACCTAACGAAACGGTAGTTGTGATATCATTAAACACGACGATCGGTGAAACGACTGGAATGATCAATATTTGTATTCCACACGTCGTATTAGAACCGATTATTCCTAAACTTTCTGTTCATTATTGGATGCAAAATCCAGATAAAAAGGAAAGAGCACCAGGTGAACTTGAAAAGCTTGAAAAGCGTATTAAAAAAGCAGATGTATCTGTTGTCGCAGAGCTTGGACATTCGGCTATTTCGATAGAAGAATTCCTAACGCTTGCAGTAGGAGATGTTATTGAATTGAAACAGCGTATTAATGAGCCCCTGTCTGTCAAGGTTGGTCAGAAACCAAAGTTTACGGCACAGCCGGGTAAAGTAAATAAACAATTGGCTGTACAAATTCTTGATCATATAGAGGGGGGAGAAGACGATGATGAGTGATGATATGCTATCTCAGGAAGAAATTGATGCTTTGTTGAAAGGAACTGGAGGAGACGATACAGAAGATGAAGCTTCAAATGAAATGTTAACGAATGTGGAAGATTACTTGGATTCGTTTGAACAAGATACGTTAGGTGAAATAGGAAATATTTCATTTGGCAGTTCAGCTACGGCTCTCTCTAGTTTATTGAATCAAAAGGTGGACATCACGACACCGACTGTTTCAATCATCGAAAGAAAAAAATTAAAAGATGAATTCCCACATCCGTATGTAGCCATTGAAGTGGAGTATACAGAAGGCTTTTCTGGTGCGAACTTGCTAGTCATTAAACAAGCAGATGCAGCGATTATTGCCGATTTAATGCTCGGTGGCGATGGTACTTCTCCTAATCCAGATTTAGGAGAAATACAACTCAGCGCCGTACAAGAAGCAATGAATCAGATGATGGGGTCGGCAGCGACTTCGATGTCTACAATTTTTAGTAAGAAAGTAGATATTTCCCCTCCATCCATCGCTTTGATGGATTTACAGCATGGTGAGGGCGCTGACACAATTCCGGAACTAGACTTACTTGTTAAAATCTCTTTCCGACTTACGATCGGTACATTAATTGACTCTAATATTATGCAACTATTGCCATTAAACTTTGCTAAAAGCTTAGTACATGAGCTGATTAACTCCTCTGAGGAAGCGGTAGCTACTGCCGAACCAGCAGAAGCATCTCCAGTGATGCCAACACCGGAGCCGCAACAGCCAAAACCAGTTGAGCAATATCAAGAAGAGCAGCCGAGCGCACCTGTTCAACAGGCGCAAGAATCGGTGCCGCTTCATATACAAGAGAAGCTAAAGCAGCCGAATGTGAATGTTCAATCCGCTTCTTTTGCTACATTTGAGCAGCCTGCATTGCAACAGCATGAAGCTCGTAACTTAAATATGTTACTTGATATTCCGCTCCAAGTGACAGTTGAATTAGGAAGAACGACTCGATCCGTAAAGGATGTCCTTGATTTAACATCAGGTTCGATTATTGAATTGGATAAATTAGCTGGTGAACCAGTAGATATTCTTGTCAATAGTCGATTGATTGCTAAAGGCGAAGTAGTTGTAATAGAAGAAAACTTTGGCGTTCGGATTACAGATATTTTGAGTCAGAGCGAACGTTTGAATAATTTGAAGTAAGGGAGATATGATGATGGGAAAGCGTATTTTAATTGTAGATGATGCAGCGTTTATGAGAATGATGGTTAAGGACATTTTAACAAAAAACGGTTTCGAGGTAGTCGGCGAAGCAGCAGATGGTGCTCAAGCAGTTGAAAAATTTAAAGAATTACAGCCGGACTTAGTTACAATGGATATTACAATGCCGGAAAAAGACGGTATTACGGCATTGAAAGAAATTAAGGAAATTGATCCAAATGCAAAAATTATTATGTGCTCAGCGATGGGCCAACAAGCGATGGTTATTGATGCGATTCAAGCAGGAGCGAAAGACTTTATCGTGAAACCGTTCCAAGCTGATCGAGTGATTGAAGCCATTTCAAAAACTTTAGCATAAGCTTAAGAAGGTGCATCCTTTGATTAAACAAGTAAAAAAGTCAATAGTTCTTATACTGTTTAGTATGGCTCTGTTTACAGGCAATTATTCCATTGCCTGGGCAGAGCCATTTAACAATAACGTTAAAGATTGTATTAATGACCCTGAAAAATGTCAGCAAGATGTTAATAAAGAAGAGCAACAACAGTCCAATAGCGGAACTGAAAATGATCAAGCTGTTGGACTATCGATTTGGGAATTTGTCAAAATGATCGGAGCGTTAATCTTTGTTGTGGCGCTTATTTATTTTTTGTTGCGATTTGTCAATCAAAAGAGTCGCTCTTATCAAAAGACAAAGTTGATCCAACATATTGGTGGCACGCCTCTCGGAGGAAATCGTTCTGTACAGATCGTTAAAGTAGGAGATCGCTTACTTGTACTTGGTGTAGGTGAGGATATTCAATTATTGAAAGAAATTAGTGATCGAGAAGAATATGAGAAGTTTTTACAACAGTACAATGATCAAGTAGATCAAATGCTACAACCACAAGACATGGTGTCTAATGTTTTGAAAAAGTGGAAGTCTGATCGAACAAACGCTGATGAAGATCCGGAGAAGTTTAAACAGGTGTTTGAAGACAAGCTTAGTCATATGAAACTTTCAAGAGAGAAAGCGATCAGGAAAATGAACAGCAAGGAGAATGGGCAAGATGAATGAGTTTATCCAGTTATTTAACGATAGTTCACCTGATCAAGTGACAACTTCTGTTAAGTTATTGTTATTGTTAACGGTCTTGTCTCTAGCACCTAGTATTTTAATATTGATGACGTGTTTTACGCGCATTGTTATCGTTTTGTCGTTTGTGAGATCGGCGCTTGCTACTCAGCAAATGCCGCCAACTCAAGTGTTAATTGGTCTTGCTTTGTTCTTAACGTTTTTTATTATGGCGCCTGTATTTCAGGAAATTAATGACGAGGCATTGACACCGTTATTTAATGATGAAATTAAGCTTGAGGAAGCGTATGACAAGGCGAGCTTGCCGTTGAAGGAATTTATGAGCGAACATACGAGACAGAAAGACTTACAGTTGTTTTTAAACTATGCCCAGGCGGAACAACCGAAAACGGTCGAGGATATTCCATTAACTGCATTAGTTCCAGCCTTTGCGCTTAGTGAAATTAAAACAGCCTTTCAAATTGGATTTATGGTTTTTATTCCATTTCTGGTTATAGATATGGTCGTCGCTAGTATTTTAATGTCGATGGGAATGATGATGCTACCACCAGTAATGATTTCGTTGCCTTTTAAAATTTTATTATTTGTTCTAGTGGATGGTTGGTACTTAGTCATTCAATCTTTGCTGCAAAGCTTTTAAGTAGGTGGAAACAATGAATTCACAAATGGTTATTTCCCTAGCAGAAAAAGGAGTGTATACAACGATTATCGTATGTGCTCCTTTGCTTATCTTAGCCCTCGTTGTTGGGCTTGCCGTCAGTATTTTTCAGGCGACGACGCAAATACAGGAGCAAACGCTCGCGTTTATCCCGAAAATTGTAGCTGTATTAGTTGGTTTAATTTTTTTCGGTCCTTGGATGCTTAGTCGTATGCTGTCTTATACATTGGATATATTTACGAATTTAACGAGATTTGTAGGGTAGACGTATGGATGAATTATTACCGAAACTGTCGGTATTTTTATTAATAGTTGTACGAGTATCAGCTTTTTTTGTCACAATGCCATTGTTTTCTTATCGAACGATCCCGGCGATGCATCGAATAGGGTTTGCGCTTGTGTTGTCGTGGATGATGTATTATACGCTTGATGTGCCATCGCTAGAAATAAACGGTGAATATTTTATTTTAATTATTAAAGAAGCATTAGTTGGTTTGTTAATAGGATTAGTTGCTTATATGATTTTGGCTGCGATTCAAATTGCAGGAGGCTTTATCGATTTTCAAATGGGCTTTGCGATTGCGAATGTGATTGACCCACAGACGGGTGTTCAAAGTCCACTTATCGGTCAATATTTGTATATGTTTTCCTTGCTCTTATTGCTAGCGGTCAATGGGCACCACTTGATCTTAGATGGGATTTTCTATAGCTATCAGTTTATTCCGATTGATCAAGTGAGTCTTTCTTTCGGAAATGGACAACTAGTTGACTATGTTAGTCGAGCGTTTAACTCGATGTTTATGATTGCTTTTCAAATGGCAATGCCAGTTGTCGCTTGTTTATTCTTAGTGGATGTAGCGCTCGGAATCGTAGCGAGAACGGTTCCACAACTCAACATCTTTGTTGTCGGTTTTCCGATCAAAATTGCTGTGGCATTTATCGTATTAATGATTGTGTTTGGAGTCATTTTTACAGTTGTACAGCAATTATTTGAAATCATGCTTTACACGATGCGTGATGTGATGACATTGTTAGGGGGGAGTTAGCTTGAAAAGGTTACAGTTAGACCTTCAGTTTTTTGCCGGAGAAAAGACTGAAAAAGCCACTCCTAAAAAGCGTCAAGATTCTCGAAAAAAAGGGCAAGTTGCGAAGAGTCAGGATGTTAATACGGCTATTAGCTTGCTTGCTGTTTTTGGCTTTTTGTTTATCGGTGCTTCTTTTATGGGAAAACATATTTTGGAGTTTTTTCAGCAATCACTGCAAAGCTATATGTTAATGCCTGTGACAGAGGCGAACTTAAAGGTGATTGTGTTCGAAGTGATGCAACGGCTCGTATACATTCTCGGTCCGGTCATGTTAGTGGCACTTCTCGCAGGGGTAGCAGCCAATTACATGCAAGTTGGCTTTTTATTAACGGGTGAACCGATCAAGCCAAAGTTAGAAAAGATTGATCCGATTAAAGGGTTTAAACGAATTTTTTCGTTAAGAGCGATTGTAGAATTGTTGAAGTCGATGTTGAAAATTTCGTTTGTTGGAGCAGCTACTTTCATCGTACTTTGGTCGAACATTGAAGATGTATTAAAGTTGTCTTTTAAATCAGTCGCGGATGCGTTACAAACAGTAGGTGTACTAACTTTAAAAATGGGACTCGTTGCCTCTTTAGCCCTATTGTTTCTTGCTATTCTTGATTATTTTTATCAAAAGTATGATTTTGAGAAAAACATCCGCATGTCTAAACAAGACATTAAGGATGAACATAAGAATATCGAAGGGGACCCGCTGATCAAATCACAGATTAAACAAAGGCAACGTGAAATGGCGATGAGAAGAATGATGCAAGAGGTTCCTCAAGCTGATGTTGTTATTACAAACCCTACTCATTACGCTATTGCCTTAAAATATGATGAAGACAAGCTAGATGCTCCCTATGTGGTTGCCAAGGGAGTTGACTATTTAGCTCAAAAGATTAAGTATGTCGCGGGTGAAAATGAAGTCACCATGATAGAAAATAGACCGCTAGCTAGAGCTTTATATGATCAAGCTGAAATTGGTGATCCGATACCTGAAGAATTCTTTAAAGCAGTTGCTGAAATTTTAGCTTATGTGTACAGAATGAAAATAAATTGTAAGTTTTGTTGTTAGGAGAGAGAGAAATGCGAGCAAGAGATATCTCCGTGTTATTGAGTGTTATTTTAATCGTTGCCATGTTAATTATTCCATTGCCGTCATGGTTATTAAGTGTATTGATCATTATGAATATTTCTCTTGCACTTTTAGTTTTACTCATCTCGATGAATATGCGAGAGGCATTGGAATTTTCCATTTTTCCATCGCTGTTACTATTATTAACCTTATTCCGTTTAGGACTAAATGTATCTACCACCCGTTCAATCTTAAGCAAGGGTGAGGCAGGTGGTGTGGTTGAGACATTTGGAACATTCGTTGTCGGCGGAAATGTAATTGTTGGGATGGTTGTCTTTTTAATCTTAATCATTATTCAGTTTATTGTTATTACAAAAGGATCTGAGCGTGTGTCTGAGGTAGCAGCCCGCTTCACTCTTGATGCGATGCCAGGGAAACAAATGAGTATTGATGCCGATTTAAATGCCGGAATGATTTCTGAGCAGGAAGCAAGAGAGCGCCGAGAAAAGGTGAGCCGTGAAGCTGATTTTTACGGAGCCATGGACGGTGCGACCAAGTTTGTCAAAGGTGATGCGATCGCTGGTATTATTATCGTGATCATTAACCTGATTTTTGGAATTATCATTGGTAGTGTTCAGCAAGGTTTACCGTTAGCTGAGGCAGCTACACGATATTCTTTATTAACAGTGGGAGATGGAATTGTTTCGCAAGTTCCAGCTCTATTAATTTCAACAGCGACAGGGATTGTGGTCACAAGAGCCGCTTCTAAAGGAAATTTAGGCGAGGACATTATGTCACAGTTACTCGCTTATCCGATTATGCTATATGTCGCAGCAGGCACGATTTTTTTACTAGGAGTTGCGACACCAATTAGTAATCTATTAACGATTCCGATTGCGGGCATGTTAGCGATAGGAGCGTTCATGCTACAAAGAAAGCCTGAGACGGATGAGGTAGACTTAATTGAAGCGGAAGAAGAAATTGAAACCGCTGAGTTAAAGAGCCCTGAAAGCGTCGTTAATTTATTAAATATTGATCCGATTGAATTTGAATTTGGCTATGGGCTGATTCCGCTAGCGGATGCTACACAAGGCGGAGATTTATTAGATCGAGTCGTAATGATTCGCCGACAGCTTGCGATTGAACTAGGTTTAGTGATCCCAGTCGTTCGTATTCGTGATAATATTCAACTTCAACCAAATGAGTATCAGATTAAAGTTAAAGGTAGTGTTATGGCGCAAGGAGATTTGCTACTAGATCATTATTTAGCGATGAGTCCAGGTGAAGACGATGCTGCCATTGAAGGAATTGATACGATTGAACCATCGTTCGGTTTGCCAGCTAAATGGATTACAGAAGAAATGAAAGAGCAGGCAGAAATATTGGGTTACACGGTAGTAGATCCTCCAAGTGTCGTATCAACACATTTGACAGAAGTGATTAAAGCAAATGCTCATGAATTGCTCGGTCGTCAAGAAACACAGCAATTGATTGAACATTTGAAAGAAGCTTATCCAATTTTAGTAGAGGAAGTCACACCGAACCCACTGTCTGTCGGAGAAGTGCAAAAGGTATTGGCTAAGTTATTGAAAGAAAATATCTCGATCAGAAACTTACCGATCATCTTTGAAACGCTCGCTGATTTTGGGAAAATGTCGTCGGATACGGATCTATTAACGGAATATGTCCGTCAAGCACTCTCTAGGCAAATTACGAGACAATATTTGGAGGGGGATAACTCCTTAAAAGTACTTACCCTGTCTGGAGCAATTGAAAAGTTAATCGCCGATAGTATCCAACAAACAGAACATGGCAACTTTTTATCGTTAGATCCGATGGATTCTCAAAGGATTCTGGAAGCGGTGGCTACGCAAGTGGAACAAGTTACATTTATGCAGCAAACGCCAATCATTCTTTGCTCACCAGCCATTCGTATGTATATGAAACAATTGTCAGAGAGGTATTTTCCGCAGCTACCGATTCTTTCTTATAATGAGCTTGAACCGAATGTTGAAGTTCAAAGTGTTGGGGTGGTGAACATTGATTGAAAGTAAAAAAATATCAAGCTTCTTCCATGCAAGAAGCGATGAAGAAAATTCGAGCCGATCTAGGGAAGCAAGCAGTTATTCTTCAATCAAAAACAATTTATACCGGCGGATTTTTGGGCCTATTTAAAAAGAAAGCGATTGAAGTTGTGGCTGGAGTGGATCCGAATCCTCGCTCGGAAGTGAAAGAAAAGTCTCGAACTGCCCCAATGGTTGAAAGGAAGCCCTCTGCAGTCCCAGCGACAAACAATGCAGAGGTGCTTGTGAAAGAAGTAAAAGAGCTAAAAAAAATATTGGAGCAGTATTCTCGTAACAATAAAATCACTCTCGAAGGTGTACCGGACGAATTGAAGCCACCATTAGAGACTTTAAAAGAGCAGGAAGTTTCCAATGCGTTAATTATAGAGTTAAAGCAAGCTCTTTTATCCAAATGGAAGGATTCAAAGGGGCATGTAGATCAAGAAGAGGCACTTATATGGGCGAAAGAATGGTTATTAAACAAAATTAAACCACTACAAGAAAGACCATTGCAAAAGAAAAAATATATTAATATTGTTGGGCCAACAGGTGTAGGGAAAACAACCACTTTAGCAAAAATGGCGGCTAACAGTGTGTTAGAAGAAGGGAAGAAAGTCGCCTTCATCTCAACTGATACGTACAGGATTGCCGCTATTAATCAGTTAAAAACGTATGCCGATTTGCTGAAAGTACCGATGCATGTCGTTTACAAAGCAGAAGACTTTACAGAAGCCATCAACCAATTGGAGGACTACGACACTATCTACATCGATACCGCAGGCCGGAATTACCGTGATGAAAAATATGTGAAAGAATTAAAAAGTATGATTTCCTTTGAAGAGGAAGTTGAAAGCTATTTAGTGATGGCCCTTACGTCGAAAGAAAATGATCTGAAGGAGATCATTGACAAGTTTTCTCTTATCTCGATCGAAAAGTTCATTTTTACAAAAATGGACGAGACGAAGACACACGGTACTCTTCTTAATTTGATGTGTCATTTTCAAAAAGGAGTAGCATTTATTACAAATGGGCAAAATGTCCCGGACGATTTGATGGAAGTCGATGCGGAAACAATTGTTGATATGATGTTTGGTGAAAACGTATGACATATGACCAAGCTTCAGGGTTGCGAAATAAGATTAATCGATTAACCAGAAAAATAGCGAAAACGATTGCTGTCGTTAGTGGAAAAGGTGGCGTAGGAAAATCTAATATTTCTATGAACTTTGGCCTGAATTTAACACAACGTGGTAAAAAAGTGCTAATATTTGATATGGATATAGGAATGGGAAATATCCATGTGTTATCAGGTCTAACGGGCAAACGTTCTATTGTTGAATTCTTTGAAAGAGGATGCAGCCTTGAAGAGTTGATTATGAATGGAACTGAAGGAGTATCTTACATATTAGGAGGCTCTAGTTTAAGTAAATTAGTCGAATGGGATGATCACCATTTAGACCGATGGATCTTTGAGATTGAGGCACTACAATACCAATATGATTATTTAATTTTTGATATGGGAGCAGGAGTGACAAAGGAGTCTTTAGATATACTGATGTCAGTGGAAGATATTTTAGTGGTGGCTACACCTGAGCCTACTTCGCTTACTGATGCTTACTCGATGATTAAGTTTATTCACCTTCGAGGAGGGATGAATACATTTTATCTTGTATGCAATCGAGCCGAAAGTCTTGCAGAAGGTAGGGGAGCTAATGTGCGTCTGCAAAATGTAGTTGATCGCTTTTTGCAACGAGAGATCATTGAGCTTGGAGTGTTACCAGAGGATCGGCATGTGAAACAAGCAACCACAAAGCAACAACCTTTTCTCCTTGCCTTTCCACACGCTCCGATCTCTACAGCATGTAAGACGATGACGAATAATTATTTGACCGGCGCAGAATCTCCTTCATTTAATGGGAATTCACCTAAATTTGTAGAAAAGCTTCGTCATTTTTTCATGAAAGGCAGGAGCGACAAATGAAAAGTAAAAAAGTACTTGTAGTGGATGATTCAGCTTTTATGAGGAAGCTAATCACTGATATTTTAAATCATCATCCTGAGCTTGATGTGGTAGCGACGGCACGAAATGGCAAGGATGCGATTACGAAATTTGAGATATTTAATCCGGATGTTATGACGATGGATGTCGAAATGCCTGAGATGGATGGCCTAGACGCGTTAAGCCATATTATGGATAAAAAACCGACACCTATCGTTATGCTTTCGAGTTTAACGAAAAAAGGAACGGAAACAACGATGCTAGCTATGGAGAGAGGAGCGATTGATTTTATCGCTAAGCCTTCTGGAACAATTTCCGTTGATTTATACAAAATTAAAGATGAATTGATTGAGAAAGTGCTAGCAGCTAGTCGCGCTAATGTCCGTCCACTCTCTTCAGTTAATAAACCAAGAATTCATAGGAATACGAGTGCTAAAACGGAACCATTTTCCCCAACCAATAGGTTAGAACGCTCAAAAATAAGCGGAAAGACATTAGTTGTGATTGGGACGTCAACCGGTGGTCCGCGTGCACTTCAAAGTGTATTAACTAGACTTCCAGCCAATCTTAACGCACCTATATTAATTGTCCAGCATATGCCAGCTGGCTTTACTCATTCACTTGCTCAAAGGTTGGATTCACTTTCAGCTATTTCTGTTAAAGAAGCTGAAGACGGTGAAATTTTAAGGAACAACACGGCATATATTGCGCCTGGGAATTATCATCTGAAAATGAAGAGAGTTGGAGGCTCTTTAGCTGTCCATTTAGATCAAACCCCTACAGTAAGCGGACATCGCCCTTCTGTTGATGTGCTTTTTGAATCGGCAAGTGAGATATCAGATTATAATAAGGTGGCTGTCGTCATGACAGGCATGGGGACGGATGGCGCCAACGGTTTGTTTAAGATGAAAGAGATAGGAAATGGGCGTGTAACGGCCATTGCTGAGTCGAAAGATACTTGTGTGGTGTTTGGGATGCCAAGAGCAGCGATTGCTACACATGTAGTAGATGAAGTAGTACCAGTGGATCAAATTGCAGAAACAATTGTTAAGTATATACCTTAGAGAGGGATGAGCGGCTAATGGAAGTGAATCAATATTTAGAAATTTTCATTGAAGAAAGCAAGGAGCATTTGCAAGCAGTAAATGAAAATCTTTTAGTTTTGGAGAAAAATCCAGAAGACATCTCAATCGTTAATGAAATCTTTCGTTCAGCCCATACGTTAAAAGGGATGTCCGCAACGATGGGATATGAGGATTTAGCTAATTTAACACACAAAATGGAGAATGTGTTAGATGCGATTCGAAACCATAAAATCCAGGTTACTGCGGAAATATTAGATGTTGTTTTTGCTTCAATTGATGATCTAGAGGCTATGGTTAATGATATTGCCTCTGGTGGAGATGGAAAAAGAGATGTCGTAGCCATTGTTGAGCAACTATTAAAAATTGAAAATGGCGAAGAATTATCAGCTGCTTCTGAAGAGGTTGCCGTAACAGTGTCTGAACCATCGGTTAAAACAGCATATACCACCGCTGAATACGATGAATTTGAACGTACGGTGATCGGGCAATCTAAGGAACAGGGATTCTCTTGCTTAGAAATTGAAGTTCAACTAAGAAGTGATTGTGTCTTAAAGGCAGCTAGAGTATTTATGGTTTTTGAAGTGCTGGAAAAATGCGGAGAAGTCATCAAATCAACTCCTTCAACAGAACAGTTAGAAGAGGAAAAATTTGATGAAAAATTCGTTGTTACCATTATTACGAAAGAACCTGCTCAAGAAATTGAAAGCAAAGTCAAAAAAGTATCAGAAGTCGTTAACGTCACGATGACTGATGTAGAGTTAGAACCTTTAAGCGTAAATGGAGCACTGCAAGAAGAAGTGCAAGAAGAGGTTCAAGTAGAAGTTAGCAAGCCAGTTGAAAATAAAGAAGTGAAAAAAACAAAGCAAAGTAAGCAGCAAGCTGTTGCAAACAAAACGATTCGTGTGAACATCGAGCGTTTGGATATTTTAATGAACCTATTCGAAGAGCTAGTGATTGACCGTGGAAGGCTAGAACAAATTTCTGGGGATCTTAATCATCCAGAACTTAATGAAACGGTAGAGCGGATGTCAAGAATTTCTGGCGATTTACAAACTATCATTTTAAACATGCGAATGGTTCCAGTAGAAACTGTGTTCAATCGTTTTCCACGAATGGTTCGCCAGCTTGCCCGAGAGCTAAATAAGCAAATTAATTTGGAAATTATCGGGGCAGATACGGAGCTCGATCGTACGGTGATTGATGAAATCGGCGATCCCCTCGTTCACTTAATCCGTAACGCGATTGACCATGGGATAGAAAACCCAGAAGATCGTAAAGCGACAGGTAAACCTGCTGAAGGAACGGTTAAGCTAAAAGCCTACCATAGCGGAAACCATGTATTTATTGAAATAGAAGATGATGGCGCAGGAATTAATAAAGACAAAGTGTTAAGGAAAGCTCTATCAAAAGGTGTTGTAACAGACGAGCAAGCCTTGACGCTTTCAGATAGGCAAATTTATGAGCTTATTTTGGCCTCGGGTTTCTCAACTGCCGAGCAAGTCTCAGATATTTCAGGTCGTGGTGTTGGTTTAGATGTAGTTAAAACAACGATTGAATCTCTTGGTGGTTCAATTAGTATCGATGCTAATGAAGGAAAGGGTTCCATCTTTTCTATTCAGCTTCCATTAACGCTATCAATTATTTCTGTCATGCTAGTGGAAGTAGAAAAAGAGAAGTATGCTATTCCGTTATCTTCTATTATTGAAACAGCGATTGTCAAGAAAACGGATATTCTAAAAGCGCATAATCAACAAGTCATTGATTTTCGAGGCAAGGTCGTTCCCCTCGTTTTCTTAGAACAAATTTTTGAAGTGCCAGCTGTTGAAGAAAAAGATGAATACTATTCGATCGTCATCGTTCGAAAAGGAGACAAAATGGCCGGACTTGTTGTCGATTCCTTCATTGGTCAACAAGAAGTTGTCTTGAAATCACTAGGAAACTATTTAACAAATGTTTTTGCTATTTCAGGTGCTACGATTTTAGGAGATGGTCAGGTTGCTTTAATCGTAGATTGTAATGCCTTGATTAAATAATTGATGGAAGGAAGGAAAATGATGAGTAATATGAGTGCTCCGTCTACAATAAAAGTGATTGCCTTTCAATTAATGGATAAAGAGTATGCTTTCCCAGTCCATCAAGTTCATTCTATAGAGAAATTAATGCATATTACTCGGGTTCCGGGTACAGTCCCTTTTATTAAAGGTGTGATCAACTTACGTGGTGTCGTCACACCAATTATTGATTTACGTAATCGATTTAATCTTCCAGATGAAGAATATAACGAGAATACTAGAATTATTATCGCCTCTTTAGATGAGATGGAAGTGGGATTAGTCGTTGATGGAGCTAACGATGTACTAGATATTCCTAATGACATCATTGAACCCCAGCCCGATGTAGTAGGTTCTATTGAAGCGGAATATATTGTTGGAGTAGCTAAATTAGAAAAAAGGCTGTTAATTTTATTAAGCTTAGAAAAAGTGTTTAAGTAAAGGGGTAAATGCATGAGCTATATCGATCAAATTCAAACTCTCCACTTAGACATATTAAAAGAAATTGGAAATATCGGGGCGGGACATGCAGCAACGGCTCTTTCTACGCTTTTAAATAAAAAGGTAGATATGAAAGTACCTAGCGTGAGGGTGGCTAGCTTTAATGAAATGATGGAAATGGCTGGTGGCCCGGACCAAGAAGTGGTGAGTGTCAGCTTAAGGATAGAAGGAGAAGCGAGTGGAAATATGTTTTTCATCCTGTCTTTGGAACAAGCAGAAAATTATATTTGCAATATGACGGGTGATAGACAGTTTTCTTTTCAAGAGGTGAATAGAGAAGCCATTGGTTATTCTGCTATGCAAGAGCTAGGGAATATTTTGTCTGGGTCTTACTTATCTGCCTTGAGCGATTTTACACGACTACAGCTTTATCCATCTGTCCCTGAATTAACGATTGATATGTTTGGCGCCATTATTAGTTTTGGTTTAGTAGAAGCCTCTCAATATGGGGATTATGCAATTGTCATTGACACGGTACTTAAAGAAGAGGAGACAGGTGAAAAGGAGGAAGTGAAAGGGCATTTCTTTTTGCTTCCTTCTCCATTCTCTTTCCCTACAATATTTCGTGCCTTGGGAGTCGAGATGAATGAATAGAATCAAACAAATCGTGAAAGTAGGGATTGCTGAGCTAAATATCGTTCGTTCCCCAGACACTATTCGGACATCAGGTCTAGGTTCTTGTGTTGGAGTTGTCATTTATGATGAACAGCAAGCTCTTGGGGGAATGGTTCACGTGATGCTACCGGACTCAGCTCTCGCTAAAACCGACAATATTAACAAAGCAAAATTTGCAGATACAGGGGTTATTGAGCTACTTAATATTTTAAAAAGAGAAGGCGCTCAAATGCATAGATTAAAAGCTAAACTTGCCGGCGGTGCTCAAATGTTTCAATTTAGCCCTCAAAGTGATTCTATGAGAATAGGCCCGAGAAATGTAGAAGCAGTCAAGCGTAAACTGAGAGAAGAAAACATACAGATTGCTGCTGAAGACGTTGGTGGTAATAACGGTCGAACCATTGAATTTGATCCACAAACATGTCGATTAATGATTCGAACCGTAAATAAAGGAGTTCGAGACATATAATGAGAGGTTCGGTTTTATGGAATATTTGGATTATGATTGCAGGGTTTACTCTTTATTTTCTACTTTCATTTCCTGATGGAGAACCTTTGCCCGTGATTTTAGGTTCATTTGTTGCGGCCGCCATTTTTTTTATATTGATGTTTGTTATTCGTTTCATGTTGTTCATCGCTTTTCCACCCGATAGTTTTGCTGCGGGGCATATAGAGGAAAAGTTGTCTACTCAAGGTGAAGTACAAGAAGAAACTTATGAAGAAGAGATGCCTATTAAAGGTGAGAAAGATGGTCAGGCGAAACGGCTAGAAATGACGGATAGCGAGAAAACTGCAGCAATTATTCGTGAAATGATCAACGAGTAAACAGAATGGTGCTCACCTTTCAATCTTTGCAGAAAAGACCATTGGGCATTTATGGTTCGTTTCTTATTAGTATAATTAAGAGATTTATGAAGCCAGAATAAATCATTTAGAAATAAACTTCTCGACGAGGTTAACCCGAGGAGGAGAGATAGAAAATGCCTAGGATGAACGTTAATGAAGAAGAAAAATTATGGGATGCTTGGTTAAAGAGTCGTGATAGCCAGGCGGGAAACTTGCTTGTGGAAAAGTATATGCCTCTTGTTTCTTTTCATTCGCAGCGGATTTCAGCGAATTTGCCACGGAGTGTTAATAAGGAAGATATCAAAAGCTTAGCCTTAATGGGGCTATTAGATGCGTTAACTAAATTTGATCCGTCCAGGGATTTAAAGTTTGACACATATGCCTCCTTCCGAATCCGTGGAGCCATATTAGATGGTCTGAGGAAAGAAGATTGGCTGCCGCGTGGTACGAGAGAAAAAGCGAAAAAAATTGAAGCGAAAATAGAGGAGATGGAACAAACGTATTTGCGTCGCGTCACAGCTGTTGAAGTAGCGGAGCAGCTCGATTTAAGTGAAGATGAAATCCATCAAACGATGACTGAACACTTATTTGCTAACGTGCTCTCTATGGATGAACATGTACAAGATTCGGATCATTCCGATGCCAAAGGGTTTATCCTAAAGGATGAGAAAACGATCTCACCTGAAGAGGAAGTAGTAAAGGGTGAGCTCATTCAAGAGCTAGTGCAAGAAATTTCTAAACTAACGGCAAAAGAGCAAATGGTGCTGAGTTTGTTTTATCATGAAGAACTGACCCTTACTGAAATAGGTGAAGTGATGAGTTTATCAACATCAAGAATTTCCCAAATTCATTCCAAAGCTATTTTCAAACTAAAAAACCAGCTGATCAAAGTGAATGGAACAGCACCTTCATTAAGGAAAACAAATTGACTCTAGAGGATAATAAGGAAACATGACAACACTTTTCATAATGACTTCGCTTATACTAAATGCGGTCGCTCTATTTTCCATTATCCTTCTATTCTTGAGGCAAAACCGCTTGTTTGATTTGAAAAATCAACAACAAAAAATTGCTCAAGAAATGGAAGGAATGATGGATGCCTATTTGTTAGAAATGAAAGAAGAAAACGAGAAATTTATTGAACAACTTTCACAGAAAGCATCAGTAAACGAAGCAAAGCCTTCAACTGTTCAAGAGCAGGAGCTATTGACTCCGAATTTACAGCGAGCGAGAGCTGTTAAAGGATATAAAGCGGCTAGTTCAACAAATGATCATACAGCCCCACCGAAAAAACAGCAAGTTGAAGGTGAAATTGCTCTTCTTCATAAACAAGGTTTCACTGTTGAAGAGATTGCCAAGAAATTAAATAAAGGCAAGACTGAAGTTGAACTAGCTTTGAAATTTTCAAACATCGGGAAAAATAGTTGATTGCTTTAGAAGGATATGTTATATTTACTAACGGTGTTAATACACACGCTTGCGGATTTGGACAGATGGTGCTGTTATAACAGTTTCTGGACGAAAATGAGGCGAGCGGAGGAAAATCAAAACCATTAGGAGGAACAAAATATGTCAGTCATTTCAATGAAACAATTGCTTGAAGCTGGTGTACACTTTGGACACCAAACACGCCGTTGGAACCCAAAAATGAAAAAATACATTTTCCAAGAGCGTAACGGGATCTACATTATCGATCTTCAAAAAACAGTTCGTAAAGTCGAAGAAGCTTATAAATTCGTGAAAGAATTAGCTGAAGACGGCGGAAAAGTTCTTTTCGTTGGTACGAAAAAACAAGCTCAAGAGTCTGTGAAAGAAGAAGCAGAACGTTCTGGTATGTACTTTGTTAACCAACGCTGGTTAGGTGGTACATTAACAAACTTCTCGACAATTCAAAAACGTGTACAACGTTTGAAAAACATCGAAAAAATGGAAGAAGATGGAACTTTCGAAGTTCTTCCTAAAAAAGAAGTAGTTCAATTGAAAAAAGAACATGAGCGCTTAGTGAAATTCTTAGGCGGAATTAGAGATATGAAAGGTCTTCCAGATGCATTGTTCATCATCGACCCACGTAAAGAGCGTATTGCGGTTGCTGAAGCTCGTAAATTACACATCCCAATCGTAGGTATTGTTGATACAAACTGTGATCCGGATGAAATCGATTATGTAATTCCAGCGAACGATGATGCGATTCGCGCAGTTAAACTTTTAACTGGAAAAATGGCAGATGCGATTTTAGAAGCGAAACAAGGCGAAGAAACAGTTGAAGTTGCTGCGACTGAAGAAGTAGCTACTGCTGAGTAATAGTCTTGATAAAAAGGTGATAAGACGAAAGTCCCTTATCACCTTTTTTTAAAGAGAAAAAGCCAGAAAAGTTGTATAGTCAGCTTTTCTGTGCTAATCATATATTTGATAGTTACATACAATTAAAGGAGGAAGAATACTTATGGCAGTTACTGCACAAATGGTAAAAGAACTTCGTGAAAAAACAGGCGCAGGCATGATGGACTGTAAAAAAGCTTTAACAGAAACAAACGGTGATATGGAGAAAGCGATTGACTTCCTTCGTGAAAAAGGAATCGCTAAAGCAGCTAAAAAAGCGGATCGTATCGCAGCTGAAGGTACGACTTTCATCAAAGCTGAAGGTAACGAAGCTGTGATTTTAGAAGTAAACTCTGAAACAGATTTCGTTGCGAAAAACGAAGGCTTCCAACAGCTTGTAAAGGAATTAGCTGATCATTTATTAGCAAACAAACCAGCTTCTGTTGAAGAGGCACACGAGCAAACAATGAGCAACGGTAAAACAGTTGCTGAGCAAATCAATGAAGCAGTAGCTAAAATTGGTGAAAAATTAACATTACGCCGTTTTGAAGTAGTAGCAAAAGGCGATAATGATGCATTTGGTGCTTACCTTCACATGGGTGGACGTATCGGTGTATTAACACTTGTAGAAGGTACAACAGATGCAGAAGCAGCGAAAGACGTAGCGATGCATGCAGCTGCTTTAAATCCAAAATACATTTCACGTGATTCTGTATCTCAAGAAGAAGTAGAGCGTGAGCGTGAAGTATTAACTCAACAAGCATTAAACGAAGGCAAGCCAGAAAACATCGTTGCGAAAATGGTTGAAGGACGTATCAGCAAATTCTTCGAAGATATTTGCTTAGTTGATCAAGCATTCGTTAAAAACCCTGATCAAAAAGTTGGTCAATTTGTAGCGTCTAAAGGTGGAACAGTAAAAGCGCTTGTTCGTTATGCTGTTGGTGAAGGAATCGAAAAGCGTCAAGATAACTTTGCTGAAGAAGTAATGAGCCAAGTAAAAAAATAATTCCTTACTATTGCTTCATCAGAAAGAATGTATGGAAAATTGGAAATCCCTTACCGCTTGTTGGTGAGGGATTTCATATAGAAGTTTCGGCAAAATCGTAATCAAAACCATTACATATGGAGGTCTACATGAGTGTTCCAAAGTATAAACGTGTTGTATTAAAGCTTAGTGGAGAGGCATTGGCGGGAGATGCTGGATTTGGTATTAACCCTAAAGTCATTAAATCCATTGCAGAACAAGTAAAAGAAATTGCAGAATTAGATGTGGAAGTAGCGGTTGTCGTTGGTGGCGGAAACATTTGGAGAGGCAAAATTGGCAGTGAAATGGGCATGGATCGTGCCACAGCTGATTACATGGGCATGTTAGCAACAGTAATGAATTCAATGGCTTTACAAGATAGTTTAGAACAATTAGGTATTGAAACTCGTGTTCAAACATCCATTGAAATGCGTCAAGTTGCCGAACCTTATATTCGTCGTCGTGCGATTCGTCATTTAGAAAAGAAACGCGTCGTTATTTTTGCAGCAGGTACAGGAAACCCTTACTTCTCTACAGATACAACCGCTGCACTAAGAGCGGCTGAAATTGAAGCAGAAGTCATTTTAATGGCAAAAAATAATGTAGATGGTGTCTATTCTGCGGATCCGCGTGTTGATAAAGACGCGGTCAAATATAATGAGCTTTCCTATTTAGACGTGTTAAAAGAAGGGTTAGCTGTCATGGACTCAACAGCTTCTTCTTTATGTATGGATAATGATATTCCATTAATTGTATTCTCTGTAATGGAAAGTGGAAACATTAAGCGTGTTGTCATGGGAGATAATATTGGAACAATTGTTAGGGGGAAAGAATAATGCCAACTAAAGTAATGGAACAATTAAATGATAAAATGACAAAAGCGATTCAAGCTTTTACAAGAGAGTTATCTTCAATTCGTGCGGGGCGTGCAAGTGCTCAATTATTAGATCGCATAACAGTTGAGTATTACGGAGCGCCAACACCAATTAACCAACTTGCTTCTGTTTCAGTACCAGAAGCTAGACTTTTAGTTATTCAACCTTATGATAAAACAGCGTTAGGCGACATCGAAAAAGCGATTTTAAAATCAGATTTAGGGTTAACACCATCTAATGATGGTTCAGTTATCCGTCTTGCTTTTCCTGCTTTAACTGAAGAACGCCGTAAAGAATTAGCAAAGTTAGTGAAGAAAGAAGCGGAAGAAGCAAAAGTCGCGATTCGCAACGTTCGTCGTGATGCCAATGAAGACTTTAAAAAGCTTGAAAAAGCAGGCGAGATTACTGAGGATGCTCTACGTGGTCACACGGAAGATGTTCAAAAGCAAACGGATCAATTTATTACGAAAATTGATGAAATCGCCAAAGACAAAGAAAAAGAAATCATGGAAGTTTAACGATTATAAACCCTCTTCTTTGTAAGGGGGTTTTCTTATTTTTACGAAGAAAAATCAAATACATAAAATTCTACAAAGTAATCATCGAGAGATTTTGGTATTATAATAGGTAGTGTTTTTAATTATATTGATGAGGTTACATTTTGGAGGATATTTTATGATCAACAAAAAGAAGTTGTGGGGAAGCAATCGAGTCCATCATACTGAAGATAAGATTGAACAAATCAAAAAAGAGTCGGTTCCGGAACATATCGCCATCATTATGGATGGAAATGGAAGATGGGCGAAGAAAAGAGCTCTTCCTAGAGTGGCCGGTCATCATGAAGGGATGAAAAACGTTAGAAAAATCACGAGATTAGCTAATCGTCTAGGAGTGAAAACGTTAACTTTATATGCTTTTTCGACGGAAAATTGGAAGCGTCCTAAGTTAGAAGTGGATTTTTTGATGAAGCTTCCAGAAGAGTTTTTGGGTACATTTTTACCTGAATTAATTGAGGAAAACGTCCGGGTAGAAATGATGGGGGATCGAGAACAAGTTCCCGCGCATACATTACGAGCCGTCGACAAAGCGAGAAAAGAAACTGAACATAATGATGGACTCATTTTAAATTTTGCTTTGAACTATGGGAGTAGAGCGGAGATATTAGATGCGGTGAAAGTTATTATGCATGATGCAAAAAATGGTATACTAAAAGAAGAGGACTTAAATGAAGAAGTCTTTTCTCGCTATTTAATGACGAAGCATTTAAACGACCCAGACTTACTGATTCGAACAAGTGGAGAAATACGCTTGAGTAATTTTATGCTTTGGCAGCTTGCTTACACTGAGTTTTGGTTTTCTGATGTGCTGTGGCCAGACTTTAATGAAAACCACTTGTTAGAAGCCGTTGAGGCCTATCAGCAACGGTCTCGTCGATTTGGTGGCTTGCAATCATAAATCTGAATTTCGATGAAAGTTAGGAGTTTATAAAATGAAACAACGTATTATAACAGCTGTCATTGCTGCAGCCGTTTTTTTACCAATTGTCCTTTATGGCGGATGGCCATTTTTACTACTGGCCTTTTTGATGGCCGTAATAGGGCTTGGAGAAGCATTAAGAATGAAAAAGATCCAGTTAGCTTCTATACCAGGAATTTTGTCAATAATCATGCTGACCATTTTATTAATTCCTAATAAGATGACCGGTGCCATCGAGCAAGTAGGCTATGATAAATTGCAGCTGATGTTGCTAATGGTTCTGTTGTTGTTAGTCTACATGGTCATGTCTAAAAATCGTTTCACGTTTGAAGATGTCAGCTTTTGTGTCCTTTCCGTATTATATATCGGGTTTGGATTTTACTATTTTATGGAAACGAGAGAAGCAGGTATCGTGTTTGTCTTCTTTGCTTTATTTATTACGTGGGCAACCGATTCGGGAGCCTATTTCATTGGTCGTTCCTTTGGAAAGAACAAATTGTGGCCAGACATTAGCCCGAAAAAAACGATCGAAGGTTCTTTAGGAGGCATTTTTTCAGCTATTGTCGTTGCCTTATTATTTTATTTCTTTGCCGATATGAATACGGCATTAGTACAGCTATTGATCGGTACGGTCGTGCTGTCGGCGTTTGGCCAGATGGGTGACCTTGTTGAATCGGCTTTAAAACGTCATTTTGGTGTGAAGGATTCAGGGACACTTTTACCTGGACATGGAGGAATTTTAGATCGTGTTGATAGTTGGTTGTTTGTGTTCCCGCTTATCCATATTTTACAAATTGTTAGTTAGAGTTTGGTTGAGGAGTTGAATGGGTTTGAAGAAGATTAGTCTATTGGGAGCGACAGGCTCGATTGGACAACAAACACTTGATGTGATTAAGCATCATAGCGATGATTTTACGCTTGTTGCTTTTTCTTCCGGAAGAAATATAGAGGAGACAAGAAAAATTATCCACACATTTCAACCGGAATTAGTTTCTGTTCAGGAAAAGGACGATGCTTTGCGTCTACAGTCGGAATTTCCCTTTTTAAACATTAAGTATGGAGAAGAAGGCTTGGTGGAAGTAGCCGTTTATGCTAAAGCAGAGATATTGGTCAACGCTGTGCTCGGCAGCGTCGGTTTGTTTCCCACGATGCAAGCGATTGAAGCAGGTAAGACGATTGCGATCGCAAACAAGGAAACATTAGTGACGGCTGGGCATTTAGTGATGGAAGCTGCACAAAAGCATAATGTCAGTTTATTGCCTGTCGATAGTGAGCACTCGGCTATTTTCCAATGCTTACAAGGTGAGCAATCAAAAAACATTGAGCGTTTAATCTTGACGGCATCTGGAGGGAGCTTTCGCGATCGCTCTCGAGCAGAATTGAAAGATGTGACTGTGAAAGAGGCACTCAATCATCCGAATTGGTCAATGGGGGCAAAAATCACTATCGATTCGGCAACGATGATGAATAAAGGTCTAGAAGTGATTGAAGCTCATTGGTTGTTTCATTTGCCATACGAGCAAATAGATGTTATTTTACATCGTGAAAGTATGATTCATTCGATGGTCGAATTCCATGATAGCTCAGTGATAGCTCAATTAGGAACACCGGATATGCGAGTACCTATTCAATATGCCTTAACGTATCCCGATCGTTTCGTGCAACCAGGGTCTAAACGCTTAGACTTAGTAGAGATAGGAAAACTCCATTTTGAGAAAATGGATCTGGAACGCTTTCGAATGCTAGCGTTAGCTTATGAGGCTGGTAAGGCTGGTGGCACGATGCCAACCGTATTAAATGCTGCCAATGAAGCAGCAGTCGCCGCTTTTCTTGCTGGAAAGATTTCATTTTTACAAATTGATGAATTAGTGGAGCGTTCGTTAGAGCAGCATAAGCAAATTTTGCATCCGGATTTAGAAACGATTCAGCACACTGATCAAGAAGCAAGGGATTTCGTCCTTTCACTTTTATAAAAAAAGGTGGTTATATATTTGAACACAGTGATAGCGTTTATTGTTATATTTGGCGCGCTCGTTTTTTTTCACGAATTGGGGCATTTTATTTTTGCCAAACGAGCGGGTATCCTTTGTCGAGAGTTTGCGATCGGTTTTGGGCCAAAAGTATTTGCTCATAAAAAAGGAGAAACGATTTATACGCTCCGTCTCTTGCCATTAGGTGGTTATGTTCGTATGGCTGGTGAGGACCCTGAAATGGTCGATTTAAAAGCTGGTCATCGAATCGGTATTGTCTGTAATGAACAAGAGGAAATTGTTAAAATTATTATCAATGGAAAAGATCGTTATCCGAGAGCTCGTGTCATTGAAGTTGAGCAAGCGGATCTTGAACATCAACTACTTATACGCGGCTATGAGGATGGAGAAGAGGAGTTGACATCTTTCTCGATTCATCGGGAAGCTGTCATTGTCGAGGATGGAATTGAATCACAAATTTCTCCGTGGGATCGTCAATTTGCGTCGAAAACACTTGGCCAACGGGCGATGGCGATTTTTGCTGGACCGCTGTTTAACTTTATTTTAGCTTTCTTCCTATTTGTCATTATCGCTTGGATTCAAGGGATTCCAACGAATGAGGCCAAATTAGGTGAATTAACAGCAGATGGTGCTGCACAAGAAGCAGGGTTAGCTCAAGGAGATAAAATCATCAGTATCAATGGTGAAGGGGTTTCGAGCTGGGCGGAAATTGTAGCGTTGATTCAGAAAAATCCAGAATCAGAAATGGACTTCACAGTGGATCGAAATGGAACTACGCTACAAATTCCTGTGACACCAGATGTCCGTGAAATCGAAGGGAAAGAAATGGGCGTAATAGGCGTTTACAGTCCAGTCGAAAAGGGTTTCTTCGGTTCCATTGTCTATGGAGCAAAAGAGACATACTTATGGACAATAAAAATCTTTCAACTAGTCGGTGAACTAGTGACGGGGAAATTTTCCATTGATATGCTCTCAGGACCAGTTGGAATTTATGTTTCTACAGAGACCGTTGCCGAGTCTGGTATAATGAATTTAATGAGGTGGGCCGGGTTATTAAGCATCAACCTTGGGATCATGAATTTATTGCCGCTTCCAGCTCTTGATGGTGGAAGATTGTTATTCTTCCTAGTAGAAGCTGTGCGAGGCAAACCGATTGACCGCCATAAAGAAGGAATGGTTCATTTCGTCGGGTTTGCATTATTAATGCTGTTAATGATCGTTGTTACTTGGAATGATATTCAACGATTCTTTTTACAATAATATAGTCTGAGGTGTATGTCATGAAACAAAGCCAAACGTTAATTCCTACATTAAGAGAAACTCCTGCTGATGCAGAAGTAAAAAATCACCAGCTATTATTAAAGGCTGGATTCATTAGACAAAATGCAAGTGGGGTATATAGCTACTTACCGCTTGGCAAAAAAGTATTGCGCAAAGTGGAAGAGATTGTTCGTGAAGAAATGGACGCTGCTGGAGCGGTCGAACTGTTGATGCCTGCTTTACAGCAAGCGGAACTGTGGCAAGAATCGGGTCGTTGGTACACGTATGGTCCGGAGTTAATGCGTTTAAAAGATCGTCATGATCGTGAATTCGCTTTAGGAGCAACTCATGAGGAAGTCATCACTAGTTTAGTTCGTGATGAAGTTAAATCGTACAAGCGTCTGCCGTTAACGCTATATCAAATTCAAACAAAATTCCGTGATGAAAAGCGCCCGCGTTTTGGCTTGCTTCGTGGAAGAGAGTTTGTGATGAAGGATGCCTACTCTTTCCATGCTTCTCAGGAAAGTTTAGATGAAGTGTATGACCGTTTATTTACGGCGTATTCGAATGTGTTCCGTCGCTGTGGTTTGAATTTCCGAGCGGTCATTGCCGACTCTGGAGCGATGGGTGGTAAAGACACACATGAATTTATGGTGTTATCCGACATTGGAGAGGACACAATTGCTTATTCGGATCAGTCCGATTATGCAGCGAACATCGAAATGGCTCCAGTTGTGACAACGTATGAAAAGAGCGATGAAGCGGAAAAAGAGAGAGAAAAAATCGCTACTCCTAATGCGAAAACGATTGAAGCTGTCTCTGCTCTACTAAATGTATCAGCAGAAAAATGTATTAAATCTCTTTTATTTAAAGTGGATGAAGAATATGTGCTTATCCTTGTAAGAGGGGACCACGAAGTCAATGATATTAAGCTGAAAAACTTACTGAATGCTGAGCAAGTAGAACTAGCTCTTCCAGAAGAAGTGAATGAAATTTTAGGTTGCTCCATTGGATCTCTTGGCCCTGTCGATGTGAAGGGGGATGTGAAAGTCATCGCGGATCATGCCGTACAAGCGATTACAAATATGGTGTGTGGTGCGAATGACGAAGGTTTCCACTATATTAATGTGAACGCAGAAAGAGATTTCGCGGTCGATCAATATGCTGATCTTCGTTTTATTCAAGAAGGAGATGCTTCTCCGGATGGACAAGGTACGATTAAGTTTGCAAAAGGAATTGAAGTCGGTCATGTCTTTAAATTAGGCACTCGCTATAGTGAAGCGATGAATGCGACGTACTTAGATGAAAATGGACGCACTCAACCGATGATTATGGGATGTTATGGTATTGGTGTATCACGTACATTAGCAGCCGTTGCTGAACAATTTAATGATGAGCAAGGCTTTGTTTGGCCGAAAGCCTTAACTCCATATGATGTGCATCTCGTACCAATTAATATGAAAGATGATCACCAACGCGAATTAGCGGAAGAATTGTATGGCTCACTACGTGAAAAACGTTTTGATGTGTTGATGGATGATCGCGCTGAGCGACCAGGTGTTAAATTTGCTGACAGTGATTTAATTGGTTTACCGGTTCGAATTACAGTCGGTAAAAAGGCATCTGAAGGAATTGTAGAAGTGAAGGTGCGAGCGACAGGAGAAATGATGGAAGTAGCTAAAGAACAATTAGTTGCTACATTAGATGAGTTGTTCGGTACATTGGCTTAATGTATATATGAGATGAAATTTGCTATCAAACTTCCAGATATAAACGAGAGGTTTTTGGTGAAGGAGAGAAAAAGGTGCCTGCTTTAGGTACCTTTTTCTTCCGATTATAAAAAATTTGGGAGGCGTAAAAATGAGTGAAGAATCCCAAGGGAAGCGACAAAGATTTCAATTACTATTACAACAGTTACATTTAACAGACGATGCCATTGTCAAGCACTTTGAAGGAGCGGAAATTGCTAAGCTAACCGTCGAGCGCCAACAGAGAAGATGGCATTTTTCGTTTTTAGTAGAGCAAATTGTTCCTAGCCAAGTGTTGGAGCTTTTCGCGAATCAGTTAGTGCAAGCTTTTAAAGAGATTGCCACGGTTACATTTTCAGTGAAAGCAAAAAATCCGGAAGTGTCAGATGTATTGATCGGACAATACTGGAACTTATGCATCAAGCAATTAGAAGGCATCTCGCCGCCAATGCTTGCTTTACTAACGAAACAGTTACCTTCTATCAAAGGCAATAAGCTTGTCGTTGCAGTCAATAATGAAGCAGAAGGAATGGCATTAAAAAATAAGTATGGAGACTGGGTCATTCAGGCTTATCAAAATTATGGCTTCCCTTCTTTTGCTTTTGATGTTGAAGTGAGTCAAGCGGAAAAAGATGAAGCTTTTCAGCAATTTTTAGAAGCGAAGCAAAAAGAAGACGCTGAGCGAGCGATGCAAGCGGTTGTTGATATGCAAAAACGAGAAGCAAGCGCGAAAGAGGAAGGGCAGGAATTTGATGGCCCATTGATGATTGGGTTGAAAATCAAAGACGATGCCGAATTTAAAAAGCTCGAAGAAATTCAAGATGAAGAACGCCGCATTGCGATTGAAGGTTACGTATTTGATGCGGAAACAAAAGAGCTTCGCAGCGGTCGAACATTGCTTACTTTTAAAATCACTGATTACACTGATTCCTTGTTAGTAAAGATGTTTTCTCGAGATAAGGAAGACGCTGCGCTTTTCAGTAGAGTGAAAAAAGGGATGTGGGTAAGAGCACGGGGAACCGTTCAGAACGATACATTTGTTCGAGATCTCGTGATGATTGCCAATGACGTTAATGAAATTCCTCCAGTTACTCGTCAAGATATGGCGCCAGAAGATGAAAAGCGAGTCGAGCTTCATTTGCATACGCCAATGAGTCAAATGGATGCGGTGACGTCAGTAAGTGAACTAGTTGCCCAAGCAAGTAAATGGGGCCATAAAGCGATCGCAATTACCGATCATGCCGTTGCTCAATCTTTTCCAGAAGCGTACAGTGCCGGAAAGAAAAATGGGATTAAAATATTGTACGGTCTTGAGGCGAATTTAGTCGATGATGGTGTACCGATTGCTTATTATGATGCTCATCGTTTTTTACCAGATGAAACGTATGTCGTCTTTGACGTGGAGACCACAGGACTATCCGCTGTGTATGATACGATTATCGAATTAGCGGGTGTTAAGATTAAGGACGGAGAGATTATTGATCGATTTGAATCGTTTGCCAATCCACATCATCCATTATCTGCGACAACCATTAATTTAACAGGAATTACCGATGATTTAGTGGAGAATGCGCCAGAAGTAGAAGAGGTATTACAAAAGTTTAAAGAGTGGACAGCGGATGCGATTTTAGTCGCTCATAACGCTTCCTTTGATATGGGCTTTTTGCAAGCTGGTTATAAGCGATACAACATTGAAAAAGCAACGAACCCGGTCATTGATACGTTAGAATTAGCCCGATTTTTATATCCTACGATGAAAAATCATCGCTTAAATACGTTAGCCAAGAAATTTGATGTCGAATTAACTCAGCATCACCGAGCGATTTATGATGCTGAAGCAACGGGTTATTTAATGTTGAAAATGCTTCAGGATGCTGCTGAAAAAGAGATTACGTATCATGATCAATTTAACGATCATATGGGTGAAGGAGATGCTTACAAGCGAGCGCGCCCTTATCATTGTACGATTCTTGCTCAAAATGAAGTCGGCTTAAAAAATTTGTTTAAGTTGGTATCGATTTCTCATATTAATTATTTTTATCGTGTGCCGCGAATTCCACGGTCGGTGTTACAAAAATATCGGGAAGGTTTGATCATTGGCTCAGCTTGTGATAAAGGTGAAGTATTTGAAAGCATGATGCAAAAAGGTAGCGAAGAAGCGGAGAAAAAAGCGGCTTTTTACGATTACTTAGAAATTCATCCGAAAGAAGTATATGCGCATTTATTGGAGCTTGAACTCGTTCGTGATGATCATGCACTCGAAGACATTCTTTCTAACATTGTTGAGATCGGTGAAAAGATGAATCTACCTGTTTGTGCTACAGGAAATGTTCATTATTTAAACCCTACAGATAAGATTCATCGCAAAATTTTAGTTAATTCTCAAGGGGGAGCGAATCCGCTCAACCGTCATCAATTGCCAGATGTGCATTTTCGAACAACGAATGAAATGCTCGATGCTTTCAGTTTTTTAGGCAAGGATAAAGCGAAAGAAGTCGTCGTGCTTAATCCAAATAAAGTTGCGGATCGTTTAGATGAAATTAAGCCGATTAAGGATGATCTATATACGCCTAAAATTGAAGGGGCAGATGATGAGACGCGTGAAATGAGTTACGACATGGCGCGCAGCATATATGGAGAGGAACTTCCAGAAATCGTAGAAGCCCGTTTGGAGAAAGAGTTAAAAAGTATTATCGGACACGGTTTTGCCGTTATTTATTTGATTTCACATAAACTTGTAAAAAAATCATTGATAGATGGTTATCTTGTTGGTTCACGTGGTTCAGTAGGATCATCATTCGTTGCCACGATGATGGAAATTACTGAAGTTAATCCATTGCCACCGCATTATGTGTGTGCGAAATGTAAACAGTCGGAGTTCTTTAATGACGGTTCCGTCGGTTCTGGTTTTGACTTGCCTGATAAAGAGTGTCCAACTTGCGGAATTCCATATAAAAAAGACGGTCATGACATCCCGTTTGAAACGTTTCTTGGGTTTAAAGGAGATAAAGTCCCGGATATCGATTTAAACTTCTCTGGTGAGTATCAACCGAGAGCGCATAACTATACAAAAGTACTATTTGGTGAAGACAATGTGTATCGAGCGGGAACAATCGGTACTGTTGCTGATAAAACAGCCTTTGGGTATGTGAAGGGATATGCTGCTGATAATAATTTGCAAATTCGTGGAGCGGAAGTGGATCGTTTAGCGAAAGGTTGTACCGGAGTAAAGCGGACGACAGGACAGCATCCAGGGGGGATTATCGTTGTCCCTGATTATATGGATATTTATGATTTCTCGCCGATTCAATACCCAGCCGATAGTGATAAATCGGAATGGAAAACGACCCACTTTGACTTCCATTCTATTCATGACAACTTATTGAAGCTCGATATTCTCGGACACGATGATCCGACCGTGATCCGGATGCTTCAAGATTTATCCGGGATTGATCCGAAAACGATTCCGACCGATGATCCTGAAGTGATGAAAATTTTTAGTGGAACGGAATCACTCGGTGTGACAGAAGAACAAATTATGTGTAAAACGGGAACGCTTGGAATCCCGGAATTCGGAACGAGATTTGTTCGTCAAATGCTTGAAGATACGAAACCGACGACGTTTTCCGAGCTTGTACAAATTTCCGGATTATCTCATGGAACGGATGTTTGGCTTGGCAATGCGCAAGAATTGATTCACAACGGTATTTGTGAATTGAGCGATGTGATCGGCTGTCGTGATGATATTATGGTTTATTTAATCTACCAGGATCTCGATCCGGCCTTCGCCTTTAAAATTATGGAGTCCGTTCGTAAAGGAAAAGGGCTAACAGAGGAAATGGAAGAAGAAATGCGCAATAAAAAAGTTCCAGAATGGTACATTGATTCGTGCAAAAAGATCAAATACATGTTTCCAAAGGCTCACGCTGCTGCCTATGTATTAATGGCGGTGCGGATTGCCTATTTTAAAGTACATTTACCACTACTTTATTACGCTGCCTATTTTACTGTGCGCGCAGAGGATTTTGATATTGAAGCGATGGTAAGAGGCTCGATGGCTATTAAATCGAAGCTAGAGGAGATCAATGCAAAAGGACTTGATGCGTCACCGAAAGAAAAGAACTTACTGACTGTTTTAGAGTTAGCTCTTGAAATGAGTGAGCGCGGATTTTCTTTTCAAAAAGTGGATTTATACCGCTCAAGTGCCGATCAATTCGTGATAGATGGTCAATCGCTTATTCCGCCGTTTAATTCGATTCCAGGTTTAGGAACGAACGCGGCTTATAATATTGTTAAAGCACGTGAAGAAGGCGAATTCCTTTCGAAGGAAGATTTACAACAACGAGGCAAGGTATCGAAAACCATTATTGAGTATTTAGATAATCATGGTTGTCTCGCTTCACTACCTGACCAAAATCAATTGTCATTATTTTAGCCTTGACCTACCTTAGTTGCATATATGCGATGGATGTGGTATATTTTTAATGGAAATACTAATTGATAACTCTCTTTGAAAGAGTGGGGCATCCCCACTCTTTCGTGTTTGTATAGAGTTTCATTTCTTGGTCCGGAAAGCTAGTCAACCAGGAGGTATTATATGAGTAAAGTAATTGAAATTGTAGAAGAGCTAGTGACACCGATTACAGAAGATTTAAATTTAGAATTAGTCGACATTGAATACGTTAAAGAGGGAAAAAACTGGTTTTTACGTATTTATATCGACAAGGAAACAGGTGTGGATATTGAGGAATGTGGCATCGTGAGTGAACGCTTAAGCGAGCAACTAGACGAGAAAGATCCTATCCCATACAATTATTTCCTTGAGGTGTCTTCACCAGGAGCGGAGAGACCGCTGAAAAAAACAAAAGACTTCGAAAGAGCCATCGGCAAAAGAGTGCACGTGAAAACGTATGAAGCGATTGATGGTGAAAAAGCTTTTGAAGGCACATTATTATCTTATGACCAAGCGTCATTGACCGTTGAATATATGGTCAAAACGAGAAAAAAACAAGTGGAAATCCCGATGGAGAAAGTGGCAAAAGCACGCCTTGCTGTTTCCTTTTCTTAAGATAGAGAGGAAAGTGGAGGGCTTTATCTTTCCCGGCTTCATTTTTGCCGAATGAATCGGCTGGTGAAAGGGAACTTATTTCTGAAGAGTTTTCCATGAAGGATGGTTTGAATTAATTTAAGGGGGCGGAACGTTCGATGAGCACTGAATTATATGATGCTCTTTTGTACTTGGAGAAAGAAAAAGGAATTGAAAGAGATGTGATCATTGAGGCAATTGAAGCAGCACTTGTTTCTGCCTATAAGCGCAACTTTAATCAAGCGCAAAATGTTCGCGTGGATTTGAATTTAGCAACAGGTACGATGCGTGTATTTGCACGTAAAGAAGTGGTAGACGAAGTGTTTGATAGTCGCTTAGAAATTTCAGAAGCGGATGCGAGAGAAGTAAATCCAGCGTATGAAATTGGCGATATTGTAGAATTAGAAGTAACACCAAAGGACTTTGGTCGCATTGCCGCTCAAACGGCGAAGCAAGTAGTCACTCAACGTGTGCGTGAGGCGGAAAGAGGAATTATTTATTCCGAATTTATCGATCGCGAAGAAGACATTATGACTGGGATCGTTCAACGTCAAGATTCTCGTTTTATCTATGTGAGCCTTGGCAAAATTGAAGCTTTATTACCGTTATCTGAGCAAATGCCGAATGAAAGCTATAAGCCACATGACCGCATTAAAGTCTTTATTACAAAAGTAGAGAGAACGACAAAAGGACCGCAAATCTTTGTTTCAAGAACGCATCCAGGTCTATTAAAGCGTTTGTTTGAAATTGAAGTGCCAGAAATCTTTGATGGTACGGTTGAGATTCGTTCAGTCTCACGTGAAGCAGGAGATCGTTCAAAAATCTCCGTTTATGCCGAAAACCCAGAAATTGATCCTGTCGGCGCATGCGTTGGTCCAAAAGGAAATCGCGTACAGGCGATTGTCAACGAATTAAAAGGCGAAAAAATTGATATCGTGAAATGGTCAGAAGATCCAGTAGTTTTTGTTGCTAACGCTTTAAGCCCATCGAAAGTAGTCGATGTGCAAGTGGATGAAGAAAATAAAGCGACAACAGTGGTCGTGCCGGATTATCAGCTTTCCCTTGCGATTGGTAAAAGAGGTCAAAATGCCCGTTTAGCTGCAAAATTAACGAACTGGAAGATCGATATTAAGAGCGAATCAGATGCTCGTGAAGCAGGGATTTATCCGCGAGAAGATATCGCGATCCAAGCTATAGATGAAGAAGCTTATGACTTTTCCTCCGAAGAAATTGAATAAGAGGTGAAGAATGATGGCTAATCCTAAAAAAGTTCCATTAAGAAAATGCGTGGCTACAGGCGAAATGAAATCAAAAAAAGAAATGGTAAGAATCGTCCGTTCGAAAGAAGGAGACGTATCTGTTGACTTAACGGGTAAAAAGTCGGGGCGCGGAGCTTATTTATCTAAAGATAAAGAAGCTATTGAATTAGCGGAAAAAAGAGGAATCTTATCCCGACATTTAAGTGCAGAAGTTCCGGATGTTATTTTCGAGGAATTGTTGTCTCTTGTGGAAAAGGAGAATCATTAATTGATGAAGCAACCTCAATGGGCAGGATTACTCGGATTAGCTAACCGTGCAAGAAAAATTATTTCCGGTGAAGAATTGACAGTAAAAGAAATTCAAAGAGGTCAGGCGAAACTAATTTTACTGTCAATGGATGCTTCACCTAATACAAAGAAGAAAATTCAAGATAAAGCAAGTTTTTATCGAGTGCCCGTGAAATGGGTAGACGATCGATATGTTCTAGGTCAGGCAATTGGCAAAGAGGCTAGAGTGGTTTTAGCTGTGTTAGACTCAGGTTTTGCCAACAAACTTTCCTCCCTTCTTGATGATCATAAGCAAGGGTGAACATATAATGGCTTAAAAAAAGTGTGTGAATATGCGAAAGAAAAAAACGTGTCAAATAAAGTAGTCATTGATAAGTTGAAAGAGTTGAATGTAGAAGTCTCTAATCATATGACTGTTATTGACAAGGGGGCTACACAAAAATTGGATAAATCATTAAATCAATCAAAAACAAACAATACACAAAGTGCTGGTAAAGGTTCTACATCAAAACCAAAACAGGGAGTAAAATCTCAAGGTAACAAGAGAAATCCCAATCAAAGAGGGAACAATAAGAATCAAGGGCGTAATAAGCCGAAAAACGTCAAACCTGCTGTACCGACTCCACCTAAAGTGAAGGAACTACCAGAAAAAATCACATTTACTGGGTCATTAACAGTAACGGAATTGGCAAAGAAATTAAATCGTGAGCCGTCTGAAATTATTAAAAAGCTGTTCATGTTAGGTGTTATGGCTACGATTAACCAAGAGTTAGACAGCGATGCGATTGAATTAATTGCTGGTGAATATGGTGTGGAAGTAGAAGAAGAAGTTTTAATTGATAAAGCGGATCTAGAAGTGTATTTTGAAGCCGATGAAGAAGAGAAAGCAATTGAAAGACCAGCAGTAGTGACGATCATGGGGCACGTTGACCATGGGAAAACAACGCTTCTTGACTCTATTCGAAACACGAAAGTTACTGAAGGAGAAGCTGGCGGAATTACTCAGCATATCGGTGCGTATCAAATTGAGGAGCAAGATAAAAAGATCACGTTCCTTGATACACCTGGACATGCGGCGTTTACAACGATGCGTGCTCGTGGAGCGAAAATTACAGATATCACGATCCTTGTTGTGGCTGCGGATGATGGAGTTATGCCGCAAACAATCGAAGCGATCAATCATGCTAAAGCGGCAGAAGTCCCGATTATTGTTGCTGTCAACAAAATTGATAAGCCAACAGCGAATCCAGATCGCGTAATGCAAGAATTGACTGAGCATGGCCTTTTACCGGAAGCTTGGGGCGGTGAAACGATTTTCGTTCCGCTATCAGCGAAACAAGGTGAAGGAATCGACACATTGCTTGAAATGATTCTACTTGTTGCTGAAGTAGAAGAGCTGAAGGCGACTCCAGATCGTCGTGCGATTGGAACAGTGATCGAGGCTCAGCTTGATAAAGGTCGCGGTTCTGTTGCGACGTTGCTTGTTCAAAACGGTACGTTAAATGTAGGAGACCCAATTGTCGTCGGTAATACATTCGGTCGTGTACGTGCGATGGTGAATGATCTAGGACGCCGAGTAAAAGTAGCTGGTCCTTCTACACCTGTAGAAATTACAGGATTAAATGATGTACCATTAGCTGGAGATCGCTTCGTCGTGTTTGAAGATGAGAAAACAGCTCGCCAAATTGGTGAAGCACGTGCTCAAGAGGCATTACAAGCACAACGTAGCGAAAAATCTCGTGTCAGCTTAGATAACTTATTTGAACATATGAAGCAAGGTGAAATGAAAGATTTAAATATCGTTTTAAAAGCCGACGTTCAAGGATCGCTTGAAGCGGTTGCCGCTGCCCTACAAAAGCTTGAAGTAGAGGGCGTAAATGTGAAAATCATTCATACAGGTGTTGGAGCGATTACTGAGTCAGATGTTATTCTTGCCTCAGCTTCTAACGCGATTGTTATTGGTTTCAATGTACGTCCAGATGTGAATGCGAAACGTGCAGCGGAAGCGGAAGAAGTAGATGTACGTCTTCACCGCATCATTTATAAAGTAATCGAAGAAATTGAAGCAGCGATGAAAGGAATGCTTGACCCAGAATTCCAAGAAAAAATCATCGGTCAAGCCGAAGTTCGTCAAACATTTAAAGTATCGAAAGTCGGTACCATTGCTGGATCTTATGTAACGGAAGGGAAAATCACTCGCGATAGCGGTGTTCGTTTAATTCGTGATGGCATCGTTATTTTTGAAGGGGAAGTGGATGCACTAAGACGCTTCAAAGATGATGCGAAAGAAGTTGCTCAAGGTTATGAGTGCGGAATCACGATTAAAAACTTTAATGATGTGAAGGAAGGCGACATTATTGAAGCCTTCATTGAAGAGGAAATTGAGCGTAAATGATTGGTTGCGTTGAAGTAGAATATGTCATTCATGAGTCCCATTCTTTAAAAGAAAAGCGGGCCGTGCTTCAACGTACAATCACTCGCCTAAAGCAAAAATTAAATGTGTCTGTTGCTGAAACGAGTCATCAAGACGTTTGGCAACGGACGCAACTTACCATTGTCACCGTTGCTTCCTCCAAACAGGCAGCTGAAAGGGAACTAGAAAATGCATTGAAATTTCTAGACTCTTTTCCTGAATGGGAGCGGCTAGTGACATCTTATGAATGGTTATAAAGAGGTGAACAAAGATGACGCTTCGTTCGAACCGTGTCGGAGAACAAATGAAAAAAGAGCTAACGGATATTTTAAACCGCAAAGTGAAGGACCCTCGCATCGGCTTTATTACAGTGACAGATGTAGAAGTCACTGGCGACCTTCAACAAGCGACGGTTTATATTACGGTCCTTGGCGATGAGCACAAACGGGAAGAAACGTTAAAAGCTCTTGCAAAAGCGAAAGGATTCATCCGTTCTGAAGTTGGACAGAGAATCCGTCTTCGTAAAACACCAGAGTTACTATTCGAATTCGATGAATCGATTGCTTATGGAAATCGAATTGATGCTCTGCTAAGAGAAATTGACAGCGAACAATAAAGTGAAGGGTCTTTCGTTTCTTCATTTGAATGCATATAGACTTTTTTCTATATTGCATTCATTAAGAGACTTAAGACCTCTTTTTTTTACGAAGAAAATGAATAAGGAGAGAACGAGGATGAACGGTATATTACCACTTTGGAAAGAAAAAGGGATGACCTCTCATGACTGCGTCTTCCGCATTAGAAAAATTTTGCGCACAAAAAAAGTAGGGCATACAGGAACACTTGATCCAGATGTTGAGGGCGTACTGCCTATTTGCATCGGTCGAGCAACGAAGTTATCTGAATATATTATGAATTCAGGGAAAGAGTATGTGGCTGAAGTGACGATCGGCTATTCTACAACGACAGAAGATGCTTCTGGAGAGACGGTGGAACAAAAAGCAGTCACGGAATCACTTTCGAGAGAAGATATTTTACATGTATTGCAATCTTTAACGGGGGAGATCGTTCAAACGCCACCGATGTATTCAGCTGTTAAGGTCAATGGAAAGCGACTGTATGAATACGCTCGACAAGGAATAGAAGTAGAACGCCCTTCTAGAAAAGTCATCATTGAAGAGATTGAGCTTCTCGATGATCGAGAAATGTTTACTGGCGAGTCGATTCGTTTTTCAATTAGAGTAGCTTGTGGGAAAGGGACGTATATCCGTACTCTTGCGGTCATGATCGGAGAAAGATTAGGTTATCCTGCTCATATGTCACATTTGGTGAGAACTTCATCAGGTGGATTTATTCAAGCTGATTGTTTAACTCTCAAGGAGCTAGAGGAGAAGCAAGAAAATAACGAGGTCGAAGCTTGGCTACATCCGCTTGAAAAAGGGGTCTTACATTTGCCGAAATGGGAGATAAGTGATACATTAGCAGAGAAAGTGAAAAATGGCGCTGTGCTTGATTGGCCGAATGACTGGCCGGCAGGAGAAGCAGAAGCTGTCGTTATTGCTCGTGGACAGTTACTAGCTATATATGGTCTGCATCCGACAAAACCGGGAAAGATAAAGCCCGTTAAAGTATTAGGTGATTGACCAGGAAGAAGGGTGAAAAAAGTGGAAATGATCATGTTGCATCATCCTCATCAATTACAAAGGGAAGACTTACCACCGCTCGTTATGGCTCTTGGTTTTTTTGACGGTGTGCATAAAGGTCATCAACAAGTGGTTCAAACAGCCGTAAACAAAGCGCGAGAGTTAGGTATCAAAAGTGCAGTCATGACCTTCGACCCGCATCCTTCCGTTGTGTTAGGTCGAAAGCATAAGCAAATTAAATATATTACGCCGTTACAAGAAAAGAAGAGAGTTATCGAATCGCTTGATGTAGATTACTTATTTGTCGTGCGATTTACTTCTGATTTTGCTGCTTTAGAACCGCAACAATTTATTGACAGCTACATTATTGGCTTACATGTCTTGCATGTGGTAGCTGGCTTTGACTATACGTACGGTAGATTGGGTAAAGGAACGATGGAGACGATTCATTTTCATTCTCGAGGCCAATTTGATTTTACGACGGTTGATAAATTGGAGCATGAAGCAGAAAAGGTAAGTTCTACGAGAATAAGGACACTTCTTGAAGATGGACAAATGGAGATGGTGAATCAATTAATTGGCCGACCATATGAAGTGAGAGGAACCGTTATTCATGGAGATAAGCGAGGAAGAAAAATCGGTTTTCCGACCGCTAATATTGAAGTAAGTGCGGATTTTATGATCCCTAAAACGGGCGTCTATGCGGTGAAGATCAAGGTGAAAGGTCGATGGTACAATGGGGTTTGTAATGTTGGGTACAGACCAACCTTTAAAAATCCAGATGAACCTTCATTATCCATTGAAGTACATATTTTTGATTTTCAATATTCGATCTATGGAGAAGAAGTGACCATTCAATGGTTTATCCATATTCGAGGAGAGCAGAAATTTAACGGCATTGAAGCGCTTGTCCATCAAATTGAACAGGATAAACAAATGGCTATCGACTACTTAGCTAAGCAATTATAAAGTGAACCTTTCATTAGCGGGCGTTTTACACCTGTTAATGCGGAATAAAAAACTTGCATTTTGATTGAATGTCCGATACAATTAAAAATGTATGAATTGAACCTTTGCTTGGCATCGCGCCACTCCGACGCATGCTCAGTAACAGGGGATTTAACAATTTAAGGAGGAATTACAAATGGCATTAACACAAGAACGTAAAAACGAAATCATTAACCAATTTAAAACACACGAGAGTGACACTGGATCTCCAGAAGTACAAATTGCTGTACTTACTGAGCAAATCAACACGCTAAACGATCATTTACGCACTCACAAAAAAGATCATCATTCACGTCGTGGTCTTTTAAAAATGGTAGGACGTCGTCGTAACTTGTTAACATACCTTCGTAACAAAGATGTTCAACGTTACCGTGAATTAATTCAAAAACTTGGCTTACGTCGATAAGCAATGCGAGAAGCGGGATTTTTCCCGCTTTTTTATTACGTTCAAAACATTTGGTATTTAATTACATTTGGTATTGAAAATAAATGCTTAACGAATGTGTTTTCAGTAAATAATACATAAGATAAGTAATTTAAATGTTATGCCTTTGCAGAGCATTCAACGAATGTTATGCTATTATGTAGAATTGCAAATTATTCATCATTTTTATTGATATAGAGAGGGGTTCATTTATGGAGCAAGGGAAACAAATATTTTCCATAGAATGGGCAGGCCGAACGCTGACTGTAGAAATCGGCGAGGTCGCTAAACAAGCAAATGGAGCGGCACTAATCCGTTATGGAGATACGGTTGTGCTAAGCACAGCAACAGCATCAAAAGAAGCAAAAGCAGTAGACTTTTTCCCACTGACAGTCAATTATGAAGAGCGTTTATATGCAGTAGGAAAAATTCCAGGTGGATTCATTAAGCGTGAAGGGCGTCCGAGTGAAAAAGCGACGTTAGCTAGTCGTTTAATCGATCGTCCAATTCGTCCATTGTTTGCAGACGGATTCCGTAATGAAGTGCAAGTTATTAGTATCGTCATGAGTGTGGATCAAGATTGTTCCTCTGAAATGGCAGCGATGTTTGGATCTTCTTTAGCACTAAGCGTTTCTGATATCCCATTTGAAGGGCCGATTGCAGGTGTTGTCGTAGGTCGTATTGATGGGGAGTTCATCATCAATCCATCCGTTGAGCAAATGGAGAACAGCGACATGAACTTAACGGTTGCTGGTACGAAAGATGCGATCAACATGGTTGAAGCTGGCGCGGATGAAGTGCCTGAAGAAGTAATGCTTGAAGCAATTATGTTCGGGCATGAAGAAATTAAACGAATGATTGCTTTCCAAGAGGAAATTGTTCAAGCAATTGGCAAAGCAAAAATCGAAATAGAGCTATACGAAATTGATGCAGACATTGAGCAAAAAGTTCGCGCTCTTTGTGAGCAAGAGATGGTTCAAGCGATTCAAGTACAAGAAAAGCATGCTCGTGAAGAAGCGATCACAGTAGTGAAAAACGCGGTAAAAGAGAAGTTCATTGAAGAAGAAGCTGATGACGAAACGATGAAGCAAGTTGGTCAAATGCTAGATAAACTTGTGAAGGAAGAAGTTCGTCGCTTAATTACGGTTGAAAAAGTGCGACCAGATGGACGTCAAATCGATGAAATCCGTCCACTTGCTTCAACGATCGGTATTTTACCACGTACGCATGGTTCTGGTATGTTCACGCGTGGACAAACACAAGTATTAAGCATTTGTACACTAGGTGCTCTAGGCGATGTACAAATTTTAGATGGCCTAGGTGTAGAAGAATCGAAACGCTTCATGCACCACTACAACTTCCCTTCCTTCAGTGTCGGTGAAACGCGTCCTCTTCGTGCGCCTGGTCGCCGTGAAATTGGACATGGTGCTTTAGGAGAGAGAGCGCTTGAACCAATCGTTCCTAGCGAAAAGGATTTCCCATACACGATTCGTCTTGTGTCAGAAGTATTAGAATCAAACGGTTCTTCTTCTCAAGCAAGTATTTGTGCAAGTACGATGGCAATGATGGATGCGGGTGTACCAATTAAAGCTCCAGTAGCTGGAATCGCGATGGGGCTAGTGAAATCTGGTGAACATTATACGGTTTTAACAGATATTCAAGGATTAGAAGACCACTTAGGCGATATGGACTTTAAAGTTGCAGGTACATCTAAAGGAGTAACGGCACTTCAAATGGACATTAAGATTGAAGGACTTAGCCGAGAAATTCTTGAAGAAGCATTGCAACAAGCAAAAGCAGGTCGGATGCAGATTTTAGACCATATGATGGCGACGATTTCTGAGCCGCGTGAGGAACTATCTGCCTATGCACCGAAGATTTTAACAATGAAAATTAATCCGGATAAGATCCGTGATGTTATTGGACCAAGCGGCAAACAAATCAACAAAATCATCGATGAAACAGGCGTTAAAATCGATATCGAGCAAGATGGAATGATCTTCATTTCTTCTACAGATGCAGCGAAAAATAATGAAGCAAAGAAAATTATTGAAGATATCGTTCGTGAGGCAGTAGTTGGCCAAATGTATTTAGGAACGGTGAAGCGCATTGAGAAGTTCGGTGCCTTTGTTGAATTATTCCCGGGTAAAGATGGACTCGTTCATATTTCTGAATTAGCAGAAGAACGTGTTCGCAAAGTAGAAGATGTTCTTTCTCTTGGAGATCAAATAATGGTGAAAGTCATTAGTATTGATGACCAAGGACGAGTAAATATTTCTCGTAAAGCGGTATTAAAAGAGCAAAAGGAAGCCGCTGAAAAGCAGCAAGAATCTTAATAGTAAAGTTTGGCATAATGGGGTCCGTCTCTCATGAACTTTACAATACCTAAAAAAGCTATCCATGATAGACTGTAGGTATTGCATCGTGAGGGGCGGTCCTTTTTTAATGAGTGCCACCATTTGATGGTTTGTACAATGGATCGAGTTCTACTTCTTTTCGTTTATTCATAGTTTTAAATGAATGAAAAGCGAAAGGAGGAAGAATCCCCATGTCGGTAGCAAAAAAAATCATTAGTATAGTAGCCGTGGTCATTATTACTTTTACGATTATAAATTATACATCTATTAATACCTATATAAATCGTCTGAAATATGATACGATCACTGTACAAAAGCCTGTTCGATCGTTAGAGGATCAAGTGAAGGATGAAGCAAAAAAACGCCATAAAGATCCTCAAGATGCCGTTATCGATCGTGTGTGGAAAAAGACCCCCGGGTACAATGGACTTGAAGTTGACATTGAGAAATCTTTAAAAAATATGAAAAAAGATGGAATGTTTGTTGAAAAACATTTAATATACAGGCAGGTACCTCCGAAAATACATTTAAAAGACTTACCACCAGCTCCCATTTATCGAGGACACCCAGAAAAACCAATGGTGAGCTTTGCTATAAATGTAGCTTGGGGAGAAGAATATTTACCTGAGATGCTGTCAATATTGAAGAAACATCATGTTCATGCCACCTTTTTTTTTGAAGGGCGATGGGTAAAAAAGCATCCTGATCTTGCGAAGATGATTAGTAAAGCTGGACATGAGGCGGGAAATCACTCTTATTCACATCCCAATATGGCTATTTTGAGCATGAGTAAAATAAATGAAGAAATAGTCAAGACAAATGAAGTGATTGAATCGGTCATAGGTGACGCCCCTAAATTGTTTGCTCCGCCTAGCGGAAGCTTTAATGACCATACAATACAGGAAGCTCATAAACTGGGAATGTTGACCACGTTATGGACCGTGGATACGATCGATTGGAAGAAGCCGATGCCTGGGGAGCTGATTGATCGAGTGATGAAGAAAATTCACCCAGGGGCCATTATTTTAATGCACCCAACAAAATCTTCAGCCGCTTCTTTAGACACCCTCATTAAAGAAATTGAAGCAAGAAAGCTTAAAATAGGTACAGTGTCCAACCTATTAAGTGAGACGAGGGTGTTATCGAGTGATACGAAATAGACATAGTATAGAACTTGCTTTTTTTGCTGCAGCTAGAATAGGAGGATTACATTGATAAAGAAATTCACTTGTAACAATGGAGTTAGAATCGTATTGGAAGAAATTCCAACTGTTAGATCCGCGGCGATTGGAATTTGGATTGCCACAGGTTCAAGAGATGAAACGCCTGAAAATAACGGGATTTCTCATTTTCTTGAACATATGTTTTTTAAAGGAACAGAAACAAAATCAGCGAAAGAAATTGCAGAAAGCTTTGATAGCATCGGTGGACAAGTGAATGCATTCACATCAAAAGAATACACTTGTTACTATGCGAAAGTGTTAGATAATCATGCTTCTTATGCGTTATCGACGCTGGCGGATATGTTCTTTCATTCAGCATTTGACCAAGAAGAGATGAACAAAGAGAAGAATGTTGTAGCAGAGGAAATTAAAATGTATGAGGATGCACCAGATGACATTGTACACGACTTGTTAAGCCGTGCTGTGTATGAGAACCATTCACTCGGTTATCCAATTCTCGGAACGGAAGAAACGTTGTCAACGTTTACGAGAGATACATTAAAACAATATATGCATGATATGTATACACCGGATCGGGTAGTCATCTCTATTGCGGGAAATGTGAGCGAAGAGCTGGTCAAACAAGCGGAAGAATTGTTTGGAAGCTATGAGGGGGGCAGCCGACCAACAAATGAAACAGTGCCTGAATTTTATTGCAATAAGCTTTCTAGAAAAAAGGAAACGGAACAAGCTCATTTATGTTTAGGATTTCAAGGGCTTCCTTTAGGAAATGAAGACGTTTATAGTCTTATTATATTAAATAATATCGTTGGAGGTAGCATGTCGTCTCGTTTGTTCCAAGAAGTCCGTGAGCAAAGAGGACTAGCTTATTCAGTCTTTTCTTATCATTCGTCTTTTCAAGACAGTGGACTTGTAACGATTTATGGAGGAACGGGAGCGAAACAGCTTGACCAGTTATTCGAGACGATTCAGAGTACACTGAGCTCATTGAAACGAGAGGGCATTACAACGAAGGAGCTACACAACAGTAAAGAACAGTTAAAAGGTAGCTTAATGCTTAGCTTAGAGAGTACAAACAGCAGAATGAGCCGAAACGGCAAAAATGAACTCGTATTAAGAAAACATCGTTCTTTAGATGAAATTGTTAGTTTAATTGATCGGGTGACACTTGATTCGGCTAACAACATGTCTGAACGCATTTTTACTAAAGATTATTCTGCAGCGCTTATTAGTCCGGATGGAAAACTACCAACTTCTATAATCAAGTAATTCAAGTGAACTGCTCCTATCAAGGATATCTAGTATAAAGAGGGATGTACACTCTTTATCCATTAGGTATTTCTTTGATAGGGCAGTTTTTTTATTGTTGAAAATCATATTTTATTTCACCCATAAAAATTTTTCATACAATATAAAAGTGAATCGGTGCCACACACAAAAAGGATGGTGAAGATTATGCTGACAGGGCTTCAAGTCGCAGTATTAGGTGGAGATGCTCGTCAACTTGAAATCATTAGAAAGTTAACAGAACTAGATGCGAAAATTTATTTAGCTGGGTTTGATCAACTAGAGCAAAGCTTCACTGGAGCGGTCAAAGAAAATATGGAAGACATTCCTTTTGAACAAATCGATGCGATTGTCCTTCCTGTGGCAGGGGTGCAAGCGACTGGTGAAGTAGAAACGATCTTTTCAAACGGTAACTTACGATTATCAAAAGAGACCTTTGATAGAACACCTAATCATTGCATCATTTTTACTGGTATTAGTCCGCCTTTATTAACAAATATGGCTGAAAAAACAGGAAGAAAGCTGGTTCGGCTGTTTGATCGAGATGATGTAGCGATCTATAATTCGATCCCGACGGCTGAAGGGACGGTTTTGATGGCGATTCAGCATACCGACTTCACGATTCATGGATCAACTGTCGCTGTGATTGGAATGGGGCGTGTAGGCATGACGGTAGCAAGAACATTTAAACATCTCGGTGCGGATGTTTGGCTTGGGGCTAGACGAAGTGAACATTTAGCACGAGCGATTGAGCTGGGATTAACGCCGTTTAAAATGAATGAATTAGCAGCAGTAGCGGAAAAGGCGGATATTATTATTAACACCGTTCCTTCTTTAGTTGTGACAGCGTCTGCCATCGCTAAAATGCGACCGCATACACTCATTATTGATCTCGCTTCAAAGCCAGGAGGAACAGATTTTCGATATGCAGAGAAGAGAGGTATAAAGGCGATTTTAGCACTTGGGCTTCCGGGGCTTGTTGCTCCGAAAACAGCAGGGCAAATATTGGCAAATGTGCTCGCGGAATTGTTAAAGAACGATGCGACAAAATGAAAGGGGAGGAAGATCATGACTTTAAAAGGACGACGAATTGGCTTTGGTATTACCGGCTCGCATTGTACGTACAGCGAAATTTTTCCTCAGATTGAAAAATTAGTTCAACTTGGAGCAGAAGTCGTTCCAGTAGTCACAGGAACAGTCAAAGGAACGGGCACCCGGTTTGGAGAAGCGGGAGAATGGGTCGAAAAGATTGAAAAAGTAACAAACACTACAGTCATTGATTCCATCGTAGAAGCAGAACCCCTCGGGCCCAAAATCCCCCTCGATTGCATGGTCATTGCCCCGATTACCGGTAATTCTCTTAGCAAATTAGCTAATGCCATGACAGATTCCCCTGTATTAATGGCAGCGAAAGCGACACTTCGTAATCATAAACCAGTCATTCTCGGGATATCAACAAATGATGCTCTTGGATTAAATGGAATGAATATTATGAAATTAATGCCTGTGAAACATATTTATTTTGTTCCATTTGGCCAAGATGATCCAGTGAAGAAGCCAAACTCGATGGTGGCACGAATGGATAGTTTAATCGAAACGATTGAAGCTGCTTTACTAGGAAAACAGCTTCAACCCGTTATTATTGAGCGATTTAGGGATGGGGGTTAACCTTCCCTTTTTTCTCTTTTTTAAATAACTGAATATTTTCTTCTGCTTTTCAAACTTTAATGTGTTAAAATAATAGCTATTAAAAAGTGTTGTTACATTTTTTTTACTATTTTTTATTATTAGAAAACGTGTTACATATACACGAGTACTTTGGTCTAGGGAAAGGGGAAGAAAAAATGAGTAATCAAGGATTTCATGTCGCAGTAGTAGGGGCAACAGGTGCAGTAGGACAACAAATATTAGAAACGTTAGCGAACAGAGATTTTCCAATTCGTGAGCTTACATTGCTATCATCAGCGCGTTCAGCTGGAAAAGCAATTTCATTTAAAGGCGAAGAAGTAATCGTACAGGAAGCGAAGCCTGAAAGCTTTGAAGGCGTGGATATCGCTCTTTTCAGCGCAGGTGGAAGCATTTCTAAGGAATTAGCTCCAGAGGCGGCAAAGCGTGGTGCTATTGTTATTGACAATACGAGTGCATTTAGAATGGACCCTGAAGTGCCACTTGTTGTTCCTGAAGTGAATAAAGAAGATTTAAGACAGCATAAAGGCATCATTGCGAATCCGAACTGCTCAACGATTCAAATGGTGGCGGCGCTTGAACCACTACGTCAAGCATATGGCTTGAAAAAAGTGTTAGTATCTACTTACCAAGCTGTATCAGGAGCAGGTGCGAAAGCTGTTCAAGAATTAAATGATCAAACAAAAGCAATCATTGAAGGGCAAGAGTTCCAACCTGAAATTCTGCCTGTAGGTGGCGATAAAAAGCATTATCAAATTGCGTTTAATGCGATTCCTCAAATTGATAAATTCGAGGATAACGGATTTACATTTGAAGAAATGAAAATGATTAATGAAACGAAGAAAATTATGCATATGCCGGAATTAAAAGTAGCAGCTACTTGTGTGCGCCTTCCAATCGCCACAGGGCACTCTGAGTCTTTATACTTCGAAGTGGAAGCAACAGGTGTCACAACAGCAGATGTTCAAGCGGAATTAAAGGATGCACCAGGAATCGTATTAGAAGACGATCCTGCGGAGCAAGTGTATCCAATGCCAGCTAATTGCGTCGGCAAAATCGACGTATTTGTTGGACGAATCAGAAAAGACTTAGATGAAGATACAGGCTTCCATATGTGGGTAGTATCTGATAACTTATTAAAAGGTGCGGCTTGGAATTCTGTTCAAATTGCTGAAACTTTAGTTGAAATGGGTCTAGTTGAAGCGAAATAATTAATAGATAAATTCTCACCGGGGAAATGCAGAGGTGTAAAACAGTGAAAATTATCATTCAAAAATTTGGCGGTACATCTGTGCGCGATGAAAAAGCGCGTCAAAATGCGAAACGTCACATTGAAAAAGCGATGAAAGAAGGATACAAAGTTGTCGTGGTCGTTTCCGCTATGGGACGAAAAGGGGAACCTTATGCGACGGATACTCTTTTATCTTTAGCTAACGGGCAAGATATGAAGCTATCAGCAAGAGAGCAAGATCTGCTTCTTTCTTGCGGTGAAGTTATTTCAAGTCTTGTGTTTACGAATATGTTGCTTGATAGTGGTATTTCTGCTTGCGCATTAACTGGAGCACAGGCTGGTTTTGTCACAAACAGTGAGCACACAAGCGCGAAGATCCTAGAGATGAAATGCTCGCGAGTTCGTAAAGAGCTAGAAGCGCATGACGTCGTTGTTGTTGCTGGCTTCCAAGGAGCGAATGCGCAAGGCGATGTCACAACGCTTGGTCGAGGAGGTAGTGATACGTCTGCGGCTGCTTTAGGATCTGCTCTTAGTGCTGACTGGATTGATATTTTTACTGATGTAGAAGGGATTATGACAGCTGACCCTCGGGTGGCTGATAAAGCGAGACCTCTATCTGTCGTCACATATAATGAGGTTTGCAATATGGCTTACCAAGGAGCGAAAGTGATTCATCCTCGAGCGGTCGAAATAGCGATGCAAGCGAAGGTTCCTGTGCGTATCCGTTCAACGAACTCGGATGGTTTAGGGACGCTTGTTACGTCGATATCCAAGCAAAGTCAAGGCTCTGACATTAGAGAACGACTAGTGACGGGAATTGCTCATGTAGCCGACGTTGCTCAAATTAAAGTGCAGGCAAAAAAAGATCAATACAATTTACAGGCTGAAGTATTTAAAGCGATGGCTCAAGAGAAAATTAGTGTAGACTTTATCAATATTTCTCCAACAGGTGTTGTTTATACTGTCACAGGCAATACGGCTGACCGAGCAGAGCAAGTATTAAAAGAGATGGGGTATGACCCTGACGTTGAGAGAGACTGTGCCAAAGTATCGGTTGTAGGTGCTGGAATGACAGGCGTGCCAGGAGTGACATCGAAAATTGTTCAGGCTCTTGCTGAAAAAAATGTGAGAATCTTGCAATCAGCTGATAGTCATACAACGATATGGGTGCTTGTGAAAAATGAAGAACTCGTCACAGCGGTCAATGCTTTACACGATGCATTTGAATTACATGAAGACCACAGTGAATATGAAATGAAGAAGTAAGTTTGACAGAGGAGGAATCAGTATGATTTCATTCGGACAGGTGTCCACTGCCATGGTGACACCTTTTGATTCAAAAGGAAATATCGATTTTGAGAAAATAACCCAGCTTGTGAACCATTTAATTAACAATGGGACGGATTCTCTTGTTGTTGCTGGAACAACAGGAGAATCTCCAACTTTGACTGCGGAAGAAAAAGTGGCTTTGTTTCGCCATACGGTTGAAGCGGTAGCCGGACGAGTTCCGGTCATTGCGGGAACAGGGAGCAATAATACGAAGCAGTCGATTGAATTAACGAAAAAGGCCGAAGAGGCAGGGGTAGATGCGATTATGCTCGTCGCTCCTTACTATAATAAGCCAAATCAAGAAGGTCTTTACCAGCACTTTAAAACGATTGCTGAATCGACTTCATTACCAGTTATGATCTATAATATCCCTGGTCGTGCTAGCGTAAATATCACTCCAGAAACAACGATTAGACTATCAAAAATAGCGAATATCGTGGCCGCGAAAGAAGCGAGCGGAAACATCGATGCAATGACTGAGATTATTGCAGGAACAGCCGATGATTTTCTCGTTTATAGTGGAGATGATGGTTTGACACTTCCTGTTCTTTCTGTTGGGGGAGATGGTGTCGTTTCCGTTGCTTCTCATATTGTTGGTAATGAAATGCAACAAATGATTTCCTACTTTTTAGAAGGTAAACATCAAGAGGCGGCTAAAATTCATCAGCAACTGTTACCTGTTATTAGAGGATTGTTTGCTGCTCCAAGTCCAGTGCCAGTTAAAACCGCTTTGCAATTAAAAGGAATGGATATGGGAAGTGTACGCTTACCACTTGTTCCTCTTTCAGAAGCTGAGAGAGCGGCTTTAATGAAATTGTTATAAGTTTGTTAGTACTCTGTCCGGTTGAGCTTAGCTTAGCTGGACAGTTTTTTTATGCGTTAAACCATTGATTGTATCGATGCTCTTTTTTAACAGAGTGAGCAATCTGAAAATGATGAAAAGATTGTATTGGCTTTACTTTCCTTCATCTATTATAATAAGAACAATGGTATGGGACGGGCTGGTCTTTATATAGGAGGAAAAATACATTGGGTAAGAGAAAAAATGAAATAATTAAAGTTATTCCACTTGGTGGAGTCGGAGAAATTGGAAAGAATATGACGGTCATTGAAGTGGACCAAGAAATTTTCGTAGTAGATACTGGTTTAATGTTCCCTGAAAATGAAATGCTTGGGATTGATATTGTTATTCCAGACATTACATATTTAGTGGAAAATAAAGAGCGGGTAAAGGGAATTTTCCTAACGCACGGGCATGAAGATGCGATTGGGTCTTTAGGATATGTTCTAAAGAAAATTAAAGCGCCCGTATATGGAAGCAAGCTAACACTTGCTTTAGCAAAAATGAGACTTCGCGAAGAGAATGTCAAAGAAGAGGTTAAATATTATACTGTTCATTCTGATTCTCGCTTGCGTTTTAATGGGGTCGATGTCACATTTTTTAGAACAACACATAGCATTCCAGATTCATTAGGGGTGGCGATTCATACGTCAGAAGGAGCGATCGTTCACACCGGTGAATTTAAGTTTGATCAGGCAGCTAAAGGGCTGTATGAACCTGATATTGGTAAGATGGCTCAGCTCGGTCACAATGGCGTGTTTATGTTGCTATCTGATTCAACAGAAGCGGAAAGACCAGGGCACACCACTTCTGAAGCGGTCATTGCGAATCAATTATCAGATGCCTTTCATTCAGCTAAAGGTCGAATTATTGTCGCTTCCTTTGCGTCAAACATTGCTCGTGTTCAGCAAGTATTTGATGCAGCTTATCAGAACGGCAGAAAAGTGGCTGTTAGCGGAAAAAGCATGCAGCGCGTGAACGATATAGCGATTAAACTCGGCTATTTAAACGTCCAGGAAGATATTCTTATTAGCCTGCAAGAAATTTCTGAATACCCAGACCATCAAATTGTCATTTTAACGACGGGTGTGCAAGGAGAACCGATTGAAGCATTGCAAAAAATGGCAAAAGGGACGAATAAATTAGTCAAAATTAAACAAGGTGATTCCGTATTAATTACAGCTACTCCTTCACCAGGGTTAGAATTATTGCTTGCTAAAACGGTAGACCTTTTGTATCGCTCAGGTGCCAACGTTCTTACTGGCAAGCGAAAAGTGCATGTGTCTGGTCATGGCTTCCAAGAAGATTTGAAATTTATGTTGAATTTAATGAAGCCGAGATATTTCGTACCGGTTCAAGGAGAATATCGCATGTTGAAAGCTCATGCGAAGCTCGCTGTGCAAGTGGGCATGTCTTTAGATCACATTGTCATCCCAGAGAAAGGGGATGTCATTGAATACAAAAGTGAAAAGCTGCGTGTAACCTCAAAAGTACCTGCAGGAAATGTACTAATTGATGGAATTGGCGTAGGAGATGTCGGTAACATCGTGTTACGAGACCGAAAGCTACTGTCTCAAGATGGGATCTTTATCGTTGTCATTACATTAAGCAAAAAAGAAAAACGAATTGTTTCAGGTCCTGAAATTATTTCACGTGGATTCGTTTATGTGAGAGAGTCGGAAAAGCTGATGGAACAATCGACGCAATTAATTACCGATATCGTTGAAAAAAATATGGCCGGAGAATCATTTGAATGGTCAAGTATTAAACAAGACGTTAGAGATCAACTTAACGCCTTTCTATTTGAAAAAACAAAACGCCGCCCAATGATCCTACCAATTATCATGGAAGTATAGAAAAGCGAAAGGCGCTTGTTCAGCGCATTAGCAGATTTCGGCTCTCGACCGAGGGTTCATGTATTTGGAACCCGATTGAGAGAGAAAAAATCAGCGTACGCGCTAGCGCCTGCAGCTAGACAAGAAAAGCGAAAGGCTCTTGTCCAGTGCGTTAATTTTAAAAATGAACCTAAATGGTTCATTTTTTTTGCCTTGATGTCATCTTTTCCTTTGTATAATTTCGGGAAAAAAGAAGAAAATATTCATATTCGTTCTTGAAAGGAGCAAAGGAGTATGAGCATTGAGAAGAAGGTGACAGGGGAAGAAGTCGAGCCGACGGAAGAAGAACAAACAAAGACAGAGTCCTCTTTAATGGAAAATATTCAACAACTTGGGCAGACGAATGTACCTCAGCTTCCTAAAGATACATCGATTCATTGTTTAACGATTGTTGGTCAAATTGAAGGACATATACAGCTTCCTCCGCAAAATAAAACAACGAAGTATGAACATGTCATTCCACAAATTGTAGCAATTGAACAAAACCCAGAGATTAAAGGGCTTTTAATCGTATTAAATACAGTCGGAGGGGATGTAGAAGCGGGACTGGCGATCTCTGAAATGCTTGCTTCCTTGTCGAAGCCGACGGTATCGATTGTGCTTGGAGGTGGGCATTCGATCGGTGTGCCAATCGCTGTTTCTTGTGATTATAGCTTTATTGCCGAGACAGCGACGATGACGATCCATCCGATTCGGTTAACGGGTCTTGTTATCGGCGTACCACAAAGTTTCGAATACTTAGATAAAATGCAGGATCGAGTCGTGAAGTTCGTAACAAGGCACTCGGCTATTCAAGAGGAAACATTTAAAGATTTGATGCTTGCCAAAGGCAATTTAACGAGAGATATTGGGACAAATGTCGTTGGCGAAGATGCCGTCGCTTGCGGGTTGATTAACGAGGTGGGAGGGATCGGTGAAGCAATGAAAAAATTAACTGAACTGATCAAAGAGAATGAGCAGAATGGAAAGATGATTCAATGATTTTATATACGATGATGCCGAGAGAACATATTTTTCCTCATCCGATTATAGAAGAAGAGACGGAGTTAATTGATTGGCAAGGGATCTCTTTATATGCTCAAAGACAAGACCATCAATATCGTGTCATTCGAGTTGCAAGTACGAACCCTAACGACTTTTTAAATGAAAAAATTGCCCCTGGTAGCCTGATTTCTCTTAGATGAATACGAACAAATATGCTATAATATAAAAAGCAGCCAAAGCGGCTGCTTTCTTATTTTTTTGTGAAATCTATAGAGTAGGTGGTTGCTATGGCTAGAAAAAGAAAGAACACGTCCCGTAAGACGAAAAAAGCGCCACAAATAAAAGAAACGATCAAACTTGAATTGATAGGAATTGTGATCATTGCTTTAAGCTTGATAGGGATTATCCAGCTAGGAGCAGTTGGAAAAGCATTCGCGTACTTTTTTCGCTTTTTCTTCGGACAGTGGTATATGGGTGGATTTATTAGTTTAATGGCCTATGCTAGTTACATTATGTTTAAGCGAGAAAAACCATTTTTCTTTCAAAGAAGGTTAGTAGGAGTATATATTATCTTCATTAGTATGTTGCTACTAAGCCATGTGAAATTGTTTGAGTTGCTTGGAAATGGTCGCTCCTTTGATCAGCCGAGTGTATTAATTAATACATGGAACTTATTTTGGATGGAAGTAAAGGAAGGGGCAGGAGTATCAAGTGACCTTGGTGGGGGAATGGTGGGTGCTTTGCTGTTTTCTGTCACTTATTTTTTATTTGATACGTTAGGAACGAGAATCTGTAGCTTCGTTCTTATTTTAATCGGTATGATCTTAATTACTGGAAAATCATTCAGTGAGTTATTTGGCAAGTTATTTGTCATGGTGAAAGGATTTTTCAGTCAACAATGGGCTGCTTTTCTACAAGATATGAAAGATTGGACAAGCGAAAGAAAAGCGAAGAAGCAAGCGGAAGCGGCTGACCAGCCAGTGAAAATTACTGATCATCAACAGGTGGAAATGGAAGCAGATGAAGCTCCCCCCCTTTCAGATGAACCACTGATTTCGAGCTTTACGGAACGTGCTTACGTAGAAGACTCGTCAGAAGATCCATCTCCAGTAGAGCAGAAAGAGCAAGTAGAGGAAAGCGCTCCAGCAATTACTTTTACAGAAGTGGAAAATAAAGATTATAAGCTACCGTCTCTTAAACTATTAAAACGGCCGAAGCAAACAGACCAAAGTAAAGAATATCAATTGATTCATGCGAATGCGGCGAAACTTGAAAGGACGTTTCAAAGTTTCGGCGTAAAAGCGAAAGTGACGCAAGTGCATTTAGGTCCAGCAGTAACTAAATATGAAGTGCACCCAGATGTTGGAGTGAAGGTAAGTAAGATTGTTAGTTTAAGTGATGACTTAGCGTTAGCGTTAGCAGCGAAAGATATTCGAATGGAAGCGCCAATTCCTGGGAAGTCCGCTATTGGAATCGAAGTGCCGAATTCAGAAGTGGCGATGGTGTCACTACGTGAAGTAGTAGAAGCAAACGTGAATGAAAAGCCAAACTCTAAATTGATGATTGCCTTCGGGCGGGATATTACTGGTGAAGCAGTGTCAGCAGAACTGAATAAAATGCCGCATTTACTCGTTGCTGGAGCGACGGGTAGCGGGAAAAGTGTTTGTATTAACGGCATCATCACGAGTATTTTAATGAGAGCCAAGCCGCATGAAGTGAAGATGATGATGATCGACCCGAAAATGGTTGAGTTAAATGTATACAATGGCATTCCACATTTGCTTGCTCCGGTTGTGACAGATGCTAAAAAAGCTTCTCAAGCATTAAAAAAAGTAGTTGGTGAAATGGAACGTCGCTACGATTTATTTTCTCATAGTGGCACAAGGAACATTGAAGGTTACAATGAACATATTAGACGCGAAAACGAAGAGACAGGGGAAAAACAGCCGTTTCTTCCCTATATTGTGGTCATTGTCGATGAATTAGCGGACTTAATGATGGTGGCATCGAATGATGTGGAAGACTCGATCACTCGACTAGCTCAGATGGCAAGGGCCGCCGGTATTCACTTGATTATTGCGACTCAGAGGCCATCAGTCGATGTCATTACTGGGGTCATTAAAGCCAACATTCCATCTAGAATCGCTTTCGCTGTATCCTCTATGACGGATTCGAGAACGATTTTAGATATGGGTGGAGCAGAGAAACTGTTAGGACGAGGGGATATGCTGTTCTTCCCAGTTGGTGCTTCGAAGCCGGTTCGCGTACAAGGTGCCTTTTTATCTGATGAGGAAGTAGAGGAAATTGTCGATTATGTGATTTCCCAGCAAAAAGCACAATATCAAGACGATATGATTCCAGAAGACGTGCCGGAAAATACATCACAAGTAGAGGATGAATTATACGAAGAAGCGGTTCAGCTCATCGCTGAAATGCAGACCGCCTCTGTGTCAATGCTACAGCGCCGTTTCCGTATCGGTTATAGTCGAGCAGCGAGATTAATCGATGAAATGGAGCAAAGAGGGGTAGTAGGGCCGTATGAAGGTAGCAAACCACGACATGTATTGGTTCCAAAGCCGGAAGAATAAGGAGAAAAACGCCTAAATGAAAAACTTTGGGCGTTTTTCTTTGTGAACAAAAGGGTAAAAGATAAAGAAATGTACATGCTTGTGAAAGCCTTTTCTATTTTGTCAAGATAGCAGGCGTAAATAGACAAATAATTTTAAACAATTTTTAATAATAAGCGAATACGTCTTTTCAAGAAGGATAAAAAGTGCTATGTTAAAAGAAATTAGTAGAGATGTTACACCTCAGAGGTCTGATGTCTTCAGGAAGAGGGTGGTTGTTGAATGTCGATTAAATCCGATAGCAGACATCTATACCTGCAAGTCATTGATCATTTAAAACGTGATATTGAAGTAGGTATTTACAAAGAAAAAGAAAAGCTTCCTTCTGAGTTCGAATTGGCAAAGCAATTAGGTGTAAGCCGAGCAACGTTGAGAGAAGCGTTGCGAATTTTGGAAGAAGAAAATGTAATTGTCCGCAGGCATGGAGTAGGAACGTTTGTGAATGCGAAGCCACTATTTACATCAGGAATTGAACAGCTGACGAGTGTGACAGATATGATTGTTCAAGCGGGAATGGAACCAGGAACCATCTTTTTAAGCTCCGGTACGCAAAGCCCGACTGAAGAAGATCAGCGGCGATTTAATTGTAGCTTAGAAGAAGAAATCGTTGTGATTGAACGCGTCAGAACAGCTAATGGTGAGCCAGTCGTCTACTGTTTGGACAAAATCCCTGCTCGGTTCTTCCCGGAGAATTATGATTATCAAGATGAATCGTTGTTTGTCTTACTAGATCGGGTTGGGAATCGAAGAATATCTCATGCGGTGGCTCAAATTGAACCATTTGGGTATCATGAAAAGGTATCTCCTATTCTTGAATGTGATCCTGAAACCGCTTTACTTTTGTTGAAACAGCTTCATTATGATGAATTGGACGAGCCTATTCTATACTCTATGAACTATTTTAAAGCGGATAAATTCAGCTTTCATGTGTTAAGAAAGAGGATTTAACACTGTGTAACATTTCTACTACATTTTACTAATTATTGAGGGGGTCATTTGAATGAAAAAGCGTAAGTTTGGTCTTGCGATGTCACTTGTTCTTGCTGCGGGAACGATGCTAGGAGCATGTGGCGGTGGAGAAAAGGAAGAAGTGAAAGAAGAAGGCGGTACTAAAGAAGGTAAATTTACCGTTGCCATGGTTACAGATGTCGGTGGTGTAGACGATAAATCATTTAACCAATCTGCTTGGGAAGGCCTTCAAGCATTTGGTGAAGAAAATGGCTTAGAAAAAGGAACAGACGGCTTCGATTACATTCAATCGAAAACGGATGCAGATTACAAAACGAACTTAAACACAGCGGTTCGTAATAAATTTGATTTAACTTACGGAATTGGTTACAAACTAAAACCGGCAATTGAAGAAGTAGCTAAACAAAGAAAAGATAGCCATTTTGTTATTGTTGATGACAAAATTGAAGGTGTTGACAACGTAGCAAGCGTAACTTTTAAAGAGCATGAAGGTTCTTTCTTAGTTGGTGTAGCTGCTGGTTTAACAACGAAATCAAATAAAGTAGGTTTCATCGGCGGAACAGACAGTGATTTAATTAACAAATTTGCTGCTGGTTTTGAAGCGGGTGTGAAAGCGGTTAATCCAAAAGCAGATGTGAAAATCGAATTCGCTGGTGCGTTTGATAAAGCGGATAAAGGTCAGCAAATGGCAGCTGCTATGTACTCTTCTGGTATCGATGTGATTTACCACGCAGCGGGCGGAACAGGTAACGGCGTATTTACAGAAGCAAAAGGCTTGAAACAAAAAGATCCAAGCAAAGATTACTGGGTAATCGGAGTAGACCGTGATCAAGCAGAAGAAGGAAAAGTCAATGTCAAAGACAAAGAAATGAATGTAACATTAACTTCTATGGTAAAACGTGTAGATGTTGCTGTGAAAGACTTAGCTACAAAAGCGAAAGACGGCAAATTCCCGGGTGGAGAAGTGATTGAGTACGGATTAGAAGATGAAGCGATTGGAATCGCTCCAACTCAAGATAACTTATCTGATGAAGTGAAGAAAGCAGTAGAAGAATGGACGACAAAAATTAAAAATGGCGAAGTAAAAGTACCAACAAAGCCAGAAGGAAAATAAAAGAATTATGTATGGAGGGGAGCGGCTTTGTGAACCGCTCCTCGCTTTTAAAAATTGTAATAGGGGTGCAAACGACGATTGTATCTCTATTAGGATTTTTAATAGCTCGTTCGTATAGAGCGATGAGGAGAATCCTAGTTTATGAAGGTCAGACATCCTACTTGAATAATAGAATCATATGTAATGTCTTTGAAATAAAGGAGAAGATCCTACATAAGGAGTGAAATATCATGGAATATGTTATTGAAATGCTCGGCGTCCGTAAAGAATTCAATGGATTTATAGCCAATGACGATATCACGCTTCAGCTTCGAAAAGGAGAAATTCATGCCTTGCTAGGCGAGAATGGAGCAGGAAAATCGACATTAATGAATGTATTATTCGGATTGTATCAGCCGGAGCAGGGCGAGATTCGTGTTCATGGGAAAGCGGTTAAAGTTACTGATCCTAACGTGGCCAACGATCTCGGAATCGGCATGGTGCATCAGCACTTTATGTTAGTAGATACATTTACTGTAACTGAGAATATCATTTTAGGGAGAGAACCAAAAGCAGGTGGTAAAATTGATATTAAACAGGCGGAGAAAGAAGTTCGTGAGCTCTCAGAAAAGTATGGCTTAGCTGTTGATCCAATGGCGAAAATTGCCGATATTTCTGTTGGAATGCAGCAACGGGTTGAAATTTTAAAGACGCTTTATCGCGGAGCTGAAATATTAATCTTTGACGAACCGACAGCGGTGCTAACGCCTCAGGAAATTAAAGAGCTGATGCAAATTATGAAAACGCTCATTCAAGAAGGCAAATCTATTATTCTCATTACGCATAAGCTAAAGGAAATTATGGAAGTGTGTGATCGTGTTACTGTCATCCGTAAAGGAAAAGGGATTGGGACGGTGAATATTTCAGAGACAGACCCGAATCATTTAGCCAGCTTAATGGTCGGGAGAGAAGTCACGTTTAAAATTGACAAAACGGAAGCGAAGCCAGAGGGTGGCGTGCTTGATATCAATGGTTTATCTGTGAAGGATTCGCGGGGGATTGAAGCCGTGCGAGGGTTAAACTTAACTGTCCATGCAGGAGAAATCGTTGGTATTTGTGGTGTCGATGGAAATGGACAGAGCGAACTAATCGAAGCGATTACCGGGTTAAGAAAAGTGGACGGTGGCTCAGTGAAATTGAACGGTAAAGACATGACCAATTTTAAACCGCGAAAAATTACTGAATCAGGCATTGCTCATATTCCACAAGATCGTCATAAACATGGCCTCGTATTAGACTTTCCGATTGGAGAAAATATGGTGTTGCAAACGTATTATCAAAAGCCATTTTCAAAAAGTGGCGTGTTAAATTACAAAGAAATTTATAAAAAAGCGAATCATTTAATTAAAGAGTTTGACGTAAGAACGCCAAACGAATATACGCTAGCTCGCGCGTTATCAGGTGGGAATCAACAGAAGGCGATTATTGGTCGTGAAGTCGATCGTAATCCAGATTTACTCATTGCTGCTCAGCCGACTCGCGGACTTGATGTGGGAGCGATTGAATTTATCCATAAACGTTTAATTGAACAGCGTGATCATGGCAAAGCGGTTCTTCTCGTTTCATTTGAATTAGATGAGATCATGAATGTCAGTGACCGCATCGCTGTTATTTATGAAGGAGAAATCGTGGCGGTCGTTAATCCAAAGGAAACAACTGAACAAGAATTAGGATTATTGATGGCCGGTTCAAAACGCAAGGAAGCAGGTGAGATCCATGTCTAAACGTTTGTCTAGTTTAGCCGTCCCGGTTATATCTGTTCTTTTAGGTTTATTAGTTGGAGCCATTATTATGCTTATTACAGGCTATAATCCGCTGGCTGGTTACACAGCTCTTTGGCACGGAGCCTTTGGAGATTCCTTTTATTTAGGAGAAACATTGCGGCAAATGACACCGTATATTTTTGCTGGTTTAGCAGTAGCCTTCGCTTTTCGAACAGGGTTGTTTAATATCGGTGTCGAAGGGCAGCTTTTAGTCGGTTGGGTCGCATCGGTGTGGGTAGGTCTTGCGTTTGACTTACCGAAAGTCATTCATTTGCCATTGGCTGTGCTAGCCGCAGCTGTTGCTGGAGCACTTTGGGGGTTTATACCTGGGATTTTAAAGGCTAAGCTTCGTGTTCATGAAGTAATTGTGACGATTATGATGAACTATATTGCTCTTCATGTAACGAATCATTTCATTCGTAACGTCATTAGTGATCAAGCAGATTCGACTGCTGCTGTTCCAGAGTCTGCTAGTTTAAAATCACCTTTCTTTGAGAATTTGACTGATTTTTCTACTTTGCATAATGGAATCTTTTTAGCTTTTGCCGCAGCAGTTATTATGTGGTTTATATTAGAAAAGACAACGCTTGGATATGAATTGCGTTCCGTCGGTTTCAATCAACATGCTTCTCAGTATGCAGGTATGAACGTCAACCGTAACATCGTGTTATCTATGGTCATTTCAGGTGCTTTTGCAGGTCTTGGTGGCGCAATGGAAGGGCTTGGAACATTCGGGACTGCCTTTTTACATGCCGGGTTCTCAGGTGTTGGATTTGATGGAATTGCTGTCGCCTTACTTGGCGGAAACGCGGCGATTGGTGTGGTGTTAGCTGCCTTGTTATTTGGTTCATTAAAAGTAGGGGCGCTAAATATGCCAATCGAATCGGGTGTCCCGAATGAATTGGTTGAAATTGTAATCGCCTTGATTATCTTTTTCGTTGCCTCAAGCTATATGATTAAATGGCTCATTAGCCGATTTAAGAAGGAGGTGAAATAAGTGGATATTGTAACGGTTTTGTCCATTATTATTTCGTCATCTTTATTTGCCGCAGCTCCACTTATTTTCACAGCATTAGGCGGTGTATTTTCAGAGCGTTCCGGAGTTGTTAATATTGGATTAGAAGGGTTGATGATCGTCGGCGCTTTTACGTCGATCGTTTTCAACTTAACATTCGCTTCTTCATTAGGAGCAACAACGCCGTGGGTCGCGCTTGTAGCCGCTATGGTCGTCGGCGGACTGTTTGCGCTATTACACGCTCTTGCTTCCATTACATTTAGAGCAGACCAAGTTGTCAGTGGGGTAGCGATTAACTTTTTAGCTTTAGGTACTTCTTTATTCCTTGTGAAACTCATTTACGATAAAGGGCAAACAGATATCATAAAAGAAAGCTTTAAAAAAGTCGATTTACCTTTGTTAAGCGATATTCCTGTGATCGGAAAGATCTTTTTCTCTAACGTTTCGTATCCGGCGATGATCGCCATTGCTTTAGCTTTTGTCATTTGGTATGTCATATACAAAACACCTTTTGGCCTGCGTTTACGAGCAGTAGGTGAACATCCAATGGCTGCAGATACAATGGGAATTAACGTGACGAGAATGCGTTATATGGCCGTTTGCTTATCTGGTGTACTTGGAGGTTTAGGGGGAGCTGTTTACGCCCAGTCTATTTCACTAGATTTCAGTCATGCGACCATTACAGGTCAAGGATTTATGGCATTAGCGGCGATGATCTTTGGGAAGTGGCATCCATTAGGTGCGATGGGAGCGGCGATTTTCTTCGGATTTGCCCAAAGTTTAAGTGTCGTAGGCTCAAGCATTCCGTTTTTAGAAAACGTACCAGCTGTTTATTTACTAGCGGCTCCTTACGTACTAACGATTTTAGCGTTGGCTGGCTTCATCGGTCGCGCAGATGCTCCGAAGGCATTAGGTACGCCGTATGTGAAGGGAACAAGGTAAACAGAGGGAAACTGTCCATTTCGGTGGGCAGTTTTTTTCTATTTAAAAAAGTAGCATTTTGTTTTTCAACGACTAGTTGCTCGTGTATAGTTAAAGTAAGTTTTTGTGAAATTAAAGCATGAAGCATGCTATATTCGGATAAAAATATAGACATAGCAGCACCGTAAAGGAGGATGTTTCAGTGACATTAGTAAATGAGATAGTCAAAGCGAAAAAAGGGTATAATCTTCATATTATCAAAACGGATAAATACAAAACGAATACGATTGTGTGGAAAATGAAAGCGCCGCTTGAACAAGAAACGGTAACGATGAGAGCTTTGCTTCCTTATGTCCTTCAAAATGGATCAGCTACATTTCCTACTTCTACCACTTTACGCTCACATTTAGATGACTTATATGGGGCTAGTTTCTTTGTAGACTTAGCGAAAAAAGGTGATTACCATACGATGAGCTTTTCGCTTGAAATAGCTAATGAGAATTATTTGAAGAAGGAAGATTCGTTATTAGAGAAAGCATTTCAATTTTTCAATGATGTGCTAACAAACCCACTTGTGAAAAATGGGGCGTTTGATCAGGAGATTATCGAAAGCGAAAAGCGGAATTTAAAGCAGCGTATCCAATCGGTGTACGATGATAAAATGCGTTATGCTAGCATGCGACTGCTTGAAGAAATGTATGACGAGGATCGTTATGCCCTGCAGCCTAACGGACAATTAGATGCGGTCGATCCGATTGGGGCAGCGGACTTATATACCTATTATAAGAAAGCGTTCTCAGAAGACGAAATCGATTTATACATCGTCGGAGATGTTAATGAGCAACAAGTAGAAGAGATCGTTGACCGTCTGTTTACGATGAATGATCGCCAACCGATGATGGTCAATTCCAATGACGTTCCTATTCGTCAAGGTGAACTGAAACATGTGAAGGAAGAGCAAGAAATCAATCAAGGAAAGCTCCATATCGGTTATCAAACAAAGATCAAATTTGGTGATCCCGATTATTTTGCTCTCCAAGTGTTTAACGGCATATTCGGCGGATTCTCCCATTCCAAGCTATTTACAAATGTACGAGAGAAAGCGAGCCTTGCTTATTATGCGGCAAGTCGTGTAGAGAGCCATAAAGGGTTCTTAATGGTGCTTTCAGGGATCGATAGCAAAAATTATGACCAAGCGGTACAGATTATTAATGAGCAGTTACAAGCGATGAAGCAAGGGGATATTTCAGAAAATGAAATTTTGCAAACGCGAGCGGTGATTCGTAACCAATTGCTTGAAACGATTGATACTGCACGAGGATCGATCGAGATTTTATACCATAACGTCGTCGCAAAACAAAATGTAACCATCGATGACTGGCTCGAAGCAGTCGAGCGGATAACGATCGAAGAAGTGACAGCGGTCGCTGCTAAAATTGAGCTAGACACGATCTACTTTTTGTCAGGGGAGGGAGTTTCATGAAAAAAATCACGTTTGATCAGCTACAAGAAGAACTATATTATGAAAAAATGGACAATGGTCTAGATGTGTATGTGCTACCGAAAAAAGGATTTAATAAAACATTCGCTACGTTTACGACCAAGTATGGTTCTATTGACAATCATTTTGTTCCGAAAGATCAGGAAGAATTTGTTATGGTTCCGGATGGTATCGCCCATTTTTTAGAACATAAAATGTTTGAGAAAGAAGATGGCGATGTATTTCAGCATTTTAGTCGCCAAGGTGCGTCAGCCAATGCTTTCACGTCTTTTACTAGAACGGCCTATTTGTTTTCAAGCACAGCGAATGTCAAGCAAAACTTGGAGACGTTAATTGACTTTGTGCAAGCTCCCTACTTTACGGAGCAAACAGTTGAAAAAGAAAAAGGCATTATTGGACAAGAGATTCGGATGTATGACGATAACCCGGATTGGCAAGTATATTTCGGTGTGATTCACAATATGTATCATCATCATCCGGTCAAAATTGATATTGCGGGAACGGTTGAGTCGATTGCCGATATTACGAAGGATCATTTGTATGAATGCTATCATACGTTTTATCATCCGAGTAATATGTTATTATTCGTGGTTGGCTCGATCAATCCGGAAGAAACGATGGCGTTCGTTCGCGACAATCAAGCGAAAAAGCCGTTTACTGATCAACCGGAGATCAAGCGTCGCTTTGAACAAGAGCCTGAAACGGTGAAGGAGAAGAAGCGAATACTTGCGATGAATGTCCAATCCTCGAAATGTGAAGTAGGGTTGAAAGCGGTTGATACCGACTTACAAGGTAAGGAATTATTGAAAAGAGAATTAACGATGAATATTTTGCTCGATATGCTCTTTGGAAAAAGCTCTGAGCTATACTATCAAATGTATCGTGAAGGGTTAATTGATGACACATTTGGTTATGACTTCACTCAAGAAAAGGGCTTTGGTTTTGCGATGGTAGGAGGAGATACGACTCGTCCCGATGAGCTGGAGGAAAGAGTGCAAAAAATCCTCCTAGAGACGAAAGAAGGCAAGCACTTAACCGAAGAAGCACTGAAACGATCCGTCAAGAAAAAAATTGGTGCTTTTTTGCGAGCGGTTAATTCGCCTGAATATATTGCTAATCAGTTTACGCGCTATACCTTTAATGAGATGGATTTATTTGAAGTCGTTCCGATGCTTGAAACGATTACGTTTGCAGATGTGCAATCGGTTGCCGCTCATATGATCGCAGAGGAACGTTTAACCGCCTTTCATATTGTGCCAAAGTAATAAATATAGAAAGAAAAAGCCGGATCTAGTTTCGTTGATGAGTCCGGCTTTTTAAGTTTATGATGAGTAAGAGGAGAATGGGGAATTATGAAACGATTTGCTTTAGTCGTTGGAGCGAGCGGCGGGATTGGTCAAGAAATCGCCAAAAAGCTGGCGCTTGACGGTTGGAATTTATATTTGCAATACACAAATGGGGAAGACAAAATAAAAACATTACAAAAGCAGTTAGAAGAAATCGGAGTCGAGAGCTTTTCTGTACAAGCAGATCTATCCTCATCTAGCGGAGTGGAGAAGCTTCTTCAGCAGTTGTTTTCTGTTGAAGCGGTTATTTTTGCTCATGGAACGTCTCACTATGGTTTATTTCAAGACATAAAAGAAGAAGAGATGGACCTGCTTTGGACACTTCATGTGAAAAGCCCGATGATGATCAGTCAAAAACTCATTTCGAAGCTGCAAAAAGGTACAACGCCATCGATTGTTTTTATTTCTTCGATATGGGGTCAAACAGGTGCAGCTTGTGAAGTCGTTTACTCTACAGTGAAGGGTGCGCAAATTTCGTTCGTCAAATCATTGGCGAAGGAATTGGCTCCTGCTCGTATTAAAGTGAATGCAGTCGCGCCAGGAGCAGTAAACACAAAAATGATGGCGCAATTTTCTAGCGAAGAGCTAGACGAGATAGCAGAAGAGATTCCAATGGGGAGACTGGCGGAGCCGACAGAAATTGCAGCGGTTGTCAGCTTCCTTTGTTCGTCAGCTTCTTCCTATCTCACTGGACAAGTCGTGTCAGTAAACGGCGGATGGTATACGTAAACTTATTGAATAATTTTTTGAAACCGACACAAACTATAATTGTAACTCAATAAAGGGAGGGACAATAAAATGTCAATACTTGAAAATTGGCACGAGTGGAAAAACTTTTTAGGAACAAAGCTCAATCAAGCCCAAGACCAAGGCATGAACAATGAAACAATCGGGAATGTGGCCTATCAAGTGGGTGATTATTTAGCCCAAAAAGTTGATCCGAAAAATGAGCAAGAGCGTGTGTTATCTGATTTATGGTCTGTCGCTTCTGAAGAGGAACAGCACGCAATTGCCAATGTTATGGTGAAATTAGTTCAGAATAATGGGGGGCGCTAAAAGAGAGGGAGGAAATTCCTCTCTTTTTTCTTTTAAAAAGTGCATAAATCATTTATGATAGATAGTAGATGTTATTTATTTATGGGCATGATCAAGGTCAAGTCACAAGGGGTGTTTATATGTCCAAAAAAGTATGGTACTTAGAGTATAAAATTATGAAAAACCGCCCCGGGTTATTAGGGGATGTTTCTTCATTACTAGGTATGCTTTCCATTAACATTATTACCATTAATGGTGTGGATGATGGGAGTCGGGGATTGTTAATACGAGCTCAAAGTGAGGATCAAATTCGAAGGCTGGAATCGATTCTTGAAACGATCGATACAATCCGGGTTGTTAAATTAAGGGAACCGAAGTTGCGTGATCGAATGGCTGTGAGGCATGGTCGATATATCGAACGAGATGCCGATGATAAGAAAACTTTTCGATTTGTGCGAAATGAGCTTGGACTTCTCGTTGATTTTATGGCAGAATTGTATAAAATGGAAGGGCACAAATTAATTGGTATACGCGGCATGCCTCGCGTAGGAAAGACAGAGTCAATTGTTGCGGCTAGCGTCTGTGCGAATAAAAGATGGCTATTTATGTCTTCTACTATGATTAAACAAACGGTTCGTGATCAATTGATTCGTGACGAATATAATGCCAATAACATTTTTATTATGGATGGTGTTGTATCAACACAAAGGGCGAGTGAAAAGCATTGGCAGCTCGTTCGAGAAATTATGAGGTTGCCTGCTGTTAAAGTAGTAGAGCATCCGGATATTTTTGTGCGAAACAGTGAGTATAAAATAGAAGATTTTGATTATATCATTGAACTTCGAAATCATCCTGAAGAAGAAATTACATATGAACCTGTTGAAAGGAACAGCTTTTTTCAGGATTCAAACTTTGGTGGTTTTGATTTTTAATTATGGAAGGTGTTATTGTTGACTGAACTAGGAAATCGCTTAAAAGAAGCGCGAAAAGCAAAAGGCTTGTCATTGGCTGATGTACAGGAAATGACGAAGATTCAAAAAAGATATTTAACCGGCATCGAAGAAGGAAACTATGAGATGATGCCAGGGAAATTTTATGTTCGAGCATTTATTAAACAATACGCTGAAGCTGTTGGGCTGAATCCAGATGAATTGTTTGAAGAATTTAAAAGTGAAGTGCCGTCTTCCCACGAAGATGAAGTTCCTCAAAGGGCGACAAAAGTAGAGCAAGTGAAATCAAATGTTCCTGCTGAGCCATCTAAAATTCTTGAGCATTTACCGAAAATTTTAGTGACGGCTTTTATCATTGGAGCTCTGTTTTTAGTTTGGGTACTAATGCCTAAAAACGATGCGGATGAGAAGCAAGTAATAGAAAAACCTGTTGTTCAGGAATCTACTGAGCAAAATAATGAAGATGAAGGCAAGGGGGAAGCTCCTGCGAAAGAAGAAAAAGAAGTAAAAGAAGTAAAAGAGGAGCCGAAAGTAGAAGAGCCTGCTAAGACAGTATTAACAGCTGTTGGGACAAGCGGAAGTAACTCCACTTATGAACTGAAAGAAGCTGAAAAATTTGAACTATCCATTTCATCGAAAGGAAGTACTTGGGTCGGTGTCAAAGATGGAAATGGGAAGAGTTATTTCGGTGATATGATTCCAAGTGGTCAAACGCAAACATTTGATTTAACGGGTCAAACAGAAGCGAAGATTAGAGTTGGAAATGCGGTGGATACGGAAATTAAAGTAAACGGTGAAGTAGTCACGTATCAAATTCCGGCAGCTGGTCAAGTAACACAAAACATTATTATTCAAAAAAAATAAGCTTCTGAGTAAGAAACGGTTTGGATGGTGAGATGCCTGTTAAAAGGCATCCCACTTTGATAAGTGGAGGGACAATTGTGAATTTACCTAATAAGATTACTGTATCGCGAATTTTGATGATCCCCATTTTTTTAATCGTCATGGTTGTTGATTTTAATTGGGGAGAGATCGAATTTTTAGGCTCAACTATGCCGATGACCCATTTTGTAGGGGCGCTAATCTTTATTATTGCAGCAACAACAGATTGGATCGATGGTTATCTTGCAAGAAAGTACAATCTAGTGACGAACTTAGGGAAGTTTTTGGACCCGTTGGCAGATAAATTACTCGTATCTGCGGCACTCATCGTTTTAGTTGAGCTTGGGTTTGCTGCTTCTTGGATTGTGATCATTATTATTAGCCGCGAATTTGCTGTGACAGGACTGCGCCTTATTCTCGCTGGCGAAGGCGAAGTGGTCGCTGCGAATATGCTCGGCAAAATCAAAACATGGATGCAAATTATAGCGATTTCCGCTCTATTACTCCATAATGCGCCATTTGAAAGTTTGTCAATCCCGTTTGCTGATATTTCGCTATGGGTAGCTACATTCTTTACGATATGGTCTGGTTGGGATTATTTCTATCTCAATCGTCATGTATTTAAACATTCAAAATAATAGATAGGAGGCTGACGAAAGCAAAGGATTAGGCACTCTTATGATCATATAGTTTTTGTAGTAAATACTATATGATCATAAGAGCAGTCATTCAATGTTTTTGTCAGCTTTTTTTAGAAGTAGGGGTGTTAGTATGAATGCTGAAATTATTGCCGTAGGATCCGAATTATTGTTAGGACAAATTACCAATACGAATGCGCAGTTTCTTTCTCATCATTTAGCCGAAATTGGCATTAATGTGTATTATCATACAGTTGTGGGAGATAACCCGACAAGACTGATTGATGTGGTGAAAGAAGCAGAGAAGCGTGCCGATTTGTTAATTTTTACAGGCGGGCTTGGGCCGACAAAGGATGATTTGACGAAGGAAGCAATTGCTAAACATATTGGGCAGGAGCTTGAATACAATGAAGTTGCCTTGAAAAGTATAGAAGCGTATTTTGTTAAAGTTAATCGAGTGATGACTGAAAATAATAAAAAACAAGCTTTAGTGATGAGTGGAAGCAAAGTATTGCCAAATGATTATGGAATGGCTCCAGGAATGCTGCTTAAAGCAAACGACAAACAGTATATGTTATTGCCTGGTCCACCAAAAGAAATGCAGCCGATGTTTTTAAACTATGGAAAAAATGAGTTGATCCAACTGTTAGAAAAAGTCGAGCGGATCGAGTCGCGAATGTTGAGATTTTTTGGAATTGGTGAATCAGCTCTTGAGGTCGAAGTAGAGGATTTGTTACTCAATCAAACTAATCCAACCATTGCTCCGTTAGCAGGAGATGGAGAGGTAAAGCTTCGAATTACAGCAAAGCATGAATCAGAAGAAGAGGCTCTTCGTATGATTCAGGAAATAGAAGATGAAATTCTCCGTCGTGTCGGTCAATATTTTTATGGGTATGACCAAACAACAATTGTGGAAGAGTTGACGGAATTACTGAAGGAAAGAAATTTATCGATTGCAGCTGCCGAGAGTTTGACGGGCGGTCTTTTCCAAAGTGAATTAACAGCTGTCGAAGGTGTGAGTGCAATTTTTAAAGGTGGGATCGTTTGTTACTCCAACGAGGCGAAGACGCAGCTTGTCAATGTGAAAAAAGAGACCATTGATACATATGGAGCTGTCAGTGAACAATGTGCACTCGAACTAGCAGAAAACACAAGAGCGATTTTCGATAGTGATTTTGCTATTAGCTTTACTGGAGTGGCTGGCCCTGATGAAATGGATGGACAAGCACCAGGTACTGTTTGGATTGGACTGGCTGAACGTTCTCAAGAGACGAAAGTTTATCAACTTAATCTTGTGGGAAGTCGAGCGGGGATTCGTAAACGGTCAGTAAAATATGGCTGTCATTATTTACTTCATGCCCTCAATCAAAACAAATAAAAATATTCAAAATATTGTTGACCATTCTGAGATGATTATTATATAATCATCTTAAGAGTTTGCTGGATTGTTTAATTTAATATTTACACTCTTATTACGAGCGGCGGAGGGATTAGGCCCTATGAAGCCCAGCAACCTTCAGGCAGTATTGTCTGAAACGGTGCTAATTCCTACAGGCTTTTTTGTCTGGAAGATAAGAGGAGGACCTAATCATTTAACCCTCTTCTTTTTGATAAGAAGAGGGTTTTTTATCTTCCTCTAGAAAAAATAATAAAATTCATTTAGGAGGGTTTACACATGACAAAAGAAAATTGGGATCAAGAGACATTGTTATTACACGGAGGCCAGGTGCCCGATCCGGTGACAGGAGCTCGTGCTGTACCGATTTATGAAACAACCTCTTACGTATTTGAGGATACAGATCATGCGAACGCTGTGTTCGCTCTGCAAAAGACTGGAAATATTTACTCTCGCATTACGAATCCAACGGTTGACGTATTTGAAAAACGAGTAGCATTGCTTGAAGAAGGAGCAGCTGCAGTAGCACTATCTTCGGGAATGGCGGCGATTGCTTTTTCGATATTAAATTTAGCTCATGCGGGCGATGAAATCGTGGCAGCGAGTAAATTATATGGTGGTACATATAATTTATTTGCCAACACGCTTCCAAAGTACGGTATTACTGTTAAATTTGTTGATTCGACGGATCCTGAAAATTATCGAAAAGCGATTACACCGAAAACGAAGGCCCTTTTCGGAGAAATCATTGGAAACCCATCTCTAAATGTGTTGGATGTGGAGAAGGTAGCAGATATTGCTCATGAGAATGGTATTCCGTTAATGATCGATAGCACATTCGCTTCACCGTATGTTTGCAAGCCGCTTACTTGGGGAGCAGATATTGTCGTCCATTCCGCGACGAAATGGATTAGCGGTCACGGTACAGTCATTGGTGGTGTAGTAGTAGACGGTGGGAAATTTAATTGGAACAGCGAGAAATTCTCTGGTTTTACAGAGCCTGACGAATCTTATCATGGGTTGAAGTATGCAGATATTGAAGGGCCAGCATTCGCTGTGAAGCTACGAGTGCAATTGTTAAGAGATTTTGGCCCAGCTTTAAGTGCCAATAGTGCTTTTTTATTGCTACAAGGACTAGAGACGCTTCACTTGCGAATTCAGCGTCATCACGAAAATACATTAGAAATCGTAAACTATTTAAACAATCACCCTGGTGTGGAATGGGTCTCTCACCCAAGCTTACCAGAACACCCATCGCATGATTTAGCGAAAAAATATTTGAACAATAGCAACGGATCGATCGTTGTTTTCGGTATTAAAGGTGGTCGAGAAGCGGGCAAAACAGTAATTGACAATGTTCAATTATGGTCGCATGTCGCCAATGTAGGGGATGGAAAATCACTAATTATTCATCCAGCTACGACGACTCATCAACAGTTAAATAAAGAGGAGTTAGAAAAGTCTGGCGTGAAAGAAGAATTAATTCGTTTATCGATCGGACTAGAATCTACAAAGGACTTAATGGCTGATCTAAATCAAGCGATTGAAAAAGCAACAGGAGTTACTGTAGAGGCATAAAAGAAAAATAAAAGATTGGCGCTTAGATGGAAGATATACGGTATAGATCATTTACTGTATACTCCATTTCGGCGTCGTTTTTTTATAATGAGAGCAACCTACAAGTTGATTGAAATCACTCACTAAAGATACCCTTCTTGATAAAGACTGTGGTAATATGGATATGCGGATATTTATCAGTCTCTTCCTCGATTTTTTCTCCAAATCATGTCACTCTTCAGATTGTGTGGTCTTTTTTCTCAAAACATGCAAATATTAAAAAAGCGAATAAATGTTCGCTTTTCACTTGAAATTGTCTCATAAAAAAGGTATAGTAATGATAGATTTTGAAACAGGAAATTCAATAGTTAATTTTTTAAATAGATTTGTTATTTTAAGGAGGAATTTGAATGAACGATCGTCAAGCAGCATTAGATATGGCTTTAAAACAAATTGAAAAGCAATTCGGTAAAGGGTCGATTATGAAGCTAGGTGAGCAAACCGACCGCAAAATTTCAACAATACCAAGTGGCTCCCTTGCGCTTGATGCAGCACTTGGAGTGGGTGGTTATCCGCGCGGGCGTATTATTGAAATATACGGTCCAGAGAGTTCTGGTAAGACGACGGTGGCTCTTCACGCGATTGCTGAAGTGCAGGCAAGTGGCGGTCAGGCAGCGTTTATTGATGCGGAGCATGCGCTTGATCCAGTATACGCTCAAAAGCTAGGGGTCAATATTGACGAACTTTTACTATCTCAACCAGATACAGGGGAACAAGCATTAGAAATTGCGGAAGCACTTGTACGAAGCGGTGCGATCGATATTCTTGTTATCGACTCAGTCGCAGCTTTAGTACCGAAAGCGGAGATCGAAGGGGAAATGGGCGATTCGCACGTCGGTTTACAAGCGCGTCTTATGTCACAGGCGCTGCGTAAGCTTTCTGGAGCGATTAATAAATCGAAAACGATCGCCATCTTCATTAACCAAATTCGTGAAAAAGTAGGTGTCATGTTCGGGAATCCTGAAACAACACCAGGTGGGCGTGCGCTTAAGTTCTACAGCTCTGTTCGTTTAGAAGTTCGTCGTGCAGAAACATTGAAGCAAGGAAACGAAATGGTCGGTAATAAAACGAAAATAAAAGTCGTGAAAAACAAAGTAGCTCCTCCTTTCCGTGTGGCAGAAGTGGACATCATGTACGGAGAAGGTATTTCTAGAGAAGGAGAAATCATTGATTTAGGCTCAGATGAAGATATTATTCAAAAGAGCGGTGCTTGGTACTCTTACAATGAAGAACGCTTAGGCCAGGGACGTGAAAATGCTAAGCAATTTTTAAAAGAGAATCCAGATATTTCTCAAGAGATCATGCTGAAGATTCGAAAACAGTATGGGTTAGATGAAGAGGCAACTGAACCTGTAGAAGGGAATACGTCAGACGAATTCAACCTTCTAGATGAATAAAATTTGTGGAAGCAGTGTTTAGTGACACTGCTTCTTTTGTATATATGAAAGAATTAATACAGTGTCTAGGATGAAACGCTTGACAACGAATTTCCGCACCTATAAAATTAGTATGTATATTTTACATTTTTTTCTCTATAAAAGTGGAAGAATTGATGCTGTATATTGAAATGTTGAAACAATGTATCAGCCGACATGTTAAAAACATGACAAAAGATCATAGCAAGGGGAGGTGAAATCATGGATGCTATTATAATCATCTCCATTTTGCTTGGCCTAATCGTCGGTGTAGTTGTTGGCTATTTTGTTAGGAAATCCATTGCAGAGTCTAAAATTGCAGGGGCAAAAGGTGCGGCAGAACAAATTATTGAGGATGCTAACCGAGAAGCGGAAGCGCTGAAAAAAGAAGCCCTGCTTGAAGCAAAGGATGAAATTCATAAACTTCGTACAGATACTGAATTAGAGCTTCGTGAACGAAGAAACGAATTGCAAAAACAAGAGAATCGTTTATTACAGAAAGAAGAGAACCTTGATCGTAAAGATGAGCAATTAGATAAACGTGAGGCTCAGCTTGAAAAGAAAGAGGAAGCTCTGACTAAGAGACAACAACATATTGAAGAGATGGACAGCAAAGTGGAAGAGATGGTGAAAGTACAGAAAGCTGAACTGGAACGAATCTCAAGTCTCACTCGTGATGAAGCTCGTGCGATCATTTTAGACCGTGTCGAACAAGAACTTGCACATGACATCGCTGTGATGACAAAAGAGCAAGAGAACCGCGCGAAAGAAGAGGCCGATAAAAAGGCGAAAGGCATTCTTTCTCTAGCTATTCAGCGCTGTGCAGCAGACCATGTGGCAGAAACAACGGTTTCAGTTGTAAACTTGCCAAATGATGAAATGAAAGGTCGTATCATTGGTCGTGAAGGACGAAATATCCGAACGCTTGAAACGCTTACAGGTATCGATTTAATTATCGATGATACGCCAGAAGCGGTCATTCTTTCAGGTTTTGATCCAATCCGCCGTGAAACGGCTCGAATTGCACTTGAGAAACTTGTTCAAGATGGACGAATCCATCCAGCTCGTATTGAGGAAATGGTTGATAAAGCTAGAAGAGAAGTGGATGAATACATCCGCGAAGTAGGTGAACAAACTACATTTGAAGTTGGTATTCATGGACTTCACCCTGATTTAATTAAGATATTAGGACGTTTGAAATTCCGTACGAGCTACGGTCAGAATGTGCTAAAGCATTCGATGGAAGTGGCCTTTCTTACAGGGCTTATGGCTGCTGAGCTTGGTGAAGATGAAACTCTTGCTCGCCGTGCTGGACTACTTCATGATATCGGAAAAGCGGTAGATCATGAAGTAGAAGGAAGCCATGTAGAGATCGGTGTAGAGCTTGCGACGAAGTATAAAGAACACCCAGTTGTTATTAATAGTATTGCGTCGCATCATGGAGATACAGAACCGACGTCCATTATTGCTGTGCTTGTAGCCGCTGCAGATGCTCTGTCTGCTGCTAGACCAGGTGCTCGTAGTGAAACGCTCGAAAACTACATTCGCCGTCTTGAAAAGCTAGAAGAAATTTCAGAATCCTATGATGGAGTAGAGAAATCATTTGCGATTCAAGCAGGACGTGAAGTGCGTATTATGGTGAAGCCGGATCAAATCGATGATCTTCACGCTCATCGACTAGCACGCGACATTCGAAAACGGATTGAAGGGGAACTGGATTATCCAGGCCATATTAAAGTGACAGTGATAAGAGAAACACGAGCTGTGGAATATGCGAAATAAAGCGGTGTGAGTCCTTCACACCGCTTTCCCTTTGTAAAGAAACAAATGATGGAAAGGAAAAAAAGATGAAAATATTATTTGTAGGTGATGTGGTTGGTTCACTAGGTCGAGAAATGGTCAGTGAATATTTACCGATGCTTAAAAAGAAATACCGACCTGAATGCACAATTGTTAACGGTGAAAATGCCGCTGCTGGACGAGGAATTACTGAGAAAATTTATCGTCAGTTTTTAAACGATGGAGCAGACGCTGTCACATTAGGGAATCATGCTTGGGATAATAAAGAGATATTTGACTTTATCGATGAAGCGAAGCGACTTGTGCGACCAGCCAATTTCCCAGAAGGTACACCTGGACAGGGCTTGATCTTCGTGAAGCAAGCAGGAGTAGAAGTTGCGGTGATTAACATTCAAGGGCGTACATTTATGCCACCGTTAGATTGTCCGTTTACTGAGGTCGAAAAACTGGTGGAAGAGGCGAGAAAACGAACGCCGTTTATCTTTGTAGATGTTCATGCAGAAGCGACTAGTGAAAAGCAGGCGATCGGTTGGTTTTTAGACGGGAAAGTATCGGCTGTTGTCGGTACACATACTCATGTTCAGACAGCTGATCATCGCGTGTTGCCAAAAGGAACCGCCTATTTATCAGATGTTGGAATGACAGGACCTTACGATGGTATTTTAGGAATGGAGAAAGAGTCAGTACTAAAAAAATTCCTAACGAGCCTACCGGTTAGATTCGAAGTACCAAAAAGCGGGCGCACTCAACTAAGTGGCTGCGTGATTGAACTAGATCGTAAAACAGGTTTAGCAAAAACAATTGATCCGATTTTAATTAACGACGATCACCCGTTTATTGCAGAATAGCATCTTGTCCCTTTTGTTAAGCAGACAAGTAATACGCGAGCCATTTCACGAATATAGTAACAATGGAAGACTAGCGACAAACTGTGTTTGATGGAATGAGCATTCGGTATAGTTTAATAAAGGGGGCCATGAAATGGAAGTATTAAAAGTTTCGGCAAAATCCAATCCTAATTCTGTAGCTGGTGCACTTGCCGGTGTTCTGCGTGAAAGAGGTGCCGCTGAAATTCAAGCTATTGGAGCTGGAGCGCTTAATCAGGCAGTAAAAGCAGTCGCCATTGCTAGAGGGTTTGTTGCTCCTAGCGGGGTTGATTTAATTTGTATTCCTGCTTTTACCGACATCTTGATCGATGGGGAAGAACGAACCGCGATCAAATTGATTGTCGAACCAAGATAGAAATCAACATAAAAGTCAGGCTCAAACACTGAAAATGGAGTGGCGTTTTGCTCTGCTCAGTGTTGGAGGCTGATTTTTTATATGAATAAAAAATATTTGCAATTTTATGTTAAATAAAATATAGTAAATGTATTAATCCGACTAAAATAATCAGTTTTAAGGAGGGGGAAAGATGATTTTTGATGCTCATTGTGATGTTTTGTATCGACTTCAAAATGAAACAGGTGTAAGCTTTCAACAAAATCAAGGTTTGCATGTTACGTATGAACAGTTAAAGAAAGCGGGAGGAAAAGTGCAATGCTTTGCAATTTTTATCTCTCCTACACTAAAACCATTTGAACGATTTAGAGCAGCATTAGAGCAGGTTGATTTATTCTATGAGAAGATCATCAAGCCTCATCCTGATATAAAAGTAGTCCAATCAAGGAAAGATATATTTAATTTAGCTAAGGGAGAAATCGGAGTCGTGTTAACGCTTGAAGGCTGTGAAGCAATTGAAGAAGATGCTCTCAAGCTAAAGATTCTTTACCACCTTGGGGTTCGCTCTGTTGGATTAACTTGGAACAATACCAATGCGGTAGCAGATGGAGCTCTGGAAAAGAGAGGTGCTGGCTTGTCCACTTTTGGTAGGCAAGTGGTTGAGCAGCTCAATGGTTTCGGTGTATGGACAGACGTTTCCCATCTATGTGAGCGAGCATTTTGGGATGTTATCGACGTGGCTCACCTCCCGATAGCTAGCCACTCTAATTGTTATCAGCTTTGCCCTCATCCGAGAAATTTAAAGGATGACCAACTCCAGGCCATCATTGAAAAAGATGGGGTGATTGGCTTGACATTTGTTCCTTTTTTTGTGAAAAAGGAAGGAGAAGTCACTAGCGATGATGTATTAAAACATGTAGAGCATCTATGTGAGCTTGGGGGAGAAGATCACCTTGGGTTCGGGTCAGATTTTGATGGAATTGATAAAACAATTTCAGGATTAGATGGTTATGAAGCGTATGAACAATGGGGTGAATTGCTGAATAAGCATTATTCATCTCTTCAAACAGAGAAGTTTCTTTATTACAATTTCGCGCGTCGGTTTCCAAACTAAATCAACAAGTATAAAGTTAGTGATTTAGCCTCAAAAATGATACACTAGTTGAGTGGAGAAAGAAGCGTATTAAAGGAGTGTAATGGTCAATGATAGAGCAGCTTTCTTGGAAAGTTGGAGGACAGCAAGGAGAAGGGATTGAAAGTACTGGAGAGATTTTCTCTATGGCTTTGAATCGCTTAGGCTATTTTTTATATGGATATCGTCATTTTTCATCAAGAATTAAAGGCGGACATACGAACAATAAAATTCGCGTAAGCACGACACCTGTTCGCGCGGTAGCGGATGATCTTGATATATTGGTGGCATTTGATCAGGAGACCATTGATGTGAACTACAAGGAACTACACGATAAAGGTATGATTTTGGCGGATTCGAAATTTAAGCCAGTCAAACCGGACGATACAAAGGCGGAGCTGTATATCGTGCCATTTACGGAAATGGCAACGGAACTTGGAACATCACTGATGAAAAATATGGTGGCTGTAGGAGCGACTTGCGCCGTCATTAACCTCGATGTTCAAGTATTTACAGGGGTCGTTCAAGAGATCTTTGGGCGTAAAGGCGAAGCGGTCGTTCAAAAAAATATGGAAGCTATTCAAGCAGGCTATCGTTATATGCTTGACCAATTAGAAGGTAAAGCAAGCGCACTAGAGCTTCAAGCAGCGGATGGCAAACAGCGGATGTTTATGATCGGTAACGATGCGATCGCTCTAGGGGCACTCGCAGGCGGCGTTCGTTTAATGGCAGCTTATCCGATTACACCAGCTTCTGAAATTATGGAATATTTAATTGAAAAATTACCAGATGTCGGCGGAACGGTTATTCAAACGGAGGATGAAATCGCAGCAGCAACGATGGCTATCGGTGCGAACTATGGAGGCATTCGTTCATTCACAGCCTCTGCAGGACCTGGTCTTTCCTTAATGATGGAAGCGATCGGCCTTGCAGGTATGACGGAAACGCCACTTGTTGTCGTTGATACACAGCGTGGAGGCCCGTCAACGGGATTACCGACGAAACAGGAACAATCTGATTTAATGGCGATGATTTATGGAACGCATGGGGAAATTCCAAAGATTGTCCTTGCACCAAGCACAGTGGAAGAAGCCTTTTTCGATACGGTGGAGGCTTTTAACTTGGCAGAGGAATACCAATGTCCAGTCATTATTTTGTCTGACTTACAATTGTCATTAGGAAAACAAACGGTTGAGCCGCTTGATTATAGCAAAGTGGAAATTCGCCGCGGGAAATTGATTCAAGATGAATTGCCTGAAATGGAAGAGAAAGCGTACTTTAAACGCTATGAAGTAACGGAAGATGGTGTTTCTCCTCGTGTGATTCCTGGCATGAAGCACGGGATTCACCATGTTACAGGTGTTGAGCATGATGAAACAGGTAAACCATCAGAGTCTCCATCTAATCGTCAAGCGCAAATGGATAAGCGAATGCGGAAGTTGAATGACCTGCAGTTTAACACGCCAGTCTATAAAAATGCGAAACATGAGCAATCGGATTTACTACTCGTCGGCTTTAATTCGACTCGCGGTGCGATCGAGGAAGCGATAGAGCGATTAGAGCAAGAAGGAATGAAAGTGAATCATGCGCAAATTCGACTGATTCATCCGTTCCCGACAGAAGAAATTTTGCCCTTGATTGAATCAACAAAAAATGTGTTAGTGGTGGAAAACAATGCAACAGGTCAATTAGCTAATATTATTAAAATGAACGTAGGCCACCCACAAAAAATTAAAAGTCTGTGTAAATACGACGGAAATCCATTCCAGCCACATCATATTTATACAAGTAGCAAGGAGTTGTTTTAAATGGCGACGTTTAAAGACTTTCGAAATAATGTGAAACCAAACTGGTGCCCAGGTTGCGGTGATTTTTCCGTACAGGCGGCTATTCAGCGTGCGGCAGCGAATGTAGGCTTAACACCTGAGAAGCTCGCAGTCATTTCCGGGATTGGATGTTCTGGTCGTATTTCTGGATATATCAATTCTTATGGCCTTCACGGCATCCATGGTCGAGCTCTTCCGATTGCTCAAGGGGTGAAAATGGCCAATAAAGATTTAACAGTTATCGCTTCGGGTGGAGATGGCGACGGTTTTGCCATCGGTATGGGTCACACGATTCATGCGATGCGCCGTAATATTGATTTAACTTATATCGTTATGGACAATCAAATTTACGGTTTAACGAAAGGGCAAACATCGCCGCGTTCTGCGGAAGGCTTTAAAACGAAATCGACGCCAAAAGGGGCGATTGAAAGCGCGCTTTCACCGATGGAGTTAGCGATCACCAGTGGAGCGACGTTTGTTGCCCAAAGCTTTTCAACTGACTTAAAAGAATTAACAGCGATCATTGAAGCAGGGATCGAGCATAAAGGTTTTTCTATTATCAATGTATTCAGCCCATGCGTCACTTATAATAAAATTAATACGTATGACTGGTTTAAAGAACATTTAACGAAATTATCAACGGTGGAAGAGTATGACTCTTCCAATCGTGAATTAGCGATGAATACGTTAATGAAGCATGACAGCCTTGTAACGGGGATCATTTATCAAAATAAAGAGAAGCCGTCTTATCAACAGCTTGTATACGGTTATTCGGATGAACCGCTAACTGTCCAAGATTTGAAACTAGAAGACACTTATTTTGATAAGCTTGTGAAAGAATTTATGTAATGGAATGAAAAAGAGGGTGAACCAAAAGGTCGATGAATACGGACCTTTTGAGTATCACCCTTTTTTTATTGATAAAATGAATAAAAAACAAATGCTTTTTAACACTTTCATGCATATCGAACTCGTCTAGTTGTTCTTTCTTTTGTTGTATTATATACTAAAATAATGTGTACGGATTACAAATGTATTTTCTTTTTGCTTAATTAATAGCAAAGGAAAGGAGAATTAAAATGAACGAAGAACAACGAAAACATGGACAACAAGTGAACGAAAATAATCCAACGGACAAAAAATCCGAAAAGGATTATAGTAAATATTTTGAATCAGTATATCAACCACCATCTTTAAAAGATGCTAAAAAGCGTGGGAAAGAAGAAATCGAATATCATAACGATTTCAAAATTGATGAGAGGTTTCGTGGACTGGGTGAAGGCCGCAAATTCTATATCCGCACCTATGGATGCCAAATGAATGAGCATGACACAGAAGTCATGGCTGGGATCTTTTTAGCACTAGGCTATGAAGCTACGGATTCTGTCGATGATGCACATGTCGTTTTATTAAACACATGTGCGATTCGCGAAAATGCTGAAAATAAAGTGTTTGGCGAATTAGGTCATTTTAAAGCCTTAAAGCAACAGCGACCAGATTTATTATTAGGTGTTTGTGGATGTATGTCCCAAGAGGAGTCCGTTGTTAATAAAATTTTAAAAACGTATCAACATGTCGATATGATCTTTGGTACGCATAATATTCATCGTTTGCCACAAATTTTGGACGAAGCTTATAAATCGAAAGAAATGGTCGTTGAAGTATGGTCTAAAGAGGGAGATGTCATTGAAAATCTTCCGAAAGTGCGCCGAGGCAATATTAAAGCTTGGGTTAATATTATGTACGGCTGTGATAAATTTTGTACGTATTGTATCGTCCCTTATACACGGGGTAAAGAAAGAAGCCGTCGTCCAGAGGAGATTATTCAAGAAGTCCGTCATTTAGCAGCTCAAGGTTATCAAGAAATTACATTGCTTGGTCAAAACGTCAATGCGTACGGTAAAGATTTTGACGATATTCAATACGGCTTAGGCGATTTAATGGATGAAATCCGTAAAATTGATATTCCACGTATTCGTTTTACAACGAGTCATCCGCGTGACTTTGATGATCATTTAATTGAAGTATTAGCGAAGAAAGGCAATTTAATGGATCACATTCATTTGCCAGTGCAATCAGGTTCTTCTGAAGTATTGAAGATCATGGCGCGTAAATACAATCGTGAGCAGTTTTTAGAGCTTGTTCGTAAAATTAAAGCGGCGATTCCAGATGTTGCATTAACAACTGATATTATTGTTGGTTATCCAAATGAAACAGACGAGCAATTTGAAGAAACGTTATCGCTTTATCGAGAAGTAGGCTTTGAAGCGGCCTATACGTTCATTTACTCTCCACGTGAAGGAACGCCAGCGGCAAAAATGAAAGACAATGTTCCGATGGAAGTGAAAAAAGAGCGTCTACAACGATTAAATGCGTTAGTAAATGCTTCATCAGCCGAAGCAATGAAACCATATAAAGGTCAAATTGTTGACGTATTAGTAGAAGGTGAGAGTAAAAACAATCCTGACATTCTCGCTGGTTATACGAATAAAAGTAAACTTGTGAACTTTAAAGGGCCAAAAACAGCGATCGGAAAAATTGTTAAAGTGAAGATTACTGAAACAAAAACATGGTCTTTAAATGGTGAAATGATAGAAGAACATACAATGGCAGAGGTGAACTAATATGACGTTATATACGAAAGACGATATTTTGGCACGTGCGAAAGAGTTAGCTCACATGATTTCTGAAACAGAGGAAGTAGCTTTTTTTAAGGAAGCTGAATCTAAAATTCATGAAAATCAAAAGGTGCGCGAAAAAATCGCTAGTCTAAAAAGCTTGCAAAAACAAGCAGTGAACTTTCAACATTATGGAAAAACCGAAGCCTTAAAAATGGTAGAAGAAAAAATTCAAAAAATTGAACAGGAATTAGATGAAATTCCTGTTGTTCAACAATTTAAAGAATCGCAAGTGGAAGTAAATGAAATTTTACAAATTGTCGCATCTGCTATTTCTAATACAGTGACAGATCATATTATTGAATCAACGGGTGGGGATTTACTTCGCGGAGAGACAGGTGCTCAAGTGAAAAATAGTCAGCCTGGAAGCTGCAGTTAAATAGAAGAAACAATGGAAAAGAGACTTGTTGCTAAAAAGCACGGTCTCTTTTTCGTTTAAATAATTTTTATATTCACTAGGCACATGTCTTGCTTTTAGTGCATAGGATAAATGGAGAACAAGCGAGGAGGTACGCTCGAATGGCAGAATATAGGGAGATTATAACAAAGTCGGTCGTTGCCAAAGGCCGTAAGTTTACACAGTCTCATCACACGATTTGTCCGCCGCATCATCCATCGAGCATTTTAGGCTGCTGGATTATTAATCATGAGTATAAAGCCAAAAAGGTCGGGAAAACAGTGGAAGTGCACGGCACGTATGACATTAACGTCTGGTATTCTCATCACGATAATACAAAAACATCAGTTGTCACAGAGAAGGTCGACTATAAAGACGTGATTAAACTGAAGTATCGTGATGAAGATTGCTTCGATGATGATGAAGTCATAGCAAGAGTGTTACAGCAGCCAAATTGCTGTGAAGCTGTCATTTCGAAGCATGGGAATAAAATCGTGGTACATGTAGAAAGAGAGTTTTTAGTTGAAGTGGTTGGCGAGACGAAAATTTGTGTAGCCGTTCATCCGCATGGCTGTGATGATGACTGGGATTGTGATTTTGATGATGAGGATGACTATGAAAAATTGGATACATCATTTCTTGATGATGGACACCATCATTAATCATCCGTGCGGGCCGAAAAAAATGGCCGGCACTTTTTTTCTGTTTCCACATAAGAGCTATGATATAATTATAATTTGAAAATAGATAGGCAATGTGGAAAGGGATTGGAATGTAATGAAGCAATATACCCCAATGATCCAACAATATTTAAAAGTCAAGGCAGAGTATCAAGATGCCTTTTTATTTTTCCGTTTAGGCGATTTTTATGAACTGTTTTTTGAGGATGCGACGAACGCGAGTCAACTGCTTGAAATTACGTTAACGAGTAGGGATGGAGGAGGAGCCGAAAAGATCCCGATGTGCGGCGTTCCTTACCATTCAGCAGCAGGCTACATCGAACGGCTAATTGAGCTAGGTCATAAAGTCGCTATTTGTGAGCAAACAGAAGACCCGAAACAAGCGAAAGGTGTCGTTAGACGTGAAGTCGTACAGCTGATTACACCTGGAACGGTGATGGAAGGAAAGGGGCTTCAAGATAAAGAGAATAACTACTTAGCAGCGTTATGCTCATTCACTAACGAAACGTATGCGTTAGCGGCTAGTGATTTATCAACAGGAGAAAATAAAGTTACTTCTTTATCTTCATTAGATGAAGTGATGAATGAATTAGCTACTTTACAAGTGAAGGAAGTTGTCATTGAAGCGAATCTTGACGGGGCGATTCAACGCCAACTGAAAGAGCGGTTATCCGTGACACTTTCTACGGAAGAGGGTAGCTCCGAACAAGAAGTCTTTCTTCCATTGATGCAACAAGTGAATCAATCAGAACTTAGACAAGTCGTTTCTTTACTGTTCTCGTATTTACATCGTACACAAAAGAGAAGTTTAGATCATCTGCAGTCGGTTGAATCCTATCATGTCCATCAGTTTATGAGAATTGATCAATATTCGAAGCGCAATTTGGAATTAACAGAAACGATTCGATCGAAAGGTAAGAAAGGTTCACTGCTTTGGCTTCTTGATGAGACGATGACAGCGATGGGCGGACGACTATTAAAGCAATGGATCGACCGACCACTTATCCAAAAAGATCAAATTGAAAGGCGCTTAACGATGGTGCAAACGCTCATTTCCTCCTTTTTTGAACGTCAAGAAATTCGCGAGCAATTAAAGGAAGTATATGATTTAGAGCGTTTAGCTGGAAGAGTGGCTTTTGGCAATGTGAATGGGCGCGATCTCGTTCAATTAAAAAAATCGCTACAGCAAATTCCGTTATTACAGCAAATTCTTTCGCAAATAAACAATGAAGAAATTCGTAAGTTAATGGACGATATTGATCCTTGTGAGGAGTTGACCGATCTGTTAGAAAGAGCATTAGTCGACCATCCGCCATTGACGATTAAAGAAGGCGGAATGATTCAGGAAGGCTTTCATGCAGAGCTAGATACGTATCGTGATGCCAGTCGCAACGGAAAAACGTGGATTGCCAACTTAGAACGTGAAGAAAAAGAACGGACAGGCATTAAGTCTTTAAAGATCGGCTACAACCGCATTTTTGGCTATTACATTGAGATTACAAAAGCGAATCTAAACGCATTAGATGACAGTCGTTACGAACGGAAGCAGACGTTAGCAAACTGTGAGCGGTTCATCACGCCAGAGTTAAAAGAAAAAGAAGCGATGATTTTACAGGCGAATGAAAAAATGGTGGAGCTGGAATACGCACTATTTTTAGAGCTAAGAGAAAGCGTCAAGGAGTATATTCCGCGTTTGCAAAAGCTTTCGCATTTAGTTAGTGAGCTAGACGTTTTGCAATGCTTTGCGACTGTGAGTGAAATGCGCCATTATGTCCGTCCAACGTTAACGAACGGACGAGAATTAGTTCTTGAAGATGGTCGTCATCCCGTCGTCGAGAAAGTGATGGATTCTCAACAATACGTGCCGAATGATTGTCAGATGAACGAAGAAAGAGAAGTGCTACTGATTACGGGGCCGAATATGTCCGGGAAAAGCACGTATATGAGACAGGTGGCGTTAACAGCGATTTTAGCTCAAATTGGCTGTTTCGTACCAGCTGCGAAAGCCGAGCTTCCTATTTTCGATCAAGTCTTTACGAGAATCGGAGCGGCGGATGATTTGATCTCCGGACAAAGTACATTTATGGTCGAAATGCTAGAAGCAAAAAATGCCATTACTCACGCCACGAATCAATCGTTAATTTTATTTGATGAAATCGGTCGCGGAACGTCTACGTACGATGGGATGGCGCTTGCTCAAGCGATCATTGAGTACATTCACGATAAAATTGGAGCAAAAACACTGTTCTCAACGCACTATCACGAATTGACCGTGCTAGAAGAAGAATTAGCTCAATTAACAAATGTCCATGTCCAAGCAGTTGAACAGAACGGAAGAGTCGTCTTTTTGCATAAAATCAAAGAAGGCGCAGCAGACAAAAGCTACGGTATTCATGTAGCGGAGTTAGCTGAGCTTCCGAAAGAATTAATTAAACGGGCGAACGAAATTTTAACAGGGTTAGAAGAGAAGGGGCAGCAAGAAAGTAAACCGGCTAATCATCAAGTAAAAGAAGAACAGGTAACGGTTAAAGTGGAAAAAGGAGCGGCTCAACTGTCACTTTTCCAAGAAGAAGTTGTACCTAAGCCTTCAGCAAAAGAAAGCAAGATCATTGATGAATTGAAGAAATTTGATTTACTAGAAATGACACCGTTAGATGCGATGAATGCTCTTTATGCACTGCAGAAAAAAGTCAAAAAATAACCGATGAAAGAGGGTGACGAAGATGGCGAAAATCATTTTGTTAGATGACTTGCTATCCAATAAAATCGCTGCTGGAGAAGTGGTCGAGCGACCGGCTTCTGTTGTAAAAGAGCTAGTGGAAAATTCGATTGATGCTAAAAGCACGGTGGTTGAAATCGATGTCGAGGAAGCAGGACTTGAAAGTATTCGAATCGTTGATAATGGTGGGGGCATTGAGCCAGAAGATGTGCTCACTGCTTTTGCCCGGCACGCCACGAGTAAAATTAAAGATGAAAATGATCTGTTCCGTATTCGCACCCTCGGTTTTCGGGGAGAGGCTTTACCGAGTATTGCTTCGGTTTCAGAGCTCGAACTGACGACGAGCACTGGGGAAGGAGCAGGTTCAAAAATCGTGCTTTCAGGTGGCGTAGTGCAGGAACATATTCAAGCGAGCAGTCGTCAAGGAACAGATATTAAAGTATCGGGGTTATTTTTTAACACGCCCGCTCGGTTAAAGTACATGAAAACAATTCACACCGAGCTTGGAAATATTACCGATGTCGTCAATCGACTAGCGTTAGCTCATCCGGAGGTGTCGATTCGTCTGCGACATAATGGCCGCGAGCTATTGCACACAACGGGAAGTGGCGATGTTAGACAAGTGTTAGCCGCTATTTATGGAGTCAATATCGCGAAGAAAATGGTTCCGTTAACGGCTTCTTCACTAGATTTTGAAATCGACGGCTGGCTAGCTCTTCCGGAAGTCACAAGAGCTTCGAGAAACTATATGTCACTGATGGTGAATGGTCGTTTTATTAAAAACTATGGATTAGTACGAGCGGTGTTAGAGGGGTATCATACCCTTCTCCCGATTGGTCGCTATCCGATTGCCCTCGTTAATATTAAAATGGATCCGCTGTTAGTTGATGTCAATGTTCACCCGTCTAAATTAGAGGTTCGCCTTAGTAAAGAGCAGCAGTTAATCGAGTTAATTACTTCGGCTGTCCAACAAGCCTTTAAAAAGGAAACATTAATTCCTAGTGCCGCTCCGATCCAAAAAAAGGTGCGAGTTGAATCCGAACAGCAAACGTTGACACTTGATCATCTGGATCGTTCCCCACCTCCACAAATAGAAAAAACGAAACCTAGCTTTTCGTTTGTAGAAGAGAAAAATTGGTCGGGAACTGAGGCGGTGGATTCATTTAATCAAGAGCAAACAGTGAGTGTAGCTCCGCTTGTGACAGAGGAAGAACCTAGCTTTTTTATCGCTGATCATGGGAATGAAATAGAAGAAATAGAAGAAGCAACAGCGGAAAGTAAGCCCATCGACAGTCGCATTCCACCGCTTTATCCGATCGGTCAAATGCATGGCACGTACATTTTTGCCCAAAATGAAAATGGACTATATATGATCGACCAGCACGCCGCTCAAGAAAGACTTAAATACGAGTATTTCAAAGAAAAAGTAGGGCAAGTCGAAAAAGAACTGCAAGACATGCTGATGCCACTGACATTAGAATATTCCGCGGATGATTGTATCAAAATTTCACAGTACACGGAGCAGTTAGAGGAAGTCGGCATTTTCCTAGAGCCATTTGGGGATCGGGCGTTCATTGTTCGCTCTCATCCGCAATGGTTCCCAAAAGGAGAAGAGCAAACGATCATCGAAGAAATGATCGAGCAGCTATTATCGATGAAACAAGTCGATATTAAAAAATTGCGGGAAGAAGCGGCGATCATGATGAGCTGCAAAGCATCGATCAAAGCGAACCATCACTTAAGACAAGATGAAATTCAACAGCTGCTCGATGATCTAAGAAAAAGCTCCGATCCGTTTACATGTCCACACGGTCGCCCGATTCTTGTTCATTACTCTACTTATGAGTTGGAGAAAATGTTTAAGCGGATTATGTGATTTCAATTTACTAAGAACCCTTATATATTAAGGGTTCTTAGTGCTTTATTTGAATGATTGACTACAATTTGACCACATTCATTGCTCAGAGTTTTTTTGAGTGCTTCAGAAAAAACGTTTAGCTGATAGAGAATTTTCTATTAAACACTCAGGGCAATAATCCGTTACAGCGAGAACAAAGGATTCTCCTCCCAGGTGTCGAATGATAAATGAGGGGGGGAAGGGATAGTTACGATGAACAGAAACGTGATGAAAATCATTTTAGCAGCTGTTGCGTTAGGAATGGGTGCAAGTACATTTGTTTTAAGTGTATTAGAGGAAATAACTGTGAATAGTGCAATAAGTTTACTATCAATTGGTGTTATATGTTTAGCAATATTAAAGCTGCAAGAAAAGTAAATGATTTTTACATAGACGTCCTTCAGGGCGTTCTTTTTATTTAGTTTCTTCATAATTAATACCATACTTTACCCGATTAATAGTAAATAGATATGTTAAAATATAGAATGATAGGTTATTATATGGCAAGCAAAAAGGAGAAATTATGATCATTCGAAAACTATGGTTCATCAGCAGTGTGCTCGTACTAGTAGTACCGATCGGCTTATGCATCTATTACTACCACCAAATGAAAGCAACCGCTGCTGAAAAGCCTCCAGCCGATGTGGGACATGTTATCGTACTAGGGGCGAAAGTTAATGGGACAGAAATGTCATTAAGCCTACAATATCGAGTGAGTAAGGCACTAGATTATTTAAAAGAAAATCCAGAAGCGAAAGTGATTGTATCTGGCGGACAAGGTTCTGGGGAAGATATAACAGAAGCGGAAGCAATGAAACAGTTTTTTATCGAAAATGGAATATCGCAAGACAACATATTAGTAGAAGATGAATCGACATCGACCTATGAAAATATCATTTTTTCCAAGCAGAAATTTAAGATCAAGGAAGCCGTTATCGTCACAAATGATTTCCATCTATATCGAGCTAAAAAACTAGCAGAAAAACAAGGGATCAAAACATATCCACTTGCCGCTCCAACACCGGAAATCACGAAAACGCAAGCATACATAAGGGAATTCGCTGCAATCACTAAAATGTTTCTGACAGGAAAATAACAGCTAAAACGCAGTGGGAGGCTAGCCCCACTGCGTTTTGAGGTAGCATCAGGATTATACGGGGCAATTTAGTTAAAGACAGGAGGAGTTTGAAATGAAAGTAAATCCAATAGAGTTTCATATTCGTAATTTAAGTTATATTATAAGGTCAGCAAAAGAGATTGATGCAAAAAAATTATCTGAAGTACGCTTGCAAATAGATGGAGAAACAGAAAATATGGATAGAGACAAAGGTGAAGCGTATATAGATGAAGTTGGTTTTAAACAATTAATCAAAAGGGATAGAGGAAACCCTCAAAACCTTTTTTTAATTTGTGAAACAAACGGAAGGATTGTTGGCTTCTCAAGATGTGAAGGTAATCAGTTGAAAAGAATGGCTCATAAAGTTGAGTTTGGGGTTTGTGTATTAAAGGATTTCTGGGGATATAGCATAGGTGCAAATTTGTTAAAAGAAAGTATTAGATGGGCAGATACAAATGAAATTAAGAAAATTACGTTGAACGTACTTGAAACCAACGAAAAAGCCATAATTCTGTATGAAAAATATGGATTTAAAGAAGAAGGAGTTTTAAGAAAGGATAAGCTACTATCAGATGGGAATTATTATAATACTGTAATAATGGGAAGGTTTAATGAGTAATTAAATCTTCTAAATTAGTTCTTTCTTTTTATTGAACTAACGAGTGCATTAGTGGAATAAGTCGCTTTAAAATAATCAATATTTTTTTAAAAAAAGCAGTTCTTAAAAATGAAAAAGAGGTATCGTTTCGATCAATCTTTATTCAAAACGATACCTTTTTGTATGCGATGAAATTAAGCTTTAATCGTTGTTAACTTAGCCATTTTTTTCTTTTTAGAATTCCCAACCGTTGTGAATCCACATTTTCGGGACTGCACCCCGTTTTAGCTGTTAAATTGTTGGTTGGCTAATTTGCGATAAAGCGGGTGTTGCTCATGTAGTGTGTCATGTGTACCGGTTCCGGTGATTTGCCCGTTTTCGATGACGACAATTTGATCGGCATTGACGATTGTTGATAGGCGGTGAGCGATGACAAGTGTTGTTCGTCCGCTCATTAATTGATCCAACGCTTTTTGCACAAGTCGTTCAGAGGCGCTATCTAGGTTGGAGGTGGCTTCATCAAGAAGCAAAATTTTCGGGTTTCTCATAAAGGCCCGAGCGATGGCAATTCTTTGCCGTTGACCACCTGAGAGCTTCATCCCGCGCTCGCCTACTTCCGTATCGTATTGATCGGGTAAGCGTTCAATAAATTCATCGGCGTTGGCGAGCTGTGCCGCTCGCTTCACCTCTTCTAACGACACTTTATTTTCCATTCCATAGCAAATATTTTCAAAAATCGTTCCTGACATAATCGGGCTTTCTTGCGATACATAGCCGATTTGATTTCGCCAATCTGCTAGCTGAAACTCATCGATTGGGTCCTCTCCTAGTAGAATTTGTCCGTCATTTGGATGATAAAACTGTTCTAACAAAGCAAATAACGTCGTTTTCCCGCTTCCGCTCGGTCCGACGAAAGCCGTTGTTTTCCCAGCAGGTATATGAAGATTAAAGCGCTTTAACACGGGCTTATCTCCACTATAACTAAATGACAAATCTTTCAGCACGAGATCTGTTGCAGCCTCTTTTACCGGACGGCCTGAATCATTTGCTTCTGTCGATAAAGATAAAATCTCTTGGATTCGCTCCGTTGCGCCCAACGCTTTTTGAAACGAGGTAAAGAAAGAAGCCATTTGACTAAATGGGATGACGATTTGAAACATGTAAATGATGATGGCGACAAGCGACCCAGCCGATAGCTCCCCAGATGCCACACGAACGCCACCGTAGCCAATTAAGACAACGAGGACAAGCATCATAATGACCGTCATGAAAGGAGAAATGATCGCTTGGATTCGCGCTTCTTTTAAGCCAAATTGAAATAAACCTTGGATGCGATTTGATCCTTTTCTTTTTTCAATAGGCTCAGCATTGTAAGCCTTCACTAGACGAATATCGGAGAGCACTCGCCCGAGGTCTCCTGAAAATCCAGCCATTTCTTCTTGTGTGTTTTTGGAAATGCGATACATCTTTTGCCCTAATGGGACAATCATTAAGATGGCAAGGGGGACGGCAAGTAACATGATCACCGTCATTTTCCAATCGATGAATAATAGAATGCCAACGGCTCCAATCACTGAGATAATTCCTGTGACAAAAGAAACGAGATGTTGTGTAATTAACGCTTTGACAATGTTTGTATCCTGTGTGATTCGGCTCATCGTCTCGCCCGATTCATGCTGATCAAAGTAATCAACAGGAAGAGTGAGTACTTGATTCCATAAGCGCTCTCGAATTGAGGCAACGACGTATTCACCGATATAACTCATCAAATAAAAAGAAAATCCACCTGAAACCGTTTGTAATAAAAAGCTACCAGCTAAAAAAACAATCACAGATGGCGGCAATTGGTTTTGAGCCAACCCATCTACTAAATTGCGGGTAAATAAAGGAACAACTAATCCAGCAACGGTTTCGAGAATGCTTAAAGCAATTGCGACAACAATTAGCCATTTCGGAATGTTGCTCTGTGTGAATAATTGAAAAAAGGTTTTCCATTGTTTCGCATCGTTATTTTTCCGCATGGTTTTCCTCCTCTTTTTCCATATAGTAAGTCATCACTTGCTCTAACCATTTCTCTTCTTCAGGTGAAAACGGGTTAGGGAATAGCCAAGGATCTAACGGAATATCTTCAACTGGTAATGTTTCTAGTGATGAAAGGTTTTCCCCTGTTAATTCTGTTGCCATTGTAAGTAATTCATGAACGAGTTTCTCCACTTGAGGATTTGTAAAATCAGAAAACATGACCTCTTTAAATCGAGAAAAAAGGTCCATCATTTTTTCTCATACTCCTCTTGATCTTCTTTCACTCTGTCATAAAGCTGTTCAACAAATTCTTCGGGCCAGTGAGACTTCATCCAGTCTTTATGCTCTTCTTCCATTTGTACGCTGTTAATAATGGAAGTGAAGACTTGTGGGTCGAGCTTGTGATTATGATCAATTTGTTCGATTGCTAAATTCAATAATCGAATGGAGTCATCTAACTGCTCTCGTTTTTTCTTCATCATATTTCGTTGAAAGACAAGGGAATCTCTCATATCCCAATTTTCATTGCGAAGATATTTGGCTGTTTCATCAAGGGAAAAACCTAAAAACTTTAAAGAAATAATTTTTTGGAGCGTCGCAAAGTCTTCCTCTTTATACGAGCGATGACTAGCCGCGGTTCGCTCTGCTTTTAGTAGACCGATTTCATCATAGTATTGTAACGTTCGAGCGGATGTACCTGTTAGTTTACCAAATTCTCCAATTGTGTATTTTTTCATCATGGATCTCTCCTTAAAAGTAATTATTCTTATCATAAGCCATCACGTAACGTGAAGGGCAAGAAGAAAGCAAAAAATAGGCTATCAAAAAGTATTCTGTACGAATGCGTCTCGTTCGCTTACAATGGTGAGTAAACAATTGGAAAAGTAGTGAGGGTACAGATGATACAAGTAAAGGAACAACATCGCTTTTGGATATTAGTTAGCATCGTGGCGATCTCTGGATTTAGTCAAGGAATGTTACTGCCGGTCATTTCTATTATTTTCGAGCAAGAAGGAGTGTCTTCTTCTTTAAACGGTTTACATGCGTCGGCTCTTTATATTGGAATTTTATTCGTTTCGCCTTTTATGGAAAAGCCGTTAAGGCAATATGGGTATAAACCCGTTATTATTAGTGGTGGGTTGCTCGTGATCATTTCTTTATTATGCTTTCCGTTATGGAAGTCTTATTGGTTTTGGTTTTTGCTAAGATTGTTGATTGGAATAGGCGATCACACGCTTCATTTCGGTACACAAACGTGGATTACCTCGTTTTCGCCAGAGCATCGCCGTGGCCGTAATATTTCATTGTACGGTTTATTTTTCGGTGTTGGCTTTGCGCTAGGTCCGCTAATGACGAGCTTCATCAAGTTTAATGAAGCCTTGCCTTTTATCGTGTCGAGTGTACTTTGCTTATGTTGTTGGGGCTTTTTATTTTTGTTGAAAAATGATTTCCCGGAGCAGTCCATTCAAACGAATTCATTTATGGAGACATTGAAACGTTTTCGAGAAGCGTCTCGTTACGGCTGGATCGCCTTTTTGCCAACTTTCGGGTATGGATTTCTTGAATCTTCATTGAATGGTATATTTCCGATATACGGTGTTCGTAATGATTTATCGATTCAGCAAATATCTGTTTTGCTAATGACCTTTGCTCTTGGAGGAATTATCTTTCAATTTCCGCTCGGTATGATGAGTGATAAATATGGGAGAAAGCGGGTGTTAGGAGCGATCTTAACAGTGGGGTGTATTTTGTTTTTCGTATCTAGTTTGATCATGGATCATTATTATGTTCTTCTTTTCATGTTGTTCGTTACAGGTATGGTCGTTGGCTCTACATTTAGTACTGGGATTAGCTTTATGACCGATTTAATGCCAAAGCACTTGCTTCCAACGGGGAATTTATTATGCGGCATGAGTTTTAGTATCGGCAGTTTAACAGGTCCGTATGCAGGAGGACTAATGCTGCAAATGTTTGAGGAAGTTAACTTTTTTATGATGATTAGCGTCATGTTTTTCTTTTTAGCAGCCTTATTTATGGTGTACAATTTTCAGCATACAGAAAAGAAAGTAACGAGTACTATAAAATGAAGGAGAATGTAAATTGAATTTTCACGGTCAAAAAATCTTGCCTGCTGTACGAACGATGAAGGATTTTGATAAGATGATAGATACTCCATTTGAGTATGGGGTGTTCCTTGATCTTCATGTCGGTATGGTCAAAAGTGTATTTGAATATGCCCAACAACAAGGAAAAAAGATGTTTCTTCACTTAGATTTAATTCACGGATTAACGACAGATGAGCATGCTGTTGAATTTATTGCACAATATGTGAAACCATATGGAATTATTTCGACGAAAGGAAATGCACTGGTTAAAGCGAAGCAAAAAGGCTTATACGCGACGCAAAGAGCCTTTATTATTGACTCTAGCGCGTTGAACCGCAGTATTAAGTTGATTGAAAAAACAGATCCAGACTATATTGAAGTCTTGCCGGGGGTTGTGCCGAAAGTTATTAAAACGTTGCATGAGCAAACAGGAAAACCGATCTTTGCCGGTGGGTTAATTGAGAAACAAGAAGAAGTAGAAATGGCGCTTGAAGCAGGAGCGTGTGCGATTACGACTTCTAATCGAGAGCTGTGGAAACTTTATTATTAAGCATATAATAAGCCTGTCCCTTTACTTGTGGGACAGGCTTATTAGCAGTTAGTTATTCAAATAATGAGTAGTCTGGTAGTTTAATGCCTCTAGCGATTAAATTTTTCTCAATATCTTCGACGATTTGCTTTGCGACAGCTACTCTTGCATATTTTTTATCGTTACCAGGGATGATATGCCATGGCGCCGATTCGACATGTGTTTTTTCAAACATGTCTGTAGCCGCTTTTTCATACTCATCCCATTTTTCACGATTGCGCCAATCTTCATCGGTGATCTTCCAGCGTTTAAGCGGGTTTTGTTGTCTTTCAGCAAAGCGGTTCGCTTGTTCTTCCTTACTAATATGAATCCAAAATTTTGATACGATGTAACGGTCGTTTGTCAGCTCTTGTTCAAAATGGTTGATTTCTTCATAAGCTCGTTTCCATTCTGCTTTTGTTGCAAAGCCTTCGATTCTTTCTACTAGCACTCTTCCATACCATGAACGGTCGAAAATCGCAATTTGCCCATATTGAGGAAGCTTTCTCCAAAAGCGCTGCAAGTAGTGGTAGCGCAGTTCATGCGGAGCAGGTGCAGCAATAGGATGCACTTGAAGGCCACGAGGGTCTAGCTTTTCCGTAGCACGCTTAATCGCTCCTCCTTTACCAGCCGCATCCCATCCTTCCATGACAAGGATTAAGCCAATCTTTTCTTTAAAAAGTAGCTGTTGTAAGCTTAATAAACGCTGCTGATACAGTTTTAACTGTTGTTTATATTCTTTCTTATTTTCTATCTTCTTTGTTAAATCTACTGAAGTAAAATATGGACTCATCTATCTTCTCTCCTTCTTTAATCATAGGAATATTATAACATTATAAAAAGAGAAGTTCAAAAAAAGCCCTATTTTGTTAAAAAACGTTGACAACGCTTTCAGTACGTTTTAATATATAGCCAAGTTAATAATTTGTGAGAGAGAACATTGAGAATCACAACTGAATCCCGCGATAGGGGTAAGTTGTGTTTTTTTGTTCTCTTTTTTTCATTTCATTGAAAAGGGGATGTATTGCTATGACTCCATTTATGGGAGAATTAATTGGAACGGCTCTATTAATTATTTTAGGAGCTGGAGTGAATGCAAATGTCAATTTGAAAAAATCCTATGCCCACGGATCTGGTTGGATTGTGATTGCTTGGGGATGGGGACTTGCTGTAGCGATGGCTGTTTATGCCGTTGGCCAGTTCAGCGGAGCTCATTTGAATCCAGCTGTTACGATCGGACTCGCGTTTACGGGAGACTTCGCTTGGAGTGATGTCCCTGCGTATATTTTAGCGCAAATGATTGGGGCGATCATTGGTTCAACAGTCATTTATTTGCATTTCTTCCCTCATTGGAAAGCAACAAATGATCCGGGAGTGAAGCTTGGTGTTTTTGCGACTGGTCCAGCGATCAAGCATTCATCTTCAAATTTAATGAGCGAAATCATTGGAACATTTATTTTAGTCGTTGGCATTTTATCGATTGGAGCAAATGAGTTTACGGATGGCTTGAATCCATTTATTGTAGGATTATTAATTGTAGCAATTGGTTTGTCTCTCGGTGGAACAACGGGTTATGCAATTAACCCAGCGCGAGATCTTGGTCCGCGAATCGCTCATTTTTTACTACCGATTCCAGGGAAAGGTCCGTCAAACTGGGGGTATTCATGGATTCCTGTGTTAGGACCTGTTTTAGGGGGCTCGCTAGGAGGGCTTTTCTATAAAGGAGCTTTTCAAGGGGAATTTGGTCTCGCTTTTTGGGGTGTATGCGCGATGATCACCATTATTTTATTAGCGGCTTTTCTGTTAGATAAGGAAAAACAGGTAGGAGCAAGCCAACTCGATGTGAGTAAATAAACATAAATGGAGGTTTTATAATGGAAAAATATATTTTGTCTTTAGATCAAGGAACAACGAGTTCAAGAGCGATTCTTTTTAATAAACAAGGAGAAATTGTTCATGCCGCTCAAAAAGAGTTCACACAGCATTTTCCGCATCCAGGCTGGGTGGAGCATAATGCCAACGAAATTTGGGGAACGATCCTTGCTTGTATGGCGACCGTGCTTTCTGAAAATGGGGTGAGCCCTGAACAAATCGCTGGAATCGGCATTACGAATCAGCGCGAAACAACACTCGTTTGGGAGAAAGAGACGGGACGCCCAATTTACAATGCGATCGTGTGGCAATCTCGCCAAACGGCAGAAATTTGTGAAGAGTTAAAAGCTCAAGGGCATGATTCTTTATTCCGTGAGAAAACGGGGTTGTTGATCGACGCTTACTTCTCCGGTACGAAAGTCAAATGGATTTTAGACAATGTAGAAGGGGCACGAGAGAAAGCTGAAAGAGGAGAACTCCTTTTTGGTACGATCGATACGTGGCTGATTTGGAAATTGTCTGGCGGGAAAGCGCACGTCACGGATTATTCCAATGCGTCTCGAACATTAATGTACAATATTCATAGTTTACAATGGGATGATGAAATTCTCGACATTTTAAACATTCCAAAAGCGATGCTCCCAGAAGTGAGACCTTCTTCTGAAGTGTATAGCTTAACGGCTCCACATCATTTCTTTGGTCATGAAGTTCCGATTGCAGGAGCGGCTGGAGACCAGCAAGCGGCATTGTTTGGGCAAGCTTGTTATGAAGAAGGAATGGCGAAAAATACGTATGGAACAGGCTGCTTCATGTTAATGAATACAGGTGAAAAAGCGGTGGCTTCGCAAAATGGCTTGTTAACGACTATTGCGTGGGGCATTGATGGTAAAGTAGAGTATGCCCTAGAAGGAAGTATTTTTGTCGCAGGCTCGGCGATTCAATGGCTTCGAGATGGGATGAGAATGATTAAGCAATCTCCTGATAGTGAAGAGTATGCGAAAAGGGTCGAGTCAACGGAAGGTGTCTATGTCGTCCCTGCCTTTGTTGGACTCGGAACGCCTTATTGGGATAGTGAAGTACGTGGTTCCGTGTTCGGATTGACGAGAGGAACAACGAAAGAACATTTTATTCGTGCCACGCTTGAGGCATTAGCGTACCAAACAAAAGATGTGCTCGACGCGATGGAAATGGATTCAGGCATTTCCTTAAAAGCGCTTCGTGTTGATGGTGGCGCGGTGAAAAATGATTTCTTAATGCAGTTCCAAAGCGATATTTTGCAAGTGCCTGTGGATCGTCCTATTATTAATGAAACGACGGCGCTTGGTGCAGCCTATTTAGCCGGACTAGCTGTCGGCTTCTGGGAGGATCGCAGTGAAATTTCTGCTCAATGGAAGATCGAGAAAAAATTCCATTCGGACATGGAGTTAAGCCAACGAGATCAGCTCTATCATGGCTGGCAAAAAGCGATTGAGGCAACTTTAGCTTTTAAAATATAAAGAAGTATAGTATAATAGAGACAAGTTAATAAATTGTCTAGAGAATGAGAGAGACCTGTCTTCATAGCACCTGTTTTGCTATGTTTCGATAGGTCTCTTTTTGTGTTTTTATCGTCAAACAATGGAGGGAAATCATCATGAATTTTTCAAATGTACAAAGAAAAGAAATGTTAAATCATTTACAATCAACAACTTATGATTTAGTGGTGATCGGTGGAGGGATTACTGGTTCCGGGATTGCTTTAGATGCAGCGACACGTGGCATGAAAGTAGCGGTAGTGGAAATGCAAGACTTTGCAGCTGGGACATCTAGTCGCTCAACGAAGCTCGTACATGGTGGTCTTCGTTATTTAAAACAGTTTGAAGTGAAAATGGTGGCTGAAGTCGGAAAAGAGAGAGCCGTTGTGTACGAAAATGGACCTCATGTGACGACGCCAGAATGGATGCTGCTCCCGCTACATAAAGGTGGAACGTTCGGCAAATTTTCAACGGGTATTGGCTTAAGAGTGTATGACTTTTTAGCAGGGGTGAAGAAATCAGAAAGAAGAACGATGTTATCGGTTAATGAAACATTAAATAAAGAGCCGTTAGTGAAAAAGGATGGGCTAGTTGGTGGCGGCTATTATGTAGAATATCGCACAGATGATGCTCGACTCACGATTGAAGTGATGAAAAAAGCGGTAGCGGAAGGCGTGCTTGCCATCAACTATATGAAAGCAGAAGACTTCCTTTATGACCAGAAGAAAATCATTGGGATTCAAGCGAAAGATTTATTGACAGGCGAAATGATCGATATTCACGCGAAGAAAGTTGTCAATGCCGCAGGACCATGGGTAGATGCCGTGCGGAAGAAAGACTATTCGGTTAATAATAAAAATTTACGATTAACAAAAGGTGTGCATATCGTCATTGATCAGTCGAAGTTTCCACTTCGTCAAGCGGTCTACTTCGATACGCCAGATGGTCGAATGATTTTTGCGATCCCTCGTGACGGAAAAGCGTATGTAGGGACAACGGACACGTTCTTTGATAAAGATACAGCTAACCCTAAAATGTTAGCTGAGGATAGAGATTATATTTTAAAGGCGATCCGTTACATGTTCCCTGAAGTGAAAGTAGAAGCAAGTGATGTGGAATCAAGTTGGGCAGGTGTTCGTCCACTTATTTATGAAGAAGGAAAGGACCCTTCTGAAATCTCCCGTAAAGATGAAATTTGGGAAGGAGATAGTGGACTCATTACGATTGCTGGTGGGAAGCTGACAGGATATCGTAAAATGGCAGAAATGGTCGTGGATCTAGTTTCTCAACGATTATCAGCGGAAGAAGGTAAATCCTTTAAAGCTGTTCAAACGCTCCACATGCCGATTTCAGGAGGAGATGTGGGCGGTTCTAGTAATTTTGAATTTTTCATTCATAAAAAAGAAAATGAAGCGGTTTCCTTTGGTTTAACGAAAGAACAAGGAAGAAAGCTGACTCAAATGTACGGCTCCAACGTAGATGAATTGTTCAAGATTGCCGCTACTAACGAGCAACAAGCTTTACCTACAGATATTTATGCCCAAATTGTTTATGCGATCCAGCATGAGATGGTCGCGAAACCAGTGGACTTTTTCATTCGTCGTACGGGTGCAGTGTTTTTCAATATTGAATGGGCGAAAACATACAAAAAGGATATTATTCAACTAATGGCTAAACGGCTTGGTTGGGATGAACAAACAGCGACTCGTTATGAAGCAGAGTTAGATCAAGAAATTAAAGATGCCGAGACACCTGTAGAAGTGCAACTGTAATGACGTAAATAAAAAGAACGATCTAATGAGTGATTGCCACTTTATTTTTGGATCGTTCTTTTTGATGTTTAGAAGTGAAAAAAGTGGTGAGAATGGATTATTATCCTCAACAAGTACTCAAACATATGATACGATAAGAAAAAAGCATAAAAGGCAGTGAAGAGATTGCAACATCGAGAAAAATTGATCGTGCTGATCGGTCCGACGGCCGTTGGTAAGACCGCTCTCAGCATTGAGTTAGCCCACCGTTTTAATGGAGAGATTATTAGTGGGGACTCCATGCAAATCTATCGTGGAATGGATATAGGTACCGCTAAGATTAAAGAAGCTGAAATGGAAGGGATTCCTCACCATTTGTTAAATATTAAAGATCCAGATGAATCTTTTTCAACGGCTGAATTCCAAACGATTGTGCGAGAGAAAATTACAGATATTTCATCAACAGGAAAGTTGTCAATGATCGTTGGAGGAACGGGTCTTTATATACAATCGGTTATTTATGACTACCATTTTTCTGATAGAGGAAAGGACGATCAGTTTCGCTTAGATTTGGAAAAGGAAGTGGACAGTCGCGGTAAACAAGCGCTGTATGAGGAGTTAGTGTCAGTCGATCCGGAGGCCGCTAATCATATTCATCCTAATAATGTTCGACGGGTGATTCGCGCACTTGAAATTTATCGCACAACCGGAAAGAAGATGTCGGAGTATCAGGCAGAACAGCAGCCAGATCTTTTATACGATACCGTCATTATCGGTTTAACGATGGATCGCGCGCTTTTATACGAGCGAATTAACGATAGAATTGATCAAATGATGGATGAAGGATTGCTTGAAGAAGTCAAAGGCTTGTGGGATAAAGGGATTAGAGAAGGACAAGCGGTTCAAGCGATCGGTTATAAAGAGCTATTTAGCTATTTTCGCAACGAAGTAACATTAGAAGAAGCGGTAGAGCAGTTGAAACAAAACTCAAGACGATATGCTAAACGTCAATTGACTTGGTTTCGTAATAAAATGAACGTCCATTGGTTCGATCTGTCGGAAGAGGAAAGTAGATCGAAAAAAATTAACGAAATTTCGGATTTCATAGCAGGAAAGCTGCATTTGAAATAGAATTATACTAAAGTATAGATAGAAAGAGGAGGATTAAACATGAAACAAGGCATCAATATCCAAGATCAAATATTAAACCAATTAAGAAAAGACGCTACAATGGTTACTGTATTTTTGTTAAATGGATTTCAATTGCGTGGTTATATAAAGGGCTTTGACAATTTTACGGTATTATTTGAATCAGATGGTAAGCAACAATTAGTGTATAAGCATGCGATTTCTACTTTTGCTCCTCAAAGAAACGTACAAATTTCTTTAGATGATCAAGAATAAACAAATAGAGGCGTGTACATTTACTATGTACACGTTTTTTATTTGGTCAAAATCATGTAAAATAGATAGACAACTATGGTAAGGAGCAGATTACATTGGATTTGTTTAAAGTAGTATCAGTTATTAATGAATTTCTATGGGGATGGGTATTAATCATCTCTCTACTTGGAACGGGCGTCTATTATACGTTCAAATTGAAGTTTGTGCAGTTGACACAAATTTCTCGTGCGTTTAAAGTCGTATTTAAAAAAAATGGGGAGAAGGAAAAAGGGCTTTCCTCTTTTCAAGCTTTATCAACTGCAGTAGCCGGGCAAGTAGGAACGGGAAATCTTGCCGGTGTAGCAACCGCGATTGCGGCTGGGGGACCGGGAGCGATCTTTTGGATGTGGGTGAGTTCCTTTTTAGGAATGGCGACGATTTTTGCTGAAGCCGTGCTTGCTCAAAAATATCGTGAAGAACGAAATGGAGAATACCTTGGTGGTCCGGCCTATTATTTAGATAAGGGAGTCGGCAGTAAAAAGTTGGCGATCTTATTTGCTATTTTTATCATATTAGCATTAGGTTTTATTGGGAATATGGTGCAATCGAATTCTATCGCAGCAGGCTTTAAAGATTTGTTACCGATTCCGTCTATTTATATTGGGATTATTGTTGCTTTGTTTGTCGGTTTCGTCTTGTTTGGTGGAATTAAAAGAATAGCTGCTTTTGCCGAGAAAACGGTGCCTATCATGGCTCTCCTATACATCATCGGAAGTATCATTCTACTCTTTCAATTTAAACATGAAATCATCCCAGTGTTTGAAATGATCTTTAAGTCGGCCTTTCAATTAGAGGCGGCAGGCGGCGGAGTGCTTGGAGCGACGATTAAGGAAGCGATCCGTTACGGCGTAGCACGAGGTCTGTTTTCTAACGAGGCTGGGATGGGGTCTACTCCTCATGCTCATGCGACAGCGAATGTTCGTCATCCAGCGGAGCAAGGTTTAGTAGCCATTTTAGGGGTACTTATTGACACGATTATTATTTGTACAGTCACCGCATTAGTGATTTTAGTTTCTGGTGCCTATCAAACGGGTGAAACAGGGGTTGCTTTAACACAACAAAGCTTTATCACTAGCTTCGGTACGGCTGGACAAATATTTATTGCCATTTGTTTATTATTTTTCGCCTTCACAACGATCCTTGGTTGGGCTTATTTCGGAGAACTAAATATTAAATATTTATGGAAAGATAAAGGTGTAGTGCCTTATCGGATCATCGTGTTAGTATTTATCGTGATTGGATCAGCGATTCATCAAGTGGACTTAGTTTGGGAACTGGCCGACTTTTTCAACGGTTTGATGATTATTCCGAACTTAATTGCCTTATGGTATTTACGCAAAACCGTTCACCAATCTTTATTAGAATATAGAAAGTTATATTAATGAAAAGGCAGCTTCGGCTGTCTTTTATGTATGGTTTGCATTTTCCATGAATAGAATGGGGAGAGGGAAATTATTTCTCGGGAAAGCGCAAATTAAGACGTATTTCGACGAATTACGTCAAAGTGTATGGGGTGGTCAAGATGAAGCAGCCAATACGAATGAAAGAGAATGGGCAAATTAAGGTTGTGCTGCATACAAAAAACGATCGTATCGAACAACAACCAACTCGCCAAGAAAAACCGTTTGAATGGTCGAATTCCAATGAACATGCCGTCTTAAAAAGTATTGAAAATGAATTAGATGCCTTAATAGGGCTTGATGAGTTGAAGAAGATGATTAGAGAAATATATGCCTGGATTTATATTAATAGAAAAAGGGAAGCGAGTGGTTTAAAGTCTGGAAGTCAAGTGCTTCATATGATGTTCAAAGGCAACCCAGGAACAGGAAAAACAACGGTCGCTCGTATTATTGGCCGTTTGTTTTTCGAAATGAAAGTGCTATCTAAAGGTCATTTGATTGAAGCGGAACGAGCGGATTTAGTAGGAGAATATATCGGGCATACCGCACAAAAAACAAGAGATTTAATTAAAAAAGCAATGGGGGGCATTTTGTTTATCGATGAGGCTTATTCGTTAGGAAGAGGTGGAGAGAAGGATTTTGGGAAAGAAGCGATTGATACGCTTGTCAAGCATATGGAGGATAAGCAAAATGATTTCATCCTCATTTTAGCTGGTTATCCAAAAGAAATGGATCATTTTTTCACCTTAAATCCAGGATTAGAATCTCGTTTCCCATTTGTTTTTCAATTTCCTGATTATGAGCCAGATCAATTGATGGAAATTGCCGAAAAAATTACAGCGGAAAAACAATATCAACTAAGTCCCGAAGCCAAAATCAAAATGCGAGAGCACTTTATGTTTATTAAAGAAAAAAATCCATCTTCTTTTTCAAACGGCAGGTACGTCCGAAATTTAATAGAAAAAGCGATGCGTTCACATGCCGTACGATTACTTAAAGAAAGCAATTATCATTACCAGGACCTAATGTTAATTCGTTCTTGTGATATTAGCTATTGATTGGCTGAATTAGCTAAAAAGGTCTGGCTTCATCAGTTCTATCGGTACAGTCAGACCTTTTATAGCCCATTATGACCTGTTCCAAAAGAAAAAATAAATAAATAGTAGCATAAAAATATAGTTTTAATTACTTATTATTTTTTATTTTCTGATAAATCATTTGTCAGTAATATGACGATTATGGTAATATACAGTTAAAGGATGGTCTTTATGACAAAAAAAACTTTGAAACAAAGAATAGTTGATACTTCTCTCGTCATGTTTGAGAAACATGGGTATCACGGAGTAACAGTGGATCAAATTGTGGAAGAATGCGGAACATCGAAAGGGGGATTTTATCACAATTTCAAGTCTAAAGACGAATTGTTGTACCACATCCATGATGTTTTTATTTCTTATGTGTTAGATCGAGCGAAAGAAGCATATGATAATTACAACACGCCTGTTTCTAGGTTATGTGCCATCATTATGTCTTTCACGAAAGTATTTGATCTTTATAAGCCACATATCACTGTTTTCTATCAAGAAAGTACGTATTTAAAAGGGGATTTTGAGCAACAGATTAACGAAAAACGAGATGCGTACCGAAAAGTGATTTTGCAAGTCATCCTAGAAGGGCAAGAAAGCGGCGATTTTCGTACCGAAGTGTCTGCGGAAATATCGACGATGGCGATCATTGGTATGGTCAATTGGACATACAAATGGTTTAAGAAAGACGGAAAATTAACAATGGAACAAATTGGGGAGATTTTTAACGATTTACTGATTCATGCTTTGATGACAGAACAAGGGATGAATGATCCAAATATTACAAAATACTTACTTAAAAGTCAGCCGGTGAATTGAAGCTGGCTATTAATTCGACAAAAAAAGACCGACTAGTCTGTACAATTTTTTCATTATTCAAAACAAAGGGGGAGCAATAATGAACTTTGAATTAACGAAAGAACAACAAATGTTAAAAGAAATGGTGAAGGATTTTGCTGAAAAGGAGATTAAGCCTCATGCTCAACATTTGGATGAAACATCAGAATTTCGCTATGAAACATTTCAAAAAATGGCTGAGCTTGGATTGCTAGGTATTCCATTTCCTGAAGAATATGGCGGAGTAGGCGGAGATACTATATCATACGCGATTGCTGTTGAAGAAATTGGTAAAGCTTGTGGCGGAACGGGCTTAAGTTACGCAGCAGCCATTAGCCTTGGAGCAAGCCCGATTTATTACTTTGGAACGGAAGAACAAAAGCAGGAATGGCTCGTGCCGATGGCGAAAGGAGAAACATTAGGTTCTTTCGGGTTAACGGAGCCTAACGCTGGTTCAGATGCTGGTGGAACTAGAACGAAAGCGGTTCTAGAGGGTGATGAATACGTCATTAATGGCGAAAAGTGTTGGATTACGAACGCTGGTTACGCTCGTCAAATTATTGTAACAGCTGTTACAGGTAAGAGAGAAGACGGAAAAAACATCGTATCTGCTATCATTGTTCCAACAGACACACCAGGGGTTACGATCTCTTGTAATTATGACAAAATGGGTGTTCGTGGATCCAATACTTGTGAAATTGTTTTGGAAAATGTCCGTGTACCAAAGGAAAACTTGTTAGGTGATAACAAAAAGGGATTTAGCCAATTTTTATTTACGCTAGATGGCGGTCGTATTTCCATTGCAGCTCTTGCGGTAGGTATTGCTCAAGCAGCTTTTGAAAAAGCGTTGCAATATTCAAAAGAAAGAGTGCAGTTTGGCCAATCAATCTCTAAGTTTCAAGCGATTCAATTTAAGCTTGCTGATATGGCTACTGAAATTGAGCTGGCTCGTACGCTTGTACATAAGGCGGCTTGGTTGAAAGACCAAGGGAAACCGTTTGGTAAGGAAGCAGCGATGGCTAAACTATTTGCCTCAGAAACTAGCTTCCGTGCAAGTAACCAAGCGATTCAAATTCATGGCGGATATGGCTACATGCGTGAATATGACGTTGAAAGATATTTACGTGACGCTAAGCTGCTTGAAATCGGAGAAGGCACTTCGGAAATTCAACGATTAGTCATCGCTCGTCACCTAGGTTGCTAATTGAAAAGAGGGGGAAGGATGTTATGACGGAATTGATTCACCAAACTGTAGGGGAATTACTTACTGAAAGAGCTAAACAACTTCCACACCATGAAGCGCTTGTGTACTCTGATCGTAATCTGCGCTATACGTACAGTGAATTTGATGAGTTGTGTCAAAAAGCAGCAAAAGGATTAATGGCTCTTGGCATTGAAAAAGGGGAACATGCGGCTATTTGGGCGACAAATGTACCTGAATGGGTGACGCTTCAGTTTGCTACAGGCAAAATGGGAGCCGTACTTGTCACGGTTAATACGAACTATCGAACAGCAGAGCTTGAGTATCTACTCAATCAATCCGAGAGTACGACATTAATTTTAATTGAAGAATATCGTGGGAATTCCTATGTGGATACCATTTATGAACTTTGTCCAGAGCTTCATACTTGTGAACCTGGAAAGCTACAATCGAAACGACTACCACTGTTGAAAAACGTCGTCATTTTAAGTGAGAAAGAATACAACGGTGCTTTTAATTGGATAGATATTTTAAACATGGCTGATCAAGTAAGTGATGACGAGTTGGACGAACGAACAAAATCCCTTGATCCTCATGACGTCATTAACATGCAGTATACTTCAGGAACGACAGGTTTTCCTAAGGGAGTTATGCTGACACATAGCAATTTAATTAATAACGCCTTTAATATTGCTGGCTGTATGGAGTTAACGAAAGAAGATCGTCTTTGTATTCCCGTGCCGTTTTTCCATTGCTTCGGTTGTGTAATCGGGACACTTGCCTGCGTGACGGTAGGAGCGACGATGGTTCCCATTCAAGAGTTTGATCCAGAAGCGGTCTTGCAAACAGTAGAGAAAGAAAATTGTACCGCACTACACGGGGTACCAACGATGTTTATTGCTGAATTGAATCATCCGAATTTTCAAAACTATAACTTGTCACATCTACGAACAGGGGTCATGGCCGGTTCCAACTGTCCGGTAGAAGTCATGAAATCTGTGATGGACCAAATGAATATGACACAGATTACCATTTGCTATGGGCAAACGGAATCTTCACCAGTGATCACGCAAACTCGTGTGAATGACCCAGTTGAGCTTCGAGTAGAAACGGTCGGTCGTGCGCTTCCAGATGTCGAAGTAAAGATCGTCGACCCAACGACCAATCAAGCGGTTGCTTCGATGGTACAAGGAGAATTATGTACGAGAGGCTATCATGTAATGAAAGGCTATTATAATAACCCTGATGCTACTCATGAAGCCATTGATGAGGAAGGCTGGCTTCACACAGGAGATTTGGCCGTAATGGATGAAACGGGATATGTTCGGATTACGGGTCGTTTAAAAGATATGATTATTCGTGGTGGAGAAAATATCTATCCGCGTGAAATAGAAGAATTTTTATACACACACCCAAAAATTCTTGATGCACAAGTAATTGGTGTTCCTGATACGAAATATGGTGAAGAAGTGATGGCGTGGGTTATTTTGAAAGAAGGAGAAACAGCGGATGTAGATGAGATTAAAGAATATTTCAAAGGAAAGATCTCGCGCCACAAAATTCCAAAGCATATTGTATTTACGAAAGAATACCCAATGACAGCATCAGGGAAAATCCAAAAGTTTAAGCTGCGAGAAGAATCACTTAGCTTATTATCATAGGGGAAGGGGCGGTCTAGATGTTCTCAAAAGTTATTATTGCCAATCGGGGCGAAATTGCACTTCGAGTGATTCGTACTTGTCAAAAGCTTGGCATTCAAACGGTGGCTGTGTATTCAGAAGCAGATGCAGACTCCTTATTTGTTCGACAAGCGGATGAAGCGTTTTGCATCGGAAAGCCTCCGGTCAATCAAAGCTATTTAAATGCTGATGAAATCATTCGTGTAGCGAAAGAAAGTGGAGCTGAAGCAGTTCATCCTGGCTATGGATTGCTTTCTGAAAATGCTACATTTGCGACAAAATGTATCGAAGAGGGACTGACTTTTATCGGCCCTTCACCAAAAATTATCGCTTCTATGGGAAGTAAAATCGAAGCTCGTAAAACGATGAAAGAAGCCGGTGTTCCGATCATCGAAGGCGTAGATGTTCCGCTTGAAAACGAAGAAGAAGCAAAAGCGGCAGCGGAAAGAATCGGTTATCCGTTAATGTTAAAGGCTTCTGCAGGTGGAGGCGGGATCGGTATGCAACTGATTCATTCTCCAGATGAACTTGGAAAAGCGTTTGAAGGGAACAAAAAGCGTGCTGAATCTTTCTTCGGCGACGGAGCGATGTTTTTAGAGAAATATATTCAAGAGCCTCATCATATTGAAGTGCAAATTCTCGCTGATTCACATGGACATGTCATTCCTTTGTGGGAGAGAGAATGTTCGATTCAACGACGCAATCAAAAAGTAGTTGAAGAAGCACCGTCTCCTTTTATTAGCGAAGAAACGCGTGAGAAAATGCTAGATGCTGCCGTTAAAGCGGCTGAGCATATTGGCTACACAAACGCTGGGACGATTGAATTTTTAGTAGATAAAGAACAGAACTTTTATTTCCTTGAGATGAATACAAGGTTGCAAGTAGAGCATCCAGTAACAGAAGAAATCACTGGCTTAGACCTTGTTGAAGAACAATTGAAAGTTGCGGCGGGAGAAAAGCTTTCTCTTACTAGGGAAGAAGTAAAGCGAAAAGGTCATGCGATTGAAGTGCGAATTTATGCGGAGGACCCGAAAACCTTCTTTCCTTCTCCAGGAAAGATCGCAACTTTTAAGCTTCCGGCAGGGGAAGGCATTCGTAATGAGTGTGCCATCGAACAAGGTTCACAAGTCACACCGTTTTATGACCCGATGATCGGCAAATTAATTGCTTGGGGTGAAACGAGGCAAGAAGCTTGTGAACGTTTAAAGCAAGCACTTGAAGACTATGTGATCGAAGGGATCAAAACAAATATCCCGATGCTGATTCAAACGATCAGTCATGAACAGTTTTTAAAAGGGTATACAACGACTCAGTTTGTTAATGAATATTATTTGCCAGAGTTAACATCAGCAAAATAAGGAGGAATTTTATATGACAACAATCCAGGCAAGTATGGCAGGGAATGTATGGAAAGTGTTAGTGAGCGAAGGTGACGAGATAAAAGCTGGACAGGATGTCGTTATTTTAGAATCGATGAAAATGGAGATTCCGATTGCTGCTGAAGAAGATGGGAAGGTTCAGAAGGTTCATATCCAAGAAGGAGATTTCGTGAACGAGGCAGACGGACTAGTCGATATTGAATAGGAGGCGGATGGTTTGAAACTGCCGAACAAAGTAACGATTAAAGAGGTTGGACCGCGTGATGGGCTTCAAAATGAACCCCATCACGTGAGTACAGAAAATAAAGTCGCGTGGATTAATCAATTGTTAGAAAGTGGTCTTTCTTATATCGAAGTGACTTCTTTCGTTCATCCGAAATGGATTCCGCAGCTAGCAGATGCTTCTGACGTATTATCTACTATCAAGAGAAAACCAGGCGTTACATATGCGGCTCTCGTTCCTAATATGAAAGGGTTAGAAGCCGCCTTGAAAGTTGAAGTTGATGAGGTCAGTGTATTTATGTCAGCGAGTGAATCCCATAATAAAAATAATATTAACAAAACCGTTGATGAAACGTTTCCTGTGTTAGAAGAAGTCGTTAACGAAGCGAAAGCGGCAGGAAAAACGGTTCGTGGCTATGTATCGACTGTCATTGCTTGTCCTTATGAAGGTTTGGTGAATCCAGATCAAGTAGTCAAGGTAGCGGACCGACTCTTTTCGATGGGCATTGATGAATTATCTTTAGGTGACACGATTGGAGTAGGAGTACCAACTCAAGTTGAAAGATTACTAGAAACGATGTTGCCTGTTTTTAAAGCGGATCAATTAGCGATGCACTTTCATGATACGCGTGGAACGGCCTTAGCTAATGTTCTTAAATCGTTAGAGATGGGGATTACGACATTTGATAGTGCGCTAGGTGGACTTGGTGGTTGCCCATATGCTAAAGGTGCTTCTGGGAATGTAGCGACAGAAGACCTGCTCTATATGCTTGATGGAATGCACATTGAAACAGGAGTGAATATGGAAGCGCTATTACAAGCTGGACAGCTATTAGAGAACATATTAACGCGTTCACTTAACAGTAAACAAATGGATATTTTTAGAAAATCATGAAAGGGGTGAGTCACTTGGGTGAAACGGTTGGGTTTGAAAAAAGGGACGACGGAATTGCGATCGTTACGTTGAACCGACCAGATGCAGCCAATGCCTTGTCTAAGCAGCTTTTATACGATCTACATGATACTTTGCATCATATTAAGCATGATCGTGATGTTCGTGCTGTCATCATCACAGGTGCAGGAGAAAAGGCATTTTGCGCTGGTGCGGACTTAAAAGAGCGAAAAGGTATGTCTGATTCAGAAGTGAAACAAACGGTTGCTCTAATTGGGTCGACGGTGAGTGAAGTCGAAGCGTTACCACAGCCTGTCATTGCTGCTATGAATGGTGTCGCTTTTGGTGGAGGACTAGAATTAGCATTAGCTTGTGATGTTCGTGTTGTGTCAAAGGATGCGAAGCTAGGGTTAACTGAAACGTCGCTCGCGATTATTCCTGGAGCGGGTGGTACCCAAAGGTTGCCAAGATTAATTGGTCTTGGGAAAGCAAAAGAACTAATCTTTACGGCGAAGCGTCTCACAGCTGACCAAGCCGAGCAAATTGGATTAGTGGAATATGCTATACAATCAGCCGATGTGATGGAATGGTCGTTAAACTTAGCGAAACAAATGGTCAAAAATGCACCACTTGCTTTAATCCAAGCGAAAACAGCGATCAATAACGGTATGCAAGTGGGACTTGCGACTGGGCTGGAAATCGAAAAGCTTGCTTATAATTCGTTAATACCTACGGAGGATCGTTTGGAAGGATTGCGAGCTTTTGCTGAAAAACGTCCACCAGTATATCAAGGAAAGTGAGGAGAAGCAGTGATGAACGAAACAGAAATGAAAACACCTTATGAGGAAAGAAAAGAATCCGTCTTAAAAGGTGGATTAGAGAAATATCATGAGAAAAATAAAGAGCAAGGCAAATTATTTGTTCGTGATCGTCTTCGGTTATTGTTTGATGATGATCTTCAAGTAGAAGATGGCACGTTTGCTAATGTCATGGCTGGTGACTTGCCAGCAGATGGCGTAGTGACGGGCATTGGTAAGATCAATGGTCGTACCGTTTGCGTCATGGCCAATGATTCAACAGTGAAAGCTGGATCATGGGGCAAACGTACAGTAGAAAAGATCATTCGTATTCAAGAAACAGCTGAAAAGCTTCGTTGCCCAATGTTGTATCTTGTTGATTCAGCTGGTGCACGTATCACTGATCAAATTGAAATGTTTCCAGGAAGACGAGGAGCAGGCCGGATCTTTTATAATCAAGTGAAAATGTCTGGAAAAGTTCCTCAAATCTGTTTATTGTTCGGTCCATCTGCTGCGGGAGGCGCTTACATCCCGGCTTTTTGTGATATCGTTGTTATGGTGGAAGGAAATGCGTCAATGTATTTAGGTTCTCCACGAATGGCTGAAATGGTTATTGGAGAAAAAGTTACGCTTGAGCAAATGGGCGGTGCAAAAATGCATTGTTCGGTTTCGGGCTGTGGAGACGTATTAGCTAAAACAGAAGAAGAAGCCATTGAATATGCTCGTAAATATTTAGCTTATTTCCCAGAAAATTATACACAAAAGCCAGCTCCTGCTTCACCGAAAGCTCCGGCGGCTTTTGAAAAGACAATAGAGGAGGTCATTCCAAAAAATCAAAATGCGCCTTTCGATATGTACCAATTGATTGATCGCTTAATCGATGAAGATAGTTTTTGTGAAATCAAGAAACTATTTGCATCAGAACTGATTACGGGGTTAGGAAGAATCAATGGTCAGCCGATCGGAATTGTTGCCAATCAACCGCGTGTAAAAGGCGGCGTATTATTCCATGATTCCGCAGATAAAGCAGCTAAATTTATTAGTTTATGTGATGCTTTCCATATTCCGTTATTATTCCTTGCCGATGTTCCAGGGTTTATGATCGGTACGAATGTTGAAAAAGCGGGGATCATCCGCCACGGAGCCAAAATGATTTTTGCGATGAGTGAAGCAACGGTGCCTAAAATGACCGTTATTGTTAGAAAAGCATACGGTGCTGGGCTTTACGCGATGGCGGGGCCAGCTTTTGAACCGGATTGCTGTATTGCGTTGCCGACTGCACAAATTGCCGTAATGGGTCCAGAGGCAGCGGTAAATGCGGTGTATGCGAATAAGATTGCTGCTCTTCCGGAAGAAGAACGTGCGGCCTTTATTAATGAAAAACGCGAAGAATATAGAAAAGGCATTGATATTTATCATTTGGCATCAGAATTGATCATCGATGATATCGTTGAGCCGAATCAGCTTCGCGATGAACTATCTGTCAGATTAGAAGCTTACATGTCAAAATATTTAAACTTTACTGACCGCAAGCATGGGGTCAACCCAGTATAAGAAAAGGGGGGATGAAGCGTGAAGAAAATCTACACAGATGCGAATGAAGCGGTTTCCGAAATTAAAGACGGAATGACGTTAATGGTCGGTGGTTTTGGGTTATGCGGCATTCCTGAACACTTAATTCAAGCCCTTGCTCGTTCAGGAGTAAATAATTTAACAGTTATTTCAAATAACTGTGGTGTTGATGATTGGGGACTTGGACTGCTATTAAGAAACAAGCAAATTAAGAAAATCATCGGCTCATACGTTGGGGAAAATAAAGAATTTGAACGGCAAATGCTTGCAGGTGAAATTGAAGTCGTATTAACACCACAAGGAACGTTAGCGGAAAAAATTCGTGCCGGCGGAGCGGGCATTCAAGCGTTTTTTACTCCGGCTGGTGTTGGAACGCCAATCGCCGAAGGGAAAGAAGTTCGCGAGTTCAATGGAAAAGAATATTTGCTAGAAGAAGCTTTAACGGCTGATGTCAGCTTAGTCAGCGCTTATAAGGCTGATCGTATGGGGAACCTTATTTATAATAAAACAGCTCGTAACTTTAACCCGATGATTGCCGCAGCTGGCAAGGTGACGATTGCGGAAGTGGAGGAAATTGTGGAAACAGGTGATTTAGATCCTGATTCGATTCATACTCCTGGTGTTTACGTGCAAGCACTTATTCAAGGAGAGCAAGAAAAACGAATTGAAAAAAGAACGGTTCGTACGTAAGGAGGGGCAAACATGAACAGTAGAGAAAAAATTGCAAGGCGTGCAGAAAAAGAAATTGAAGATGGCAACTATGTGAATTTAGGAATCGGGATACCAACTCTTGTCGCTAACTATATTTCTGACGATAAACAAGTCGTTTTGCAATCAGAAAATGGTCTGCTCGGTATCGGCCCTTATCCTGAAGAAGGACAGGTGGACCCTGATTTAATTAACGCCGGTAAAGAAACAGTGACGGCGATACCGGGTTCATCATTTTTTGATAGCGCTGAATCCTTTGCGATGATTCGTGGTGGACATATTGATGTAGCTATTCTTGGTGGGATGGAAGTCTCTCAAACTGGCGATTTAGCCAATTGGATGATTCCAGGAAAAATGGTCAAAGGAATGGGTGGTGCGATGGATCTTGTTCATGGCGCAAGGAAGATTATTGTCATTATGGATCATGTTAATAAGCATGGGGAATCTAAAATCCTTAAAAAATGCACACTCCCGCTTACCGGAAAAGGTGTCGTTCAACGAATCATTACGGACCGTGCCGTTATGGACGTAGAAGGATCGCATTTGAAGTTAGTTGAAGTAGCTAACGGCTACTCAGTTGAGGATATTTTAAACTGTACAGAAGCAGAAATATCCGTGGCTAGTGATGTTGTATTAGATGCCTATTAAAAATAAATGAAACGTAAAAAAGAGGGGATTCCCCTCTTTTTTTCAGTGAATAAATCATACTTCTCTTCCATCGCTACAATCGCTCCTGAAATAGCAAACGCAATCGTACCGATAATAGTGAAAACATCCCATGTCATCCCCATTGTCTATCCCCTTTACATGGAAATTAATTTACTGAAAACTCATTACATTACTAATTGATGTTAAATACTAGTTCTTAACGAAAGGCTTTTCTTTTTTCTCTGCATAGTTTTTTGATGGTATTTTTGTTAAGATGAAGGATAGAACATTTGATGAAAGTAGGAAAATCATTGAAAAAAATGAACTAGAAAAAGTGATCCTTGTCGGCTGTCAGCTAAATAATAGCGATGACATTCATTTTTTTATTCCATGGATGAATTAAAGTCATTGACAGGAACAGCCCAAGGAAAACCGGTTGCTACGTTGACGCAAAAAAGAGAGCGGATTCACCCGAGTACATATATAGGAAAAGGAAAGGTGGAGGAGCTTCATCGATTAGAGGAAGAGCTTGAGCCGGATTTAATTATTTTTAATGATGAATTATCTCCTAGCCAAATTCGGAATTTATCTGCTCAATTAGATGCACGTGTCATCGATCGGACACAATTAATTCTCGATATTTTTGCGAGACGAGCTCGTTCAAAAGAAGGGAAGCTACAAGTGGAACTGGCTCAACTTCAATATTTGCTTCCGAGACTTGTAGGTCAAGGGATTGCACTTTCACGCTTAGGTGGAGGGATTGGGACAAGGGGCCCTGGTGAAACAAAATTAGAAACTGATCGTCGGCATATTCGAAGACGGATTGATGAAATTAAACGACAGCTAAAAATTATCGTCGAGCATCGGGAACGGTATCGGGGTCGCCGCAAGAAAAACAAAACGTTTCAAATCGCTCTAGTGGGATACACAAACGCGGGTAAATCGACGTTGTTTAATCGATTAACTGCTGCCGATTCTTTAGAAGAAAATCAATTATTTGCCACGCTTGATCCGATGACGAGGAAGTTTATTTTACCGAGTGGGTATCAAGTGATATTGACGGATACAGTTGGGTTTATTCAAGATTTGCCGACGACTTTAGTGGCGGCGTTTCGTTCGACTTTAGAGGAAGTCAGAGAAGCGGATTTGCTTCTTCATGTCGTTGATAGTTCCAACCCTGATTATACACAACATCAAACAACAGTAAGAGAGTTGTTGAAACAGCTTGAGATGGATCACTTGCCGGAGTTAACGGTGTATAACAAAAAGGATATGGTTCATCCGGAGTTTGTTCCTTCTTCACATGCAAAGCATTTGCTGATCAGTGCTTTAAGCCTTCAAGATCAAGAAAAATTGAAGCAACAAATAGAAGAAACAGTCAAACAGCAAATGAGTGTGTATTATGCTCGCATCCCTGCTTATGAAGGAAAGCTGTTGGCTCAGCTGAAAACGGAGACCGTGCTAGAAGAGACGAGCTTTGAGGAAGAGGATCAAAAATACGTAGTAAAAGGATATTCGTTTGTTGATCATCCGATTTTTGGAGAGATCAGCCAATATACATCACATGATTAAGGGAGAATATTATGTTTGATTTATTAAAGCATGGACAGAAAATACAACCAATGGTAGAAGAAGTAGAACGTCAAATTAGTGAGGTTCACCGTTCCATTGAGCAGCAAGCGGAAAGCAATCAGTTTCGCGTATTGCGAAGCTTTCAAAATCACCAAGTGAGTGACTTTCATTTCACGCCTTCTACAGGTTATGGATATGACGATACTGGTAGAGATACACTTGAAAACATCTATGCGGAAGTATTTGGTGGGGAAAGCGCGCTTGTAAGGCCGCAAATTATTTCAGGTACTCATGCGATTTCGATTGCGTTATTCGGCGTATTAAGACCAGGGGATGAACTTCTTTATATTACAGGCAACCCATATGACACACTTGAAGAAATTGTCGGCATTCGCGGAAATGGAAATGGCTCGTTAAAAGAATTTGGTATCGGTTATCAAAGTGTATCGCTACTAGATAACGGCTATCCGGACTATGAGGCGATTAAAGCAGCGATTCAGCCGAACACAAAAATGATTGGCATTCAGCGTTCGAAAGGGTATGCCATTCGCCCTTCCTTTACGATCGATGAAATTGCCGAGATGATTCGCTTTGTGAAAGAAATAAATCCGGAAATCATCGTGTTTGTCGATAACTGTTATGGTGAATTTACCGAGGATCGCGAGCCTTGTCATGTCGCGCCGACTTAATCGCTGGTTCTTTAATTAAAAATCCAGGGGGCGGATTAGCGAAAACAGGCGGTTATCTTGCGGGGAAAAAAGAAGTGGTAGAAAGCTGTTCCTATCGCATGACCTCCCCAGGAATTGGAGCGGAAGCAGGCGCCAGTCTGTATAGCTTGCAGGAAATGTATCAAGGTTTCTTTTTAGCCCCTCACATCGTGGCACAAAGTTTAAAAGGAGCGGTGTTTACGGCTGCTATGCTTGAAAAATTTGGAATGAAGACAATGCCAAAATGGGATGCAAAAAGAACGGACTTAATTCAAGCGGTAGAGTTTCATGATCGCGATAAAATGGTTGCATTTTGCCAAGCGATTCAATTTGCTTCACCGGTCAATTCTCACGTCACGCCTTATCCGAGCTACATGCCAGGCTATGAAGATGATGTCATTATGGCAGCAGGCGCTTTTGTGCAAGGAGCGAGCATTGAATTATCTGCCGATGGGCCATTGCGTCCTCCTTACGCAGCGTATGTACAAGGTGGATTAACGTACGCCCATGTGAAAATTGCTGTATGTAGTGCGATTGATCATTTAATGGAGAAAAATTTAATCTAATCTATCAGTAGGCTAACCTCAACAGATGTGCTATGAGGTTAGCTTTTTTTTGAAAAAAGTTCATGTAAGAAAACCTAACATTCGTTTGACAACTATTCTAACATCGTATATAATTTTCAACAGAAAGAGAAAGGGGGGATCAAGATGAGTAGTCATATTAGGCGTTCGATGCCGCTTTTTCCAATAGGGACAGTGATGAAACTGACTGATTTGTCCGCTAGGCAAATTCGCTATTATGAAGAACACCAATTGATTCAACCGGAACGAACAGATGGGAATCGTCGTCTCTTTTCTTTGTACGATATTGATCGCTTATTAGAAATTAAAGATTTAATTGACGAAGGGATCAATATGGCAGGAATAAAGAAAATTTTGCTAGATGAAAAACATCAGGATTCAAAAGAACAAGGGGAAGAGTCGAAAAAGAATTTCACGGATGAGGAGCTAAGAAAATTGTTGCGCAAAGAGTTAATTAATGCGGGGCGTTTTCATCGAAATGGGCATCCTTATAGTGAGAGGAACCGCTTTTTTCATTAATCTTTTGATATAAACTTGTAGTTGAAAATGAGGAGGAATTATTTTTTATGGGAAAGTATACTCGTGAAGACATTATGAACTTGGCAAAAGAAGAGAATGTTAAATTTATTCGTTTGCAGTTCACAGATATTCTAGGGACAATCAAAAATGTGGAAATCCCTGTTAGTCAGTTGGAAAAAGCTCTGGATAATAAAATGATGTTTGATGGATCTTCTATCGAAGGGTTTGTGCGAATTGAAGAATCTGATATGAATCTTTATCCGGATCTTGACACATGGGTAGTATTCCCTTGGACAGCAGAAAAAGGAAAGGTAGCTCGCCTCATTTGTGATATTTACAAGCCTGATGGAACTCCATTCGAAGGGGATCCACGAAATAATTTAAAAAGAATTTTAAACGAGATGAAAGAATTAGGTTTTTCTAATTTCAATTTAGGACCAGAACCGGAATTCTTCTTGTTTAAACTAGATGCGAACGGAGAACCAACTCTTGAATTAAATGATAACGGTGGTTATTTTGATTTGGCTCCAACGGACCTTGGCGAAAACTGCCGTCGTGATATTGTATTAGAATTAGAAGAGATGGGATTTGAAATTGAAGCTTCTCACCACGAAGTAGCTCCTGGTCAGCATGAAATTGACTTTAAATATGCAGATGCTGTAACGGCATGTGATCACATTCAAACATTCAAACTAGTTGTTAAGACGATCGCTCGTAAACACGGTTTGCACGCGACATTTATGCCAAAACCATTATTTGGAGTAAGTGGTTCAGGTATGCACTGTAATATGTCTTTATTCACAGAGGGAAAAAATGCCTTCTTTGATGAAAACGGCGAGCGCCAATTAAGTGAAACGGCGTACCAATTTATCGCAGGTACAATTAAACACGCGAAAGGGTTTACAGCAGTTACAAATCCAACCGTTAACTCTTATAAGCGTCTAGTTCCTGGATATGAAGCGCCTTGTTACGTCGCTTGGTCTGGTCAAAATCGTAGCCCACTTATTCGTATTCCAGCTTCTCGTGGCATGAGCACACGTGTAGAAGTGCGTAGTGTAGACCCAGCAGCAAATCCGTATTTAGCAATGGCGGTTCTTTTACAAGCTGGTTTAGATGGTATTAAAAATAAAATGACACCACCTCCAGCGGTTGATCGTAACATTTATGCAATGAACCAAGAGGAGCGTGCACAAGAAGGGGTAGAAGACTTACCGTCAACACTTGCGGAAGCTCTACAACTTCTGAAGAAAGATGAAGTGATTCAATCAGCTCTTGGTGCTCATATTTTAGAACACTTTATTGAAGCGAAAGAGATTGAGTGGGACATGTTTAGAACTCAAGTTCATCCTTGGGAGCGCGAACAGTATATTCAAATGTATTAATTAAAAAAATCAGGGTTGTCCCAAAAGTCATTGAAATGACTTTTGGTGGCAGCTTTGTTTTTCGTTCGTCTATTTTCTGAAATACTGTTGCTTTCAATAATAAAAGAAAGATTAAAAACAGGTGAAGAAAACGACTCGTTTTCTTCACCTGTTTCATTTTGAGGACTTATTAGATAGCCTTATTTTTTTATTATGCTCCAGCTAGTTGGCGATCATATAGTTTTTCGACAAACACAGCGTGCCAAATCATAAAGATTAGAACTGTCCAGATTTTTCGACTGTAATCTCCTTTGCCTTGGCAATGATCATCTAATAATTGTAGAACATATTGTTTATTGATCAGGTGGTCAGTTCCGCTCGTCTTAATGATCTGAACCGCCCAATCATACATTTCATCTTTTAACCAATGTCTAATTGGAACAGGGAACCCTAGTTTTTTTCTATTTAACACATGGTCTGGCACAATTCCTTCAGCTGCTTTACGTAAAATGTATTTGGTTGTGCCGTTAGCTGTTTTCAATTCGGTAGGTATTTGAGAGGCTACTTCAAATACTCGCTTATCTAGAAAAGGTACTCTCAGTTCCAACGAATGCGCCATCGTCATACGGTCAGCCTTTAGTAAAATATCACCGCGCATCCAAGTGTGGATATCGATATATTGCATACGATCCACATCATCATAACCGATTGTTTCGTTATAGAATGGTTTAGTAATATTCATGTAGTCCATGCCAGACTGATAGTTTGGGAGTAAAATTTGTTTCTCCTGCTCCTCGAACATTTTGGCGTTTCCGATATATCGCTCTTCCATCGGCGTCACTCCACGTTCAATAAAGCTCTTCCCTTTCATTCCCTCAGGCATCATTTGTGATACTTTTTTAAGAAGCACTTTAAACATAGAAGGTATATAATTAAAGAGCTTTAATGATTGGGGTTCGCGATAAATATTATAACCACCGAATAATTCATCCGCACCTTCACCGGACAATACAACTGTGACATGCTTTCTTGCTTCTCTAGCGACGAAGTAGAGTGGTACACAGGCTGGATCGGCCAGTGGATCACCCATGTGCCAAATGATTTTAGGGAGTTCCTTCATATATTCTTCAGGAGAGATAACATAGCTAATATTTTCTAGTCCTAATTTTTCAGCGGTTTCTTTAGCTACATCAATCTCGCTAAACCCGTTATGTTCAAAGCCGACAGAGAACGTCTTAATGTTAGGATGATACGTTTTAGCAATCGTAGCAATAATGGATGAATCGATGCCTCCTGATAAAAACGAACCAACCGGTACGTCGCTTCGCATATGAACGTTAACAGAATCGAATAGCGCATCTTGTACCATTTTTACATAGTCAGTTTCAGAACGTAAGATGGGAGAAAAGGAAGCTTTCCAGTAAGGGTGAAATTGCATTTTTTCTCCGATTTTTTTCGTGAAATAATGACCGGGCTCCAATTTATATATGTCACGATCCATCGTTTCTGGTTCAGGTACATACTGATAGGTTAAATAATGTTGCAGGGCATCATTATTTAATTGGGTATCAGACATCGCCTGCAAAATACTTTTCTTTTCAGAGGCAAAGTATGTTCGGTTACCGTCTTCTTTATAGAAAAAGGGCTTGATGCCAAAAGGGTCTCGTGCACCGAAAAGCTCTTTTCGTTCCTTATCCCAAATAACGAAGGCGAACATTCCGCGTAGCTTGTCCACGGTTTTCTCCTTTATCCGACTATATAAGGCGATGATTGTTTCTGTATCAGAAGATGTGTTAAATGTTACACCTTCTTGCTCTAACTCTTCTCTCAACTCTACATAATTATAAATTTCACCATTAAAAATAATCCAATACTTTTCATTTTCAAAAGACAACGGTTGAGTGCCGCTCTCGATATCGATGATGCTTAATCTTCTAAAACCAAACTGAACATAATCGTCTTGATAATAACCTTCTTCATCTGGACCTCGATGATAAATAATATCATTCATATTTTTAAACTGTTGATCTGATAATTGATTAACAATATCTATTTCATCGTAGGCACAGCCTATAAAACCACACATATCTTTCACCTTTCCATTTCTCATCATTAAAATTTTCAAACTAAAACTATTGGAATAAATTAGATCCTTGTTTAAGGTAACATAATTGCATACAAACTGGAAATGATATGTGTAAAAATTTTTTAATTTGTTATAGAAATAAAAAATAGGCTTGCTCATAAGAAGGTTCATCCTTTATGGGCAAGCCTTGAGTTTTTAATGAACTTGGCGGAAGACGCCGATTACTTTTCCGAGAATGGTTACTTTTTTTAAGATGATTGGTGCCATTGAAGAGTTTTCCGGTTGTAATCGAATGTAATCTTCTTCTTTAAAGAAACGTTTAACTGTCGCTTCATCTTCCTCGGTCATAGCAACGACGATATCGCCATTTTTCGCTGTTTGTTGTTGGCGAACAACTACATAATCGCCATTTAAGATACCTGCTTCGATCATGCTATCGCCCACGATTTCTAGCATAAAGACATGTTCATCCCCTGAGGCAAGTCTTTCAGGCAACGGAAAGTATTCTTCTACATTTTCAATCGCTGTGATTGGGAGTCCTGCGGTTACTTTTCCTATTAATGGTACGTTGATTACATTTTGTTTCGGAACAGTTTCGTCGATTTCAAGCACTTCAATTGCCCGTGGTTTTGTAGGGTCTCTCCGGATGTACCCCTTGCTTTCAAGGCGTGCAAGATGTCCGTGTACGGTTGAACTTGAGGCAAGACCAACCGCCTCCCCGATTTCTCTAACGGAAGGGGGATATCCTTTAGCTCTCACTTCTTGCCTAATAAAATCTAAAATATCTTGTTGCCTTTTCGAAATTTTCGTCATCGTTTGCACCTCTTCAATTCGACTCTTTTCTTTATTATATCATGTTTGAAAATTTGGTACAAACATAAGTTCGAAAATACACTTGACACAAACAGATGTTCTTAATAAAATAAAAAGCAAGAGTACGAACGAATATTCGGTTAAGGGGTTGTTCCAATGCAAGCTTTCATAAAAAATTATTCTATTGTGTTATTATTTATTGTTACTACGATAGTTACAGGTATTATATTAATTTTTAGTCTAAGTGAGGATAGTGATCAGTATTTAGAAGTCGTTGTGCAAGAAGGAGATTCATTATGGACGATCGCCGAAAAGTATCATAAGATAAATGGAATGAAGCAAGAGGATTTTATTATTTGGGTTCAGGCTGAGAATCAACTGAATACCGCAATGATTCAAGTTGGTGACGTCTTGGTCCTTCCGGTGAACTCAGCTGATTCATCCTATTCTGAGAATCAATTAGCTTTTAGAAAGGACTAGTTTTGTATGAAAGCAATTATTTATTGTAGAGTGAGCACAAAAAAAGATTCACAAGAAACGTCACTTGAACGACAAGAAGAGGAACTATTACAGCTAGCTAGAACATATGGATATGAAGTGGAAGCGGTGATCAAGGATCAAGCTAGTGGTTATGAACTTGATAGAGAAGGTATTTTGCAATTGTTGGATATTGTAAAAGAGGGACTGGTTCAAGTTGTGCTCATTCAAGATGAGACGAGGATTGGTCGCGGTAATGCCAAGATCGCTCTTTTGCATTCTTTATTTAAAGAGGGGGCGAAAGTGTATACTATCGCCGATGAAGGAGAATTGCAGTTATCTGAATCTGATTCAATGGTCATTAATATTGTTAGTATGGTGGAAGAATATCAAAGAAAGATACATAATTTAAAAATAAAACGAGGCATGAAGCGTGCTGTAGAAAATGGATATCAACCGGAAAAAAACTTAAAAAACCGAGGAAACCATTCCGGCAGAGACCGCAAAGAAATCCCTATAGAAGAGATTGTTCAATTGCGACATAACCAGCTTACGTTCGGTGAGATTGCAGCTACTTTAAGAGGATTTGGATTTGATGTTTCGAAAGCAACTGTTCATCGACGATATAAGGAATATATGGAAAACCAACAAGAGAGTAATAAGTAACATCTTGCTTGTTTGACCGCTATTTCTTTAGTAGAATAGTGTGCGAAGTTGTCAGGAAAAGAGGGAATAGCATGCTGTCTGCAGAAAAAATCGCTAGAATCAACGAATTGTCTAAAAAGTCCAAATCACAAGGGCTAACCGATGATGAAAAACAAGAGCAAATGAATTTACGCCAAGAATATTTAAAAGCGTTTCGTAGTTCTATGAAAAATACGGTTGAAACGGTTAGAGTGTTTGACCCAGAAGGCAATGAAGTGACACCTAAGAAAATTAAAGATATACAAAACAAAAAAAGAATGCATTAAAGCTGGGATTTCCCAGCTTTTTGTGGTTATACAAGAAAATTAAAGAGGAATTCACCTACTTCTTGTATATTTGGACAAAGACCTATAATATTAAGAATGACTATTATGCGTGGAAGAAAGGATGTTTGTGATGTTTGATAAAGTAGATCAATTAGCAGTAAATACGATTCGTACACTTTCGATCGATGCGATTGAAAAAGCCAATTCTGGTCACCCTGGTTTACCGATGGGGGCTGCTCCTATGGCATACACTCTTTGGAGCCGTTTTTTAAATCATAACCCTAAAAATTCAAAGTGGTTTAATCGTGATCGCTTTGTGTTATCGGCTGGTCACGGATCGATGTTATTATACAGCTTGCTTCATTTATCCGGTTATGACCTTTCGATGGAAGAAGTCAAAAATTTCCGTCAATGGGGAAGCAAAACACCTGGACATCCGGAATACGGTCATACAGACGGAGTAGAAGCAACGACAGGACCTCTTGGACAAGGAATTGCAATGGCGGTAGGAATGGCGATGGCAGAACGCCATTTAGCAGCTGTTTATAATAAAGAAGACATCGATGTGATTAATCATTATACATACACATTATGTGGCGATGGTGACTTAATGGAAGGTGTTGCAGCGGAGGCGGCATCTCTAGCGGGTCACTTGAAGTTAGGGCGATTAGTAGTACTTTATGATTCCAATGATATCTCTCTTGATGGCGATCTTGATAAATCCTTCTCAGAAAGTGTAAAAGGTCGTTTCGAGTCATACGGTTGGCAATACTTACGTGTAGAAGATGGAAATGATATGGAAGAGATTGCAGGAGCAATTGAAGCGGCGCAAAAAGATACAGATCGCCCAACTATGATTGAAGTAAAAACTGTTATTGGTTACGGCTCACCAAATAAATCAGGTAAATCGGATGTCCACGGTGCTCCACTAGGTGCGGATGAGCGGAAATTAACGAAAGAAGCTTACGAATGGACGTTTGAAGAAGATTTCTATGTGCCTGATGAAGTGTATGCTCGTTTTGAAGAAACGAGCATTCAACCAGGACAAACGAAAGAAAGCGAGTGGAATCAGTTGTTTGTCCAATATAAACAGCAATATCCTGAACTTGGCGATCAGCTTGAGCTTGCTATTAATGGCGATTTGGCTGAAGGATGGGAAAAGGATATTCCTACTTATGAAGAAGGAAAGAGCATTGCTAGTCGCTCATCTTCAAGTGAGATTATTAACGCGATTGCTAACAATCTTCCAACATTTATTGGTGGTTCTGCCGATCTTGCGGGCTCCAACAAAACGATGATTAAAAATGCTGAAGATTTTTCAGCGACAACTTATGAAGGACGTAATATTTGGTTTGGTGTTCGCGAATTTGCGATGGGAGCGGCGATGAATGGAATGGCGCTTCATGGAGGCCTTCAAGTATTTGGTGGAACATTCTTTGTTTTCTCTGATTACTTACGTCCAGCGATCCGTTTAGCAGCTTTAATGGGGCTCCCTGTTACTTACGTCTTCACTCATGATAGTATTGCAGTAGGAGAGGATGGACCGACGCATGAACCAATTGAACAGTTGTCTTCCTTGCGTTCAATTCCTAACTTGAATGTATTGCGTCCGGCAGATGGAAATGAAACAGCGGCTGCTTGGAAATTAGCAATTACATCTAAAGCTACTCCGTCTGTATTGGTGCTTACTCGTCAAAACTTACCAACAATTCAAGGAACGGCTCAAACAGCGGAAGAAGGAGTGGCAAAAGGAGCGTATATCATCTCTGCTTCTGAGAAAGAAACACCAGATCTTCTTCTCCTTGCAACAGGTTCTGAAGTTGGCTTAGCGGTGGAAGCACAACAGGCCCTACTTCAAGATGGTATTCACGCATCGGTTGTGAGCATGCCTTCATGGAAGTCATTTGAACAGCAAACAGAAGAATACAAGCGTTCCGTCCTTCCGAAATCTGTGAAGAAGCGACTTGCCATTGAAATGGGTGCCTCTTTAGGTTGGGAGCGTTATACGGGTGATGAAGGTGATATTATTGCCATTGATCAATTCGGTGCTTCAGCTCCAGGTGAATTAGTAATGAAAGAATACGGATTTACAGTAGACAACGTAGTGTCACGAGCTAAATCATTATTAGAAAATGCATAATACCGATCAGCCAACTCCTCTAAGGAGTTGGCTCATACTGTTGAAAAACAACCTAGACAATGGACAAATTGTGAAATCCTAGGTAAACTCTCCTCGTGAATCAAATGAAGCGAGGAGAGTTTTTCATGTACGTTACTTATTCTAGACAAGAGATGGCGGAGAATCGAAAACATTATGAAATGATGTATGATGCTGCACATCATTTAGTAAAGATAGACCAAGTCATGGATTGGGATTTTGTCACGAAACAGTTGGCAAGATTTTATCCACATCGTATCGGTCGACCTACAAAAGGTCCGATCATGTTGGTGAAAATCTTACTGATTCAGTATGTAGAAGGCTTTCGTTCCGTTCGCTTTACCTGTCGTCAAGTCCAACAGAATGCCACGTATCGCTGGTTTTTAGGTATCTCTCCACAAGAAAAGATTCCAGATCATTCGACGATTTCTAAGTTTCTTTCACAACGTCTACAAAATGCGACGTTCTGGGAGGAGCTTTTTCATCATTGCCTTCGTTTCATTCACAAAGAAGGATTTATTGCGAACGAAACATGGGTCGCCGATGAAACAGAGTTAAAAGCTAATGCAAATAAACGGGTTCGTGAAACCTGGATAGAAGAGAAAATTATAGAAGAAAAAGAAGAAGATTTAGCGATCATTAATGAGCATCGTGCGCGCCGTGGGAAAAAACCTCTAAAAGCGAAAGTAGCGAAAACAGAGGAAAAACAAACAAATGTAAGTCCGGTCGATTCTGACGCACGTTTATCTGTGAAACACGATGCGCGCGGACGATTTGCGTATTTTGAACATCGGGTAGTGGACTCTCTTCATACCTTTATCATCGCAACGGATGTCACGGCAGCGAATATTCCTGGACAGCGTCAATTGATTGGACAAGTTGACCAATTAAAGAAATTATTCGGGCAATATGCGAAAGAAATCGCTTTAGACTCCGGGTACTACAATGCCACTCTTGCCCGAAAATTGTTTAAACGAGACTTCTTTGTTTATATGTCTTATCGTCGATTCGCCACGAAAGATCATCCTAAGTGTCGTCGTTATCAGTTTAAACAGGTGAACGAGGATCTCTATGCCTGTCCATGTGGTGTCCCATTTTATTATAAAACAACGAATCGGCAAGGCTATCATGAATTCAAGCCCCCTAAAGGAAGTTGCCAATCATGTCCTTTTGTGAAAAAAGAAAACGAAGATCGCGTGCTACGTATCTCCATTCATCAAGAGATTTATGATCAATTAAGAGAACAGCGCTTATCAACAAGAGGGAAGATTCTTCGCTCGGTTCGCCCC
>NKXN01000044.1 GCA_002261155.1 Bacillaceae bacterium SAS-127 | reverse complement strand
GTCTCAAGCAGAAGTTGTGCAACCGAATGCGTTAAGAGAGCGAGTGCAGCAAGAAGTAGAGAACATGTATCGTTTGTACGTAGCAGAGAAGGCGGAGGCGGTAGATTAAGTCGACCTTCCTTTTTTTGGATTGCTATTGGGTGCTAAAGACCGACTCTTCGGTTTGATAGTTGCATCGGCCAGACTTATGGCTGACCGATGCCTTCCGCTTTTCATTGTCCAGCTCCGCCTCCTAGACACTCGAGTCAAATAACCTGCCACTTACAAGGCTCACCGCCTTTCCAGCGTCAGAACATTTGCTTGTCGTGTCTAAACAGTCGGCTCCGCTTTTCATTTCCAGCTCCAAGTGCTAGCGACTAGTGTACTTCCACGCTCCTCCTTGCGATAAGTCAACATCGATTCACTATCGTTCATCGTGTTTCCTTTATCTCATGCGGCACGTTCCAGTCCATACGTCGCTGATCAGCGCTTTTCGCTTTTCATTACTTATGTAAATTGTTGTTTTTGAGGGCGGTGATGTGGCGTGTTCCTGTTTTCATTTCTGACCCGCAAAACGGACATGTTGGGGCGTCTGCTGTTGCAAAGTCTTTTCTCATCCAGCCGTTACAGTCATCTGCTACGCATTCCCATGTAGCAACATCTTCACTCGGTAAAGGTTCTGTACGTCTGTTATTGTAGTAAGACATTTCGTCACTTCCTAACTTGCATATTTTCGTTCATTGCTATTATCTCATACTTTTATGCAATTTCATAAGTTTCTGTTTATTTTTGTTCGGAAGACTTGTCTTTTCGTGTTGTGTTTCATTTCACATTAGTCGTTGAATGAGTGGAAACTTTTGCTGATTGTTTGATATTTCGCAATGAGTTTGTCTAATTCCTGGCTATACTTAATCGTCTCTCTGTGGCCTAATCCCTTCGTCATCCCCGTCTGGATCATCAAATGACGCTTACACATAATCTCTGTAACTAAATCTGGTTCCATTTTTTCCATTTTTTCAGTCTCCTAATTTTTCATTCATATTTTAATCCACACAACAGTATGTATTATGCCCACTTTATTGAGAAAATGAAAGATGTTCGACAAAACTTCTAGGAAAGTTACAAAAAAACATGACATACACGAATTTTGCCTATAAATGCTCTTGTCTAAAAGTGTTTTCGACAAACAAATCATGTTAATATGAAGTTAAAATATTGTGAAAATTCATAAAAGAAAGGGGCATTGCCTTGACTCATATAAAAGATATTATGACACCCATCACAGAAACGCTACGTGAAACATCTACGTTAAAAGAGGCGCTCGTAATGATGAAGAAAAATAAATGGAATACGTTACCTGTCACGAATAACAACCGTCAACTGATCGGTGTGTTTACCCGAAGTTCTTTATATCAAATGGTGTTAAATGAGCAGCCTTTGTCGATGAGCATACAGGGTTATATTATTGATCAACCAGTGACACTGCCAGAGGATATGACATTTGAAGAGGTAGCAGAAGTCGTCAAAGTAAGTAAGGTAGGAACGGGTATTGTGCTTGATCAAGAGGAGAAGGTGGTTGGTCTTGCTACGAAAACGGATATCGTGAGAGCATTGATGTTCAAGCGGAAATTGGATACGGCGATTGAGCATGCGTATGATGGCATTATTATGATCGACGAACAATCCAATATTGAGATGGTTAATCCCGCTTTACTAGAGCTATTTAACTTAAAGCAAAAAGATGTGTTGCAGCAGCCTGTCGATCGAGTATTTCCTCATTTCCATCTATCGAAGGCGCTTCACACAGAGGAGGCGGAATTCAGTGACTTTATGGAAGTGAACGGCATTAAGTACATTGTTCATCGCATTCCGATTCTTCAAGGTGAAAAAGTGATTGGTGTGCTCGGAAAAGTGATGTATCGTCAGTTAAATGAAGTCAGTATTTTGTTTAAAAAGCTCGAAAAAGCAGAAAGCAAGGCCGCTTATTATTTAAGTGAATTGAAAAAATCAGAGCAAGCTAGGTTTACATGGGAGGAAATTATTACGGAGGATCGCTATGTAGATAAATTGAAGAAAAGTGCCGCCAAAGCCGCGAAAGGTCGCTCAACGATTTTAGTTCGGGGAGAGTCTGGTACCGGGAAGGAGCTATTTGCTCATGCGATTCATGCCAGCAGCGCACGAAAAGGTGGACCTTTTGTCGAAGTAAACTGTGCCGCGATTCCCGAACAATTGCTAGAATCCGAGTTTTTCGGCTATGAGGAAGGGGCATTCACTGGGGCGAACCGCAAAGGGAAAATTGGAAAGTTCGATTTAGCGAATGGTGGGACACTATTTTTAGATGAAGTCGGGGATATGTCGTTAGTTTTACAAGCAAAACTTTTACGAGTGATTCAAGATCGAGAGTTTTACCGGGTGGGAGGAACGGAGCGTGTGCATGTCGATGTACGAATTATTGCGGCGACGAATCGACCATTAGAGGAAATGGTTAAAAACGGCGAGTTTCGTGAGGATCTATACTATCGGTTGAATGTGATTTCGTTACATATTCCACCTTTAAGAGAGCGAAGAGGGGATGTGAAATTATTAATCAACCATATAATGAAACAATTGAATCGGCTGCTTAGTACAAGTGTCACGGGGATAGAAGCCGATGCTTTTCGCTGTTTATTGCATTATGATTGGCCGGGGAATGTTCGTGAGTTGAAAAATATTTTAGAACGGGCGATGACATTTGCGGAAACGGGCAATATTCAAATGGAAGATTTGCCGGAATACTTAACAGCGAAGATAGAAACGGCTTCGTTGTCACATGATCAGTCTTATTCATTAACGGAACAGGCCGAAATGTCAGCGATTCAAAAGGTGATGGAAGAGGTTAATGGCAACAAAGCGAAAGCGGCTAGGTTGCTAGGGATTAGTCGGTCGGGCTTATATGAAAAGTTGAAAAGATATCAGTTGTAAAACTGTCCATTTTTTGTACAGCTGTCGTCTGTTTGTTCATGAATGAGACAATCATTCATCGAGATTTCCGTTAAGGTAGGCTCTTTTGTCGTTGGCATATAAATTGCAATAGTATATAGGTGAAACGACAAAGGAGGGGAAAATAAATGGATATCGGCTACTATTTAACATTAAATGCGAGAAATTATCCGACAAAACGAGCGGTTCATTGTGATGGTAGAGAGTACACGTATGAAGCATTTAATGAGCAAGTGAATCGGCTAGCTCATGGGCTGTTAGACCTTGGTATACAAAAAGGAGACAAAATCGCTCTCATGATGAAAAACTCCGATTATTTTGCATTGGCTTATTTTGCTAGTGCGAAAATCGGCGCTGTTGTTGTCCCAATCAATTTTCGCCTCACTGCTCCTGAAGTTTATTATATTTTGGGTCAATCGGATACCCAGTTTGTCTTTTGTGATCAAGAATATGAAGCGATCATTCAAGCAGCGAAAAAACAAACAGCTGTGAAAGCGGTGATCGTTGTAGGAGAAACGACGAGTCATGTTAGTTTTCAATCGCTTCTTTCTGACAATAGGAACGAGCCAGAAGTTATTGTATTAGAGAGTGATGACCTTGAAATTCTGTATACCTCTGGAACGACAGGGCAGCCAAAGGGAGCGCTATTCGATCATCGTCGTATTTTTAATGTGGGTTTGACGATGATGGTCGGGATGGGGATTAATCAAAATGATCGTTTTCTTCATCTTGCTCCTTTGTTTCACTCCGCTCAGCTGAATTTATTTTTAGTCGCTGGCGTAATTTTAGGAGCAACTCACGTCATTCATCGTGAATTCGATCCTGTTCAAGTGTTACAAGCGATTGAAGATGAGCGAATTACCCATTTCTTTGGGGTTCCAGCGATGTACAACTTCATTTTACAAGTGCCGAATAAGGAAGCGTACGACCTTTCTTCTATTAAACGATGTGGGTATGGAGCGGCTCCGATGCCACCTGAAATTGTGAAGCAAAGTATGAAGTTTTTTCAAACGGATCAGTTTTATAATTTATGTGGGTTAACTGAAGCAGGGCCAGGGGGAATCATTCTTGATCCTGAAGGACATAAGTATCATCTCGGTAAAGGCGGGAAGCCGATTTTTTTAACGGAAGTGAAAGTCGTCGATTCAGAAGGGAAAGAGACACCTCCTGGAATGATCGGTGAGTTTGTCATTCGTGGGGAGACAGTGATGAAGGAATATTATAAGAAGCCGGAAGAAACGAAGCGAGCGTTAAAGGATGGTTGGTTGTACACCGGCGATTTAGCCGTTGCTGATGAGGAAGGCTATACGACGCTTGTTGACCGTAAAAAAGACATGATCATTAGCGGCGGGGAAAATGTGTATTCAATTGAAGTCGAGCAAGTGATGTATGAGCATCCGAGTATTTTAGAAGCGGCAACCATTGGCGTGCCTGATGAAGTGTGGGGAGAAATGGTGACAGCTATCGTTGTCTTAAAGCCCGACGCAACGTTTGATGAGGAAGAGTTCCGCGGGTTTTGCCGACAAAAGCTCGCTGGCTACAAAGTACCACGTCAAGTAATCATTGTGGACGAGCTGCCAAGGAATACGTCAGGCAAAATACTAAAATATCAGTTGCGACAAAGATTTCATCAAAAAATGTAACCGTTTTCTAAATGAGGAGGGAACTCAATATGTACGTAACGATTGGTGATGTATTTGAATTGACAGTTCATCAATATGCCGATAAAGAGGCGTTATATGATGCGAGAAGCGGCAATCGCTATACGTATCGAGAGTGGAACGAAGAAGTGAATAAGCTAGCGAATGCCTTTCTAGGTGAAGGCGTTAAAAAAGGAGATATTGTTTCTACTTATTTATATAACCGCGAAGAACTAGCAACCGCTTACTTTGCTTGTTGTAAAATCGGTGCGGTATTTAATCCAATTAACTTTCGGTTAATGGCAGAGGAAACGGCTTATATTTTAAACGACGCTAAGCCGAAAATTGTGCTATTTGAACAGGCTTTGGAGGATCAAATCATGGCGATTGAATCACGTTTTCCGCAAGTTGCGTTTTGGTATACAGATGCGGACACTCCGAACTATGCTGCGAGTTATCAAGAGAACATCCAGCATCAATCAACGGAAAAACCAGTGGCAGCTGTCGACGAAGATGATTTATACGCGATTATGTACACGAGTGGCACGACTGGTCGTCCTAAAGGGGTGATGCATAAGCATCGCGATATGATTGAACAATCACAAGCACTCATTCATGCGACGAAGCTAACCGATCACGATCGCGGACTTGTGACCGCACCGATGTTTCACTGCGCCGAACTTCATTGTGCTTTTTTACCGCGCATTCATGCTGGTGGAAGCAATGTCATCCTTCATCAGTTTCACCCTCAAAAAGTACTTTCATTGATTCAAGAAGAAAACATCACGAAATTTTTTGCTGCACCAACGATGTGGAATATGCTTTTGCAAGAAGACTTAAGTCAATATGATACGTCCTCTTTAACTCTCGGATTATACGGCGCTGCTCCGATGGCTCCTGCGTTAGTTCGAGCTTGTCAAGAGCAGATTGGTGTCCAATTTCTCCAAGCGTACGGTATGACAGAAATGGGACCAGCCATTACGTTTCTAATGGAAGACGAACAAATTACAAAAGCAGGTTCAGCTGGTCGTCCGTTGATCAACCATGAGATTCGAATTGTCAGAACGAAGGAAGGGCAACCATCTGATCCAAATGATATAGCTGCTCTTTTTGAACCGGGTGAAATTATTGTGCGCGGGCCGAGTATGATGGCAGGATATTTTAACCGTCCAGAAGTAACGGAACGTGTACTTGATCAAGGCTGGTACCATTCCGGAGACATCGGCTATTTTGATCCGGATGGCTACTTATGGATTGCGGATCGGGTGGATGACATGATTATCAGCGGTGGAGAAAATATTTATCCTCGTGAAGTAGAAGATGTGTTATTTGAACACGTTAGTGTGCTAGATGCCGCTGTGATTGGGGAGCCAGATGAAACGTGGGGAGAGAAAGTGATTGCCTTTATCGTCAAGAAAGATGAAAGTGTTACAGCACAGGAGCTAGAGCAATTATGCAAAACCAGCCCGAAACTTGCTGATTATAAGCGGCCACGAACATATTTGTTTGTGGAAGAACTGCCGAGAAACGCCAGTGGGAAAATCCAGAAATTTATTTTGCGTCAACAATTAGAAGAACAGGCGAAAAAATAAAAAACAAAGGGGATATGTCCAAATGATGAATGTGCCATTAACTGTCGGGTCGTTATTAGAGCGTGCTGAAAAATATTTTCCGAAGAAAACGGTCGTGTCTAGAACACATACTGGTATTCAACGTTTCACTTATAAAGAAATTGGGGAGCGTACACGCCGCTTAATGAGCGCGATGAAAAAGCTCGGCTTACAAACGGGCGAGCGTGCTGGCACGTTGGCGTGGAATCATCATCGTCATTTAGAAACGTATTTCGCTATTCCAGGAATGCACGCGGTGTTGCATACGATTAATATTCGTTTGTCACCGGAGCATATCGTCTACATCATTAATCATGCCGAGGATCAAGTGCTGTTTGTTGATGAAGATATCGTTCCACTTGTGGAAAAACTTGCGGATCAACTGCCAACAGTGAAAGCATTTATTATAATGACCGATAAAGCAGAGCTACCGAAAACGACGCTACAGCCGGTGTATTCGTATGAACAGTTGCTTGCGGAAGGGAATCCTAACGAGGCTTTTATTAAAGATATTGATGAAAATGATCCAGCGGGTATGTGCTACACATCAGCAACAACAGGAAATCCGAAAGGGGTCGTATACTCTCATCGAGGGATTGTGTTACATAGTTATGCCCTCGGGTTAGCGGATACAGCGGCTCTTTCCGAATCCGATGTCGCGATGCCAGTTGTGCCGATGTTTCATGCAAACGCCTGGGGGATGCCGTTTGCGAATACTTGGTTCGGCTCGACACAAGTGTTACCAGGGCCACAGTTTACACCAAAAGTGCTAGCGGAGCTGATTGTTGAAGAAGGTGTCACCGTCACAGCCGGTGTGCCGACGATCTGGCTCGGTTTATTAAAAGAGTTAGAAGCAGGAGATTATGACACGTCGAGCTTACGAGCTGTTCTTTGTGGTGGATCAGCTGCTCCGGCAGGAATGATTCGTGCGTTTGAAACGAAATTTAACGTTCCTTTTCTCCATGCTTTTGGAATGACGGAAACAAGTCCACTAGCGACATTAGCTCGGTTAAAAAGCTATCAATCCGATTTGTCAGAAGAAGAAAAATTAGATCAGCGTGCTAAGCAAGGGATCATCGTACCCGGTCTGGAAATGAAAGTGATTAATGATCGCGGCGAAGTTAATTGGGATGGAGTGGATATGGGCGAGTTGCTCATTCGTGGCCCGTGGATTGCAGATGAATATTATCACGATGATCGTACGGAACAAGCATTTCGAGATGGGTGGCTCTATACAGGTGATGTCGCCACGGTTGATGAAGAAGGGGTCATTAAGCTGGTCGACCGCACGAAAGATTTAATAAAAAGTGGCGGGGAGTGGATTTCTTCCGTTGATTTGGAAAACGCATTAATGGGACACGAGGCTGTGTTTGAAGCTAGCGTCATCGCCGTCCCTCATCCAGAGTGGCAAGAGCGACCAGTCGCCTGTGTGGTGTTAAAAGATGGCTTCGATCAAACAATCATGAAGCAAGAATTAATGGATTATTTAACTCCTCAATTTGCAAAATGGTGGCTACCGGACGATATCGTTTTTATGGAAGAAATCCCGAAAACATCGGTCGGCAAGTTTTTAAAGCGAGCGTTGCGTGACCAATTAGAAGATTATTTTATGAAACAGAGCTGATAAAAGATTGAACCCGCCTATCTTAATGGGCGGGTTTTTCAGTTTTGGTTAAATTTATATTGGTATTTTAATTAAAATAATGTAATATTACACTATTGTGAGCATAGGTAACCAAAAGGGGAGCGTGAATATGAGAACATCCAAAATAAAAAAGGTGATGAGCATACTACTTGTGGTGGGTTTGATCACAACAGTCGGCATTATAGGAAAAAAATTATATTTTGCTCATTACAAAAAGCTAGCGGATGATCGAATTGAAAAAGTCATCGATTTTCAAGGAGCTAAATTAATTAATGGAAAGGTGACGGTAGATGCGTATGATGGCAAAAATGGAAATTGGCTGAAAACTATTTACTTTAATGATGACCCGGAGATCACATATGATTATGAATATACAAAATCATCCAATGAAGTAAGAGTATTTGCTTGGCATAAAAACATGAGCTTAGATTTAGCCAATAAAAAGGCGAAATATCCGTTAATGGATGTGTATTTTGATAAAGAAGGCAATATAATCGAATCGGAAAAGAGATAGATTTATAGGAGAAACAGAAATCAATAATCAGATTAGTAACTAGTCTAACCGCTGAAAAGGTATTAAGAGGGCTAAATGAGGGGATAAACAACAATTAGAATTCACAAAATGTTCGAATAAACAATTGACTTCATCTCCATGAAATGGTAATATAATGAAACTTATTAAATGTTAAAAAAGGAGGGGCTACTGATGATTCAAGTAACAGGAAATGTTCAATTTTTTCATACTCATCACTTAGCCTGCCTATATTTATGACATAAAGCTAAACTATTGGCGCAGGAGGAGTGACCTTCTGTGCCTTTGTTGTCTTTTGGAGACGCACTGTCCTTGCACAGTGCGTTTTTTTGTTTTTTTAGCTATTTCTGAAAAGGAGGAGTGTTTGTGTTTAGTGTGTTACGGAAGCTTGGTTGGTTTTTTAAAGAATATCGACAGCGTTATACGGTAGCGATTGTGTTTTTACTTGTGGCGAGTGCGCTCGTGATCATTCCACCGAAAATCGTTGGGAGCGTCATGGATGATATTCATATGGCCAACTTAACGAGCACCGCACTTTGGCAATATATTTTAGTTTTATTAGGTGTAACACTATTGTCTTATGGATTGACGTATGTTTGGATGCATTTGTTGTTCGGTGGTGCGTTTGTTTTGGAAAGAAAGCTGCGTTTGAATTTAATGGCGCATTTTATGAAGATGACACCGACCTTTTATGAGCGAAACCGTACGGGTGATTTAATGGCTCGGACGACGAACGATTTAAAGGCGGTATCAATGACAGCAGGGTTTGGGGTGTTAACGTTAGTTGATTCCACGATCTATATGCTGATGATTTTATTAACGATGGGCTTTTTCATTAGTTGGAAATTAACGTTAGCAGCTGTTTTGCCACTACCTATTATGGCCGTGCTGATGACGATATATGGGGAAAAGATTCATCACCATTTTACGAAAGCTCAAGATGCCTTTGGTGAGATGAACGACCGAGTGCTTGAAACGGTTGGTGGCGTTCGTGTCATTCGTGCGTATGTGCAAGAGAGAGCAGACGAGAGCCGTTTTCAGCAAATGACGAACGCTGTGTATGAAAAAAATATGGCGGTCGCCAAAATCGATGCTTTGTTTGAGCCAACGATTAAAATTTTTGTAGGGTTAAGCTATTTAATTGGGCTAGGGTACGGGGCGTATTTGGTGTTTCAACAAGAGGTGACACTCGGTGAACTAGTGAGCTTTAATGTGTATTTAGGAATGCTCATATGGCCAATGTTTGCCTTCGGAGAGCTGATGAACATGATGCAAAGAGGAAATGCCTCGCTTGATCGTGTACAGGAGACGCTTCGTTACGAAGAGGATGTTGTCGATCCTAGTGAGCCGATCAGTGTCGATGATCCGTCAATGATCCAGTTTGATGAAGTGAGTTTTCAATACCCTTCTTCGCAAGTGAATAATTTAGAGAAGGTCAATGTTCAGTTGAAAAAAGGTGAGACGCTCGGGCTTGTAGGCAAAACGGGAAGTGGAAAAACGACGTTTATTAAGCAATTATTGCGGCAATATCCACATCCAGACGGCCAACTTGCTATTAGTAGTGTCGATATTCAAGAACAAGCGAAGAGCCAAGTCCTGCAATGGATCGGCTATGTCCCGCAAGATCATGTGCTGTTTTCGAGAACGATTCGTGAAAATATTTTATTCGGTCAACCAGATGCAACAGAGGCGGAGCTGGAGAAGGTGATTGATCTCGCCGCTTTACGTAAAGACCTCGCCACTTTGCCTGACGGATTACATACACTAGTCGGTGAAAAAGGAGTCGCGCTTTCAGGAGGACAAAAGCAGCGGATTTCGATTGCGAGGGCGTTAATCAAACATCCTGATATTTTAATTTTAGATGATTCACTCTCTGCTGTGGATGCTAAGACAGAGGCACAAATCATTGAGAATATTCGAACGGAACGCAAAGATAAAACGACGATGATCGCCTCACATCGGCTGTCGGCGGTTCAGCATGCTGATTGGATCATTGTATTTGAAGCTGGACGTATCATTCAAGAAGGCGTTCATGATGAGTTAATACAGAGAGAAGGCTGGTATAAAGAGCAATATGAACGCCAGCAACTTCAAGAAGTCGATTAAGGAGGTGCTTCGATGAGTGTCGGGCAACGACTTTGGCGTTATGCCTTACTATATAAAAAAATGATTGTTATCGCATTAGTGATGTTGATCATTGCTGTAGGGACAGAATTAGCTGGACCATTTGTGGCGAAAAAGATGATTGATGATCATATTTTAGGGATCGAATCTAAATGGTATGAAACGGTTGAAGGAAAAGATGCGGTTTTCTTTGAAGACCATTGGTATAAAAGAAGCGACTATTTTGATGACAATGAACAAAAAGGAAAAGAAGTTCGTATTTTGCAAGTGGACCGCTCGTTTATCTTTGTTCCAGAACCTATCGCCATGGATGGAGTAAGAACTTATGAAGCTGGGCAATTGACGATCCAAAAAGAAAATGAAGTGAAAAGCTACGAAGCAACTATCATTCCCGCTAAACAGATGCTCTCTTTTTACGAGCCGGAAATCCCGAAAATCATGATGTTACTTGTCGGTTATTTTGGGTTGCTAGTCATTAGCGCGATCTTTCAATATGGAGAAGGATTTTATTTACAGAAGGCAGCCAATCGAATTATTCAACGGATGCGAACGGATGTATTTGCGCATATTCAGCGGTTGCCGATTAAGTATTTTGATCAATTACCAGCGGGGAAAGTCGTCTCGCGCATTACGAATGATACAGAAGCGATTCGGGAGCTATATGTGACGGTGCTTGCTACTTTTGTCAAAAGTACGATCTATATTTCAGGGATTTTTATTGCGTTATTTATTTTAGATGCGAAGCTTGCGACTATTTGTTTACTGTTGCTTCCGATTTTAGCTGGATGGATGTGGATTTATCATAAGTTTGCTTCAACTTACAATCGTGGGATTCGCTCGAAATTAAGTGAGATCAATGCGATGATCAATGAAAGCATTCAGGGGATGACAATCATTCAAGCTTTTCGCCGAGAAAAGGAAATGACTGAACAATTTGATCAGTTAAACGAAGCTCATTTTACGTTTCAAAAGAAAATGCTGAATTTAAACGCCCTCACGTCGTATAACTTGGTGGATGTAGTTAAAAATTTAGCGTTTGTGGCTTTTATTTGGTACTTTGGTGGCGGTTCTCTCGGCGTCGGTTCAATCGTTTCCCTCGGGCTGCTGTATGCGTTCGTCGATTATATTAACCGTCTATTTGAACCAGTTGCGAATATGGTGAATCAACTCGCCAATTTAGAGCAAGCCCTTGTGGCGGGGGAGCGTGTGTTTGAATTATTAGATGAGCCAGGTAGGCTTGTCAATGACGAACGAATCGAACGCTATCGTGGGGATGTTAGTTTTCGTTCCGTTTATTTTGGTTATCAGAAAGGTGAGTATGTTTTGAGAAATATTTCCTTTGAAGCGAAGCAAGGGGAAACGGTAGCACTCGTTGGTCATACCGGCTCCGGAAAAAGCTCGATTATGAATTTGCTCTTTCGGTTTTACGATGCAAACAAGGGGGAAATTTTGATTGACGGAAAAGAGATTCAAACGATTCCCCACCAAATGGTCAGAGAGCATATGGGCATCGTTCTGCAAGATCCATATCTTTTTACTGGAACGATTGCTTCGAATGTTAGCTTGCACGATGAACGTATTTCTAGAGAAAAAGTGGAAGCGGCATTGCGAGCTGTTGGAGCAGAAAAAGTATTTCAGCATTTAGAAAACGGCTACGATGAACCCGTTATTGAAAAAGGAAGTACATTATCATCGGGACAAAGGCAGCTCATCTCTTTTGCTCGAGCACTTGCTTTTGATCCGGCGATCTTGATTTTAGATGAAGCAACTTCCTCTATCGATACTGAAACGGAGGCGATCATTCAAGAAGCAATGGAAGTACTCAAAAAAGGACGGACGACTTTTATAATTGCTCACCGGCTATCGACCATAAAAAATGCTGACCAAATTCTCGTCTTAGATCAAGGCGAAATTGTCGAAAAGGGCAACCATGAGGAGCTAATGCTACAACAGGGGCGCTACTATCAAATGTATCAGCTCCAACAAGGATAAAACTAATTAGTCTCTTTGTTTAAAAATTTTAAAAAATATGAATTTAAAAGAAGGAGAAGGTGCATAATAAGAAGAAATTAAAAGAGGGTGGAAAATAGGAGGGGAAAGATAATGACAGATACATCGCACATAGTTAAGGAAATAAAAACTAGTGTGGAGTTGCTTAGCCTATTAAATGAAAATCGCCAATTTTTTTGGAAAGAAAATGAACAAATGGAGATTAGAGTGGATTTGCATTCGTGGAAAGACTATGCCTTTTATGAGTTTAAAGATGTGCCTCGCCACGGAATCTGTCCGATCGAAGACTTATGGGGGTTTATAAAAGTAAATGAGTTCAATTAAAACACTTGCGTGACTGCAGGTGTTTTTTAATTTAGCTATCGGTGACGACTTGTACACGGTCACCGATAGCTATAGACTAGGTATGACTATTGCGAAAAGCAAGGATGGCGGTTTTGAGTGACGCATAGCTACCGATTGCTGCATAACCATAAAACCAGCCCATGAAAAGCCCTGGAATGAGATGGTGGCGATGACTAATAAACACTGAAATGAACAAGCCGAGCAACAAGGCTATAGTAGGTACGTATCGTTTCGGGATATGGCCAAATATTTTCATTAGTTGAGTCAGGACGATAACGGCAGGAACGGCAAAAACAGCATCCCAAAAATTGGTGTGAATGATAGGGAAGGTGAGCATATGATCACTCCTAATATTATTCATGGAAACTTTGATTGTGTTTGATACAGCATCTCGGATACAGTGACACATTTGTATCCATTTTTGGATAAATGGGACAAAATGGTATCCAGTGCTTTCACTGTTTGCATGCGGTTACCACCGGAGTCATGTAATAATACGATGTTACCTGGCTTGGTGTTCGTGATGACATGATGGGCGATCTTGTCGGCTTTTGGCCTGTGCCAATCTTTTGTATCTTGATACCAAGACCATAACACAACTTGATAGCCACTTTCCCTGGCTGTTTCAACAATCAGATCATTGTAAACTCCACCAACAGGACGATAAAGAACAGGCTTCTTTCCAGTAAGAGTAGTAACTAATTGGGTTGTTTTTTCCAACTCTTTTGTTAACAAATCGGCACTGATGTTTTCACCGGATGCATGACTGTACGTGTGATTGCCGATTTCATGTCCTTCTTTTGCTTGTCGTTTAATAATGGTTGGATATTTCTCTGCTTGCATCCCTGTGACAAAAAAGGTGGCCTTCGCTTCATACTTTGCTAATATATCTAAAATTTTTGGAGTATAAATAGGGTGTGGCCCATCATCAAACGTCAGTGTGACTAGCTTCAAATCGGTGTGAACGTCCCAAATAATTGCTCCTGTTCGTTCATACTCTTCACGGCTCTTTTTAGAAGCTGTGGCGTGAGTATTTGGAAGGAGATACATAATTATGATGATACAAACAATCGACTTTTTCACATGCTTTACACTCCTACTAAAGAATTGATATAAGGTTTATTTTGTGGATTCATTGAAAAAATTATTATAAAATACGAAGAATATTGAAGTTTTTTTAAAAATATATATCAATGAAGTAACTATTTTGATGGAGGCTTGCGATGCAACAGTGGATAGAGCAAGTGGTAGAACAGTTTGGCTATGTCGGTATTTTTTTACTGATGTGCTTAGAAAATGTATTTCCGCCGATTCCTTCTGAGTTGATTTTGCCATTCGGGGGATTTATGACGACGACCACGTCATTAACGGTGGGCGGTGTGATTGTAGCTGCAACAGCAGGCTCTGTGTCAGGGGCGTTGATTTTATATGGCATCGGTCTACTCGTCGATGTGGAAAAAATGATGAAAATCATTGACAGATGGGGACATCTATTGAAAATCAAACAAGAAGATGTGCAAAAAGCGGATGACTGGTTTGATCAGAAAGGCTATTGGACCGTCTTCTTTTGCCGGATGGTTCCTTTAATACGTAGCTTAATTTCCATTCCTGCCGGGATGTCCAATATGAAATTATGGTTATTTCTATTGTTAACAACGAGCGGCACCCTCATTTGGAACACGCTCCTTGTGTACGCCGGCGCGAAATTGGGACAATCATGGGACATCATCCTTTACTACATGGGAATTTACTCCGATGTGATTTACGTATTTATTGGCTTAGTCGCCATTTACGGATTGTATTGGTATATGAAGAAGAGGAAGGCGGCTTAGATAAACAAAAGAGCATTGAAGGTTGCCTTCAATGCTCTTTGTCATTTTAGATTTCTTCACGTTGATCACATAATTGCTCGGCAATTTCCTTCACACGAGTCATTGTAATACCTGTTCGTTGTTCTACTGACAATGGATGCTTTGTAGGTTCTAGTTCGATAAAAGGTCGCATACCCACTTTTCGCGTATGAACCATTGTTTTCAAATCTAAAGTTTCTGGGTAACAAGAGATTGAGGTGGAAAGCCATCCAAACATTGGTGCTACCTTTTCTTCTCTTCTGTCGTCTTCCCAAAAATCAGTGGTTGTCTCCATACTGGTTTCGCTCAACGATACCCATACATCCCATACAAAAGGCTCTTCTTCCCCATTAACAGGGATTTCAATACATCCGCGAATGAAGAAGTATTCATCATCAATGACACATAAGTCTGCAGAGAGTTCTCCTCGATGTTCTCTTTCTTCCAGATCTATGGAAAACCAATAGTCTGGAGCCGAACTTCCGTAGTTCATTGGAAGCTCAGAATGATATTGACCGCAACCTACACATATATAACCTGTTTGATCATTCATTTTTTCGCTCTCCCTCTTCGTTGTAACTCAATGCGCTAGCAACATCATAATCTTCAAGCGGTACGTCCGTTTTTTCTCCTAAAGCAAGCTTAGCAAGCTCTGCTCCGATAAAAGGTCCCATCGTTAAGCCGGATGCGCCAAGCCCATTAGCAAAGAATATGCCTTCATGTCCAGGGAGTGAGCCAAACACTGGCAAGAACCCGGGAGTAAATGGTCTGAAGCCGACTCGGGTTTCGAGGATAGTGGCATCTGCCAATCCAGGGGCGATGTGCAGTGCCTTATCTAATACTTCATGTACTCCGCTTGCTGTCACGCGCCTATCAAAGCCAACTTCATTTTCATGCGTTGCCCCCGCTACGATGCGATCATCAAACGCTAACATGTATTGATCGTTCGGCGGCATAATGACCGGCCATTGGTTCGGCGTAGCGTTTGGCAACATGAAATGAATGATTTGTGCCTTTTGTGGTTCAACATTTGCTGGAACACCTAATGAGGCGAGTAGTGCTTTCGCCCAAGCGCCTGCTGTAATAATGATTTGATCAAAGGTAAGGGTTTGATCATTGACGATGATTTCGCGGTTGTTTGTCCATTGTGCAGTGCCTTCAATTAAAGTTGCCCCTAATTTTTTGGCCGCTCTTAGTAAGGCATCACGAAGCGCTCGACCGTCGACGCGCGCTGCTCCACTCACATGAACCGCCCCGTAACCATCACGAAGCGGCGGAAATAAAGCTTTCGCTTCCGCAGGACTTACAATCGTTACTTCGCCAATTTCTGGCGCCTCTGCTCGCCGTTTCAAGGCACGCTCTTTCATTTTCATTAATTTTTCTTCATCTTCATGCAAGCTTAAAGCTCCGACCTTGGCATAACCTGTATTTGTTTCACCTAATTGCTCCAATTCCGCAATTAATTCAGGGTAAAAACGGGCACCGCCTTTAGCGAGCCGGTACCAAGCTTTATTTCGTCGCTGTGACAGCCACGGGCAAATAATACCTGCCGCCGCATCTGTTGCTTGACCCTCATCTTTTCGGTCGATGATCGTTACGTGAGCTCCTGCTTTAGCGAGGTGATAAGCAGTAGAAGCGCCTAAAATTCCTGCGCCGATTACACAATATCTTTTCATGATTGACACCCTTTTTTTCATTTTCTTGTCTATCATAGCAGTTTTCTTTTTTTACATACAATATAAGAATTGTTGGACACGCCATTTGCATAAATTGGAATAAGGGGGTGTGGGATGAATAAACAAGTACAGTCATTTTTACCGCGAGATGATCGTATACTCGATGTCAAGCAAGGGGACGTCACGGGAGATGGGCAAGTAGACACAGTGTATTTAATTGGAACGAAACGAGAAGATAGTCCATATGTCCAAAATATTACATTAGTCGTTGAGTATGGCGATCAGTCTATAGCGACGATTCGTTTACAGGAGAGCTCGGGATATCATCCGACCATTTTTTTAGGTGATGTGACGGGAGATAACGTCGATGATGTGCTGATCGTTATTGATTCGGGAGGGAGCGGCGGTATCGTCTATGCGTACATCTATTCATTTATTCAAGGAAAAATGAAGCCTATTTTCGATTCGAACGTATTTAATAATGGCAGTCAATATGAAGTCAATTATCACGATCAATATATCGTAGAAGTGATTAGTTCTCGTCCGCCCAAACGTTACACGCTAAGTTTAAAAGATAGAGGACAGGATTATTTAACTGGCATTTATCATTTTGACGGAACATTAAAACAACCGATTCAAGGTTTCGTCTCGCCATTGGCAGGTATTTATCCAACCGATTTTGATCGAGATGGAACGTATGAACTCGTCATGTTTCAAAATATCGCAGGTCAATACAATGCTGATCGGCTCGGATACATGAACAATGTATGGGGCTGGGATGGACAGAAGCTTGTTCCATTACGTCAAACGGTGGAAATCCTTGGAGAAAATATCTCTTTGTCTTAATTATTTTATTTATAAAAAATAATTTCCAAAATAGATATTTATGTTACACTTTAACCATAAAAAAGAAAGGAGCAAAAAAATGAATGTTCGTATTGCAAGTATTAAAAAAGATGCGAGAGACGCTTTAGCCGGAAGTTGGGGAATCGCTGTCGTCCTAATGCTGATCATGTTTCTGATTGGTGGGATCATACCGACAATTTTTGATATTGTGGCTGTCGGAGGGCTCGAGAATTGGGTGGATCAAACGAATACATCTATGGAAGGGGACCTTTTTAGTTTATTCATTAGCTTTGTTATGATTCCTTTTTCCATTTCAGCAATGTATTGGTTCTTTTTACATTTAGTTCGAGGAGAGCGTCAAAGTATTGGGGATGTATTTTCTATCTATGCCAATATGGGTTTAGCGTTTAAGACAGTTGGTGTTTCCATCTTAATCGGGATTTTCGTCTTTTTATGGTCATTATTGTTGCTTATTCCTGGGATTATTAAAGCTTTTTCTTATTCGCAAACATATTTTATTATGAAAGATCATCCTGAACTATCAATGCTTGAAGCTATTACAGAAAGTAAACGCCGTATGAAGGGTTATAAGTGGAGTTATTTTGTATTATATTTAAGCTTTATCGGCTGGGCGTTTTTAGCATTACTCACATTCGGAATCGGCTATTTATGGTTAGCTCCGTACATTCAAGCATCAATGGCTGCTTTTTACGATAAGCATATTGCTGATCAACATCAGGAAGTGTAAAGAGGGATCAAAGGGGCTGTCTTCATGAAGGCAGCCTTTTGCTTTTTCTTTGTTTTTCCTGTATTATAAAATAATAACAGAATATTCGGAATTGACGGTGTCGAAGTCGACTTAATAGGGAATTTGGTGCGAAGCCAAAGCTGTCCCCGCAACTGTAAGTGTGGATGAAATGAGAAGACCACTGTATAAGCTTGCTTATACGGGAAGGCTCAAAGTAAAAGGAAGCACGAGTCAGGAGACCTGCCATACATTTCGTAAGTTTCATTTCTTCGGGGAGTGAGAAATTGAAGCGGCAGTGCTCTTTCCTAGGATATTTTCTGCCGTTTTCAGCTCTTTCGTAGAAGAAAGAGTTTTTTATTTTGGAAAAAAAGAGAACGGAGGATGTAGATGATGCGAATTATTGCCAATCAAGAGCAAGTTCATAATGATATGAAAAGGCTTACATTTCATGCCTTACTCAATCGATTTCGCGAGCCTGATCGTCAGCAAGCGACGTTACGAGCGGCGCTGAGTGAGGAAGTAACGATGTCTTTAGCCATTGATCGTGATACGATTATCGGCTATACGGTCGTATTGCCACCTGAAAAAGAAGAACGGTGGATCAAGCTACCTTTCGTTCGTGCGCTAGGTGTAGTCGAGGTCGCTCCGAACTTTAGGGGGCAAGGAATAGCGAAGCAGCTAGTCCAAACAGTGACCGCTAATCCTTCATTAGAAAGTAAAATCATTATTTCACTAGAATATCATTGGCATTGGGATTTGCAAATAACGAACGGAGATGCTTACGCATATAAACAATTGCTAAAAAGCATGTTGCAGGCGAGTCGCTTTGAAGACATCCAAACGAATGAACCAGATATTGCGGGCTATCCGTACAATTTTATGATGGGTCGTATTGGGAAAGAGATTACAGGTGATCAGCTATATCAGTTTATGAAACTAGCTGATCCTGATGCGTTTGTGTAACATCTGGGACAAATACGAATATTGAAAAAGAAATTTCAAAAGAAGGTATGAAAGTCTTCCAACTATGTATGTATTAACCTATTATGATATAGTTATAAAAAATGGAGGTATTCATAGATGAAAATATCAATTACGAGAGCCTTAGCGGAGCTGAAACTATTAGATAAACGGATTCATTCGACGATGAATTCTACTCCATTGATTCAATACCATGTCGGTAATAAACCGGTCAGTGGCTTTGCTTCTGTGAAGGAGTTTGAAGAGAAAGCACGTGCCAGCTATCAATCGACGTTAGCTTTAATTAAACGCCGAAATGCGATTAAGTCAGCGATTGTTTTATCGAATGCGAAAACGAATGTTGAAATTGCTGGTCATACATATACGGTTGCTGAAGCGATTGAACGCAAAACATCGATCCAATACGAGCAGGAGCTTCTACAAAAAATGAAGCGTGAGTTCTCATCGATGACAGATGACGTGGAAGCGATTAATGCAGAGGTCAAAGAACAGCTAGACCGCCAATTAGAAGTGCTATATGGCCGGGAAGCAAAGTTAAAAGTCGAAGAAAGTAATGAGTTGACGAAAAGTTATCGTGAAAAACACGAAGCAAAAATCGTTGATCCGCTCAAGTTGCGTGACGAATACGAACAGCTAGAAAAAAAGATTGACGAGTTTTTAACGGAAGTCGATTTCGTTCTGTCCACGTCCAATACGTTGACAGAAATTGAAGTGCCTGAATAAATGAATACTAGTTAGTTAGTCGAAAATCAAGGCAACTGAACAGGTGCTCGCGGCTTTGACCTTACAGCCGCTCCAACTTTTATCATAATCAGATCATTTAGTGAGATACTAAATAAATGGGATAAAAGCTCAAAGCTCAACGTTCAGCACTCAGAGCTCAAAAATCAAGACTCTTAATATTCAAAGCTCAAGACTTACAAGCTTACAAGTTCGATCAAATCCATGAGCCCGGCTTATACGGTGGTTGTTCATCGACCGTCTTGATTGCCGCATGGCTGACTAGCTAACTAGGCTACATACAACAAGCGACTGCCATCACTTTGTGAAGGCAGTCGTTTGTTATTAGCCAAACGAGGCTGGGACAAA
>NKXN01000043.1 GCA_002261155.1 Bacillaceae bacterium SAS-127 | reverse complement strand
GAAGGTGCCGTTTAGCGACGTATGAACTGGAATGATCCGCACGAGATAAAGGAAACACGATGAACGTCAGTGAATCGATGTTGACTTATCGCAAGGAGGAGCATGGTATTACACTAGTCGTTGGCACCTGGAGCTGGACAACATAGAAAAGCGGAGCCGACTGCCCAGACACGACAAGCAAATGTTCTGGCGCTAGAAAGACGACAGTCTTGTAAGCGACAGGTTATTTGACTCGAGTGTCTAGGAGGCGGAGCTGGACAAGCGAAAAGCAGAAGGCGCTGCTCAGCGACGTATGGACTGAAATGCTCCGATCGAGATAAAGAAAAACAAAAGCCAAGCCGCCTGAAAGATTGCTCTTTAACCTTTCAGGCGACTTGGCTTTTAACTTTGAGAGGACGGTTTGTTAGGATTAAACATTTCGTTTCTGACAGTTATTTTTGGAATAATCATTTTTCAGCTCTTTGCTATAAGATTCATAGAATTGACGAAATGACAACGAGCGATCCTTATACATATTTTTCAGCTAATTTTATTATACTGTTGGCTACGTCTTCTTTTTTTATCGAAGTAGTGGCCAATCGTTTGATTTCATGTTCACCAACACAGACACTTTCTAGTGCATGCTGAAATAATGAAGCATCATTTTGGTCATTTCCAAACGCAACATATTGTTTTTCGAAAACGGCTAGCTTTTCTAAACCTGCATATTTATGAATACCAATCGGGCTAATATCTAATAAACTTTCATTTGTATGCTTATGTAACTCGATGGATAACCCCTGTAGTTGTTCCTCAATGTCAGAATTCGAGGTAAATAAAATAATTTTAGCAATGCATGTTAAATCGTTTAAAAGCTTATTTTGAGCACCATTTTCTGTATTAATTCGTTCAAAAATCGGATGTGCTTCATCTCCTGTATAACTGTAATGCCAATCACTATCCACTAAATAATTTAAATGATACTGCTCAATCAAGTCCTTTATCTGCTTAATTGTTTTCCAATCAAAACTTTCGATTTCTATTTGTTCGTTCTTCATGACAAAAGCACCGTTTCCTCCAATCATTTGAAAAGAGTGATACTTCTTTGGCAGTACAGGCAATAAATCACGAATTGGCCTTGCTGAAGCGAAAATAACCTCGTGTTTCATCTTTACACATTCATCTATTGCTGTTTGAATGGGTCGTTCAATTCGTTGACCATCAAAACAGACTGTACCATCTATATCAAACACAAACTTCACTTAAGTCACCTCCTCACTAAAATGATAGTCTGAATACTGCTATAATGAAAAGGACCGCTGTCCCGAGGTGAACTATGGAAAATATACAAGACTATATACAACAATTTCAACTACCGATCGCACCAACCGTTATGCATGAATTAAAGTTAGTCTGTTTTGAAAAAAACGAACCCATTTTAATTGCCGGTGAACAAATAAATGCATTTTATTTATTAATAGAAGGGAAGTATCAAGTCACAACAACAGAAGTTACAGGAAAATCATTGCTCTTAAGGTTTTGCTCATCACTCTCATTATTAGGAGATATTGAATATTTTCAAAACCTCCCTATCCAATCTGACATAACAGCAACAACAAATTGTCGATTGATTGAGATTCCTTTCACTGTTTATGAACATTTTTTAAAGCAGACGGACTTCAACCAATATTTATTAGAAGAACTAAGTTATAAATTACATACATGTACGATAGCTTCGCGAGTCAACTCAACTGCATCAGTGGAAACTCGTTTTGCTGCGTATTTATGTACGATTCATGAAGATGGAAAGTTCGGACAACAATTAATAGGCAATCATCCCCACGATATTGCTTCACTAATTGGCACAACTCCCCGCCATCTGAATCGAGTAATAAAAAAATGGAGCGAACTTCGAATACTTAGCAGACTAGACCAACAGTTGCAAATACACGACTGGGATACCATTCAAAAGCTCTCTGAACAAATTCGTTATGAATAATGAGAACTATTGAAAACAGACAAAAAAGTGTAGAAAAACGAGTCGTTTTTCTACACTTTCATTTTAAAAACTTAGTTGCAGAAGCTGCTCCGAGCATCAGAAATCATCCCAATGCTCGAGTCATTCACTTTATTTCGCCCAATACATAATCGCCACTGCGCCAGGGCCTGTATGGGTAGAGATGATCGGTGTTGTTGTATCGATTTCAATGTTTTCAAAACCGGTCAATTCAATCACTTTGTCTGTTAGCTTGCGAGCCAATTCTTGTCCACCTGCATGAGCAAGGCCTACTTTGATTAACTCTTTGCCTTTGAGCTCTTCCGATAGCTGCTTCGATAAAAATTTCACGACTTGTGCGTGGCTACGAACTTTCGTCACTGGGCTTAATTCAGCAAGATCCAGATTCAAAATCGGCTTAATATTTAATAAAGAGCCGATAAAGCCAGTAGCTTTTCCGATGCGGCCACCTTTAATTAAATTTTCTAACGTGTCAACGACAATATACAGCTTCGTTTGCGAGCGGATTTCCACTAATTTCGCAAGGATCTCATCCACCGTGCGGCCTTCTTCCGCCATTTTCGCGGCTTCGATTACTTGGAAAGATAAAGCCTTCGAAATATAGCCAGAGTCTAAGACCGTCACCTTCGACTCACTCATTTCAGCGGCTTGTTGGGCAGAGCGAACGGTTCCGCTCATCTTCCCTGTCATATGAATCGATAAAATTTCACTGCCGTCCTTCCCAAGCTCATCGTACACCTCTAAAAAACGACCGACAGGCGGCTGCGAGCTTTTCGGCAGTTCTTTCGCTTGCTGCATTTTCACTAAAAATTCGTCAGGGGAAATTTCGACTCCATCTAAATAAGATTCATCGTCTATTAAAATGGTTAATGGAACTCTAGTAATTCCATATTTCTCTAAATCGGCTACCCTAATATCTGCAGACGAATCGGTCACTATTTTAATTTTTTTCATACTTACACATCCTAACTATACAGTCAATCTCTTGCCATTATACCGTTAAATGAAAGGAAATTAAATAATATTTACTCATTTTGATCGGTTTTCCCTGTTATCAATGGCCTCATTAACGAGTATTATTTTAGAATTACTGCTTGATCCAAGTTTATTTAATCAGCATCAACAATTAACTTTTGAAGAAACGTGAAAAAAGCTTGTAGAGAGTGGCGTCTCTACAAGCTTTTTTCTATGCGAGCAACGAGCGGTCGTTTGACATCGCTTCGCCGCGAATTCGCTGGAATTCTGATAACAATTTCTCTACCGTTAAGTTCGGCTTTTCTGCTTCATTCGCTTCAAAAATAATTTGCCCTTTATCCATCATAATGAGACGGTTGCCGAGGTCAATCGCTTGCTGCATATTATGTGTCACCATGAGCGTCGTTAGCTCGAATTTGGCGACAATTTCTTTCGTTAAATTCGTAATTAATTCGGCTCGTGCTGGATCAAGCGCCGCTGTATGTTCGTCAAGTAATAAAATGTTCGGCTTCGTAAACGTCGCCATCAAGAGCGACAATGCTTGCCGTTCCCCTCCTGATAACAATCCGACCTTTGCTGATAAACGATTTTCTAAACCGAGGTGAAGCATTTCTAACTGCTCGCGGAAAAAATCATGCTTGCTTTTCGTCACACCAAAGGCTAACGTTCTCGTTTTCGTCCGGTTGTAAGCAAGTGCTAAATTTTCTTCAATCGTCATCGTTGGTGCCGTCCCAGCGAGCGGATCTTGGAACACGCGACCAATTTTTTTCGCCCGTTTATGCTCTGGTAACGTGGACATATTCGTCCCATCAATCGCAACCGTTCCAACATCAGGAAATAATTTGCCAGAGACAATATTCATTAACGTTGATTTCCCCGCCCCATTACTGCCGATCACCGTGACGAAATCGCCCGGATTGAGCTGTAAATTCACTTGATTGAGGGCAATCTTTTCATCAGGTGTTCCCTCATAGAACACTTTATAAATTTGATTTAATTGAAGCAAGGGACTCACCTCTTTTCCCGACAGCCGCTTCTAATTGAGCCGCTCGTTTCTTTTTACGCAACGCCGATTTTTGCTTATCAATCAGCTTCGGAACAACTAATGCGATAATGACGATCACCGCTGTAATTAATTTCATATCCCCTGTTTCTAAAAATTCGACTCTTAAAGCCAAAGTCACAATGATGCGATATAAAATGGCTCCGATTAAAACGGCTAACGTCGCTCGAGCGATAGAAGAACTACCAATCACCGCTTCACCGATAATGACAGACGCTAAACCGATAATAATCATCCCAATTCCCATTCCAGCATCACTAAAGCCATTATATTGAGCAATTAACGCACCAGAGAAAGCGACTAACGCATTCGACAGGCCAAGCCCAAGCACTTTTAGCCAGTCGGTATTCGCCGAAAAACTGCGAACCATGCCATCGTTATCACCAACTGCCCGTAAACCTAAACCGATTTCCGTCTTTAAAAACAGATCGAGCATCAGCTTAATGACAAATGCTAGCAGGAACATCGAAAGTAAGATTTCCCAAGTTGCCCCTTCAAACAGGCTGATTCCTAGTCCTTGCCACCAAGCTGAAATTTTCGTCAACACCGTTTCTTCCGCTAATAAAGGGACATTCGGTTTTCCCATAATCCGCAAATTAATGGAATAAAGAGCAATCATCATTAAAATACCAGAAAGCAACGGATTAATTTTCCCTTTCGTATGAAGAATTCCAGTTAAACATCCAGCGATAAAGCCAGCTAAAAATCCGGCTCCTGTCGCTAAAAATGGATTGACTCCTGAAACAATTAACACAGAGGCGGTCGCCCCTCCCGTTACGAAACTTCCATCTACCGTTAAATCAGGAAAATCAAGGATTCGGAAAGATAAATACACGCCAAGCGCCATAATCGCATAAATCATTCCTACTTCAACTGATCCAAACAAAGCTGTCAACATCTTATTCCCCTCCTGTGTAACAAAAAGGAGCTTCTCGCCGAAAAGCTCCTTTTTCCATCACTTCACAAATTCCGCTTGTTCTTTCCATTCTTCTTTTATTTCAATATTCATTTCTTTTGCCGCTTTTTCGTTAATGAGTAACTTCAAGTTTTGCGGTGGTTGAACTGGTAAATCGCCTGGCTTTTTGCCATCTTTCAAAATTTGTACGGCCATTTGACCAGCTTCATAGCCAATGTCATAAAATTCAAAGCCAAAGGCCGCAAACCCTCCACGCTTTACCGAATCAAGCTCGCCGACAAACATCGGAATATCTTCTTTATTAGCCACTTGAATAACCGACTCTAACGCAGATACGACCGTATTATCTGTGACGATATAGATCATATCGGCCTTCCCAACGAGCGATTCTGCTGCTTGCTTCACCTCGGAAGATGTCGACACCGTCACCGGAACAAGCTTCAGCCCATTTTCCTTCATTACTTTCTCAACTGCTTCTACTTGTGCGACAGAGTTTTGTTCCCCGGCATTGTAAATGACACCGACGTTTTTCCCGTCAAATTCCTTCGCCATAAATTCAATCGTTTTCGGAATCGCCTCTGGGTGAAGATCTGTCGTTCCAGTAATATTTCCACCAGGATTGTTCAGGTCTTTCACTAAGCCGCCAGCGACGGCATCTGTCACCGAAGTGAAGACAATCGGAATCTCCTTCGTCGCATTTAATGCACTTGCTGCACTCGGTGTGGAGTTCGCAAAAATTAAATCGACTTTATCACTGACAAAGTTATTAGCGATCGTCTGGTTATTATTTTGGTCACCTTGAGCGATTTGCACATCATAATCAGCTTTAATGCCCTCATCTTCTAACGCTTGTTGAAACCCTTTGTACGCATTGTCTAATGACGGATGCTCAACAATTTGAGTAACCCCGATTTTCACTGTATCTTCCTTTGCTGGACCTGCTTCTTCTTTTTTCTCTTCTTCGCCGCTATTGCCGCAGCCTGCGAGCATCAGCATGCTCGTCATACCAATCGCTGCCATTCCTTTTACCCACTTTTTCACAATGACTCCCCCTAACATTTCACTAACTTGGTTTACCGCTGTACTCCATTAAAATAATTAATATTATTATGCGATACTAATAACAGAAAAGCAAGGATTTTCAGAAAATTATTTTTATTAAAAACAAAAGGAGCCACTTATATGCGGCTCCGCTCGTTATGTATTCATCTGATGTAGCGCACTTTGAATCTTCTCCTGCACCATTTCCGCTACATCTTTCAACTCGTATTCTTCAAATATATCAAAAGAAATCGCTGGTAAAACTTCTATTTGTATATGACCAGATGTTACTTTTTTACGATTATTCTTCTCAAACATGTCGGATGTTCCTCTAATCGCTACTGGAACGATCGGTACGTTAGCATCCTTAGCGATTCGAAAGCCACCGGATTTAAATGGCTTCATTTCTCCACCTAAGCTTCTCGTTCCTTCAGGAAAAATTAATAACGAATGCCCCTCTTTTAATTTTCCCGCTCCGTTCCGAAGCATTTTCACCGCATCACGACGATCGTTACGATTAATATAAATACAGCCGATCACATCCATCCAATCGCGCACGACTGGCACCTTCTTCACTTCCACTTTGGAAATAAAGCCAAACGGCTTCTCAATATGTCCGAGTAAAGCCGGTACATCGAAGTCGCCTTCATGATTACAAACGAAGAGCACAGGAGCATTCGGAATATGTTCCTGCCCTTGAATATCAACAGTGGAACCTGTCGATTTTACAACCGCTCTCGCCCATCGTTTCGGCAGTTGATGCACTTGTTGATCGTGCTCTGCCACCGTCCACTCCTCATTCACTTTTTTACTTTTTCGTAACCCAGGTAAACTCCCGATTAACGTTACAATTAAAAATAAGACAAAATACAGTAAGCGAAACATCTTTCTCCTCCTAAAAACAGAAAGAAAATAGCAGAGATCACCTGCTATTTCTTCTTTTCGTATATGCGAAACTGATAGTCATAAGGGTTTTTCTCATTTTTAAGCCCCGGCGTAGAAGAAACCATCTCCCATTCGTCCCAGTCCAGCTCTTTCGGGAAATAAGTATCTCCGTCAAATGACTCCTCAATGACCGTTACATACAATCGATCCGCAAACGGGAGCATTAAGCGAAAGATTTCCGCGCCACCCGTAATAAATAACTGCTTTTCTTTTTCCGCTTTCTCTACTAATTCGTCCACAGAGTAAACAACGGTACAGTCTTCCGCTTGATACTGAAGGTCACGAGTTAAAATCACATTTTCTCGCCCTGGCAACGGCTTACCGATCGATTCAAACGTCTTTCTCCCCATCACAATCGGATGCCCCATCGTCGTTTCTTTAAAAAACTTCAAATCCTCCGGCAGTCGCCAAGGCAGTTGATTATTTTTGCCGATAACACCGTTTTGATCCATCGCCCAAATAAATGAAATCATCGAATCACTTCTTTCCTTTATTTACACCGCTACTGGTGCTTTAATCGCCGGATGTGGCTCATAGCCTTCCACTGCGATATCTTCCATATCAAAATCAAAGATATTCGTTTTGTCTTTGTTTAACACTAATGTCGGAAGCGCTTTTGACTCACGCTGTAATTGTGTCTCGACTTGCTCCAAATGATTGATATAAATATGAGCATCGCCAATCGTATGAACGAATTCACCTGGCTCTAATCCACATTCATGAGCAATTAAGCACGTGAGTAAAGCGTAGCTCGCAATATTAAATGGCACACCTAAGAAGACATCGCCAGAACGCTGATACAACTGACAAGATAGCTTGCCTTCTGCAACGTAAAATTGAAACATCGTGTGGCATGGTGGCAAAGCCATTGAAGGAATGTCTTCTGGATTCCAAGCAGACACAAGCATACGGCGAGAATCAGGATTGTTCTTAATCAGATCAATCACGTCTTGCAGCTGATCAATCGTCTCTCCTTGTGTTGTCTTCCACGCACGCCATTGGCTACCGTATACATCGCCTAGTTTGCCATAGTGGGCCGAGAAGTCATCGTCCGTTAATACTTTTTCTTTAAATAACGCCATTTGCTGTTCATATTCTTGTTTGAACGCCTCATCTTCTAACGCTCGCAAACCAAAGTTAGTCATATCCGGTCCATGATAGTCTGCACTTTCGACCCAATTTTTAAAGGCCCATTCATTCCAAATATTATTATTATGCTGCAATAAATAACGAATGTTCGTATCACCCTTCATAAACCATAAAAGCTCACTGACAATTAAGCGAAAAGGAATACGTTTCGTCGTCAGTAATGGGAATCCTTCTTGCAAATTAAAGCGCATTTGATGCCCGAATACAGAGATCGTCCCTGTTCCGGTGCGATCCTCTTTCTTCACACCTTCGCGCAAAATATGGCGGCAAAGATTTAAATATTGTTGTTCATTTTGACTCATGTTGATCGACTCCTTATTTCATACGCTACTTATCTTAACATAAGACTTCAATCGTCCCAAAGTGAAACGCGGATGTTTTGCGAATATGCTGTTCAAATCCAAGACGCTCGAACCGATCCGAGCGAAAATGATCCTTTAACACGACCCGCTGTTTCGCCACTCTCATCGCTTGTTCAAGTGTCTCTTTCTCTAACTCATCATAAATAGCAAAATGCCGCAGTCCAGCGATCCCTTCTGACGCCTCGACCGTTTCTGTAAACATCGGATCAAAATACACGACATCAAAGGAGCGATCGGCAAACGTCGATAACAGTTGTTGAGAGCGACCTAACTGCACTTCAATTTTCTCCATCGCAGCCTGTAACTCCGGCAATGGCGCTTGCCACTCCTTCAATCCTTGCTTCACGATGTAGCCAAGTACCGAGTTACCTTCAATGCCGGTCACTTGGCCTGTTGGACCCGTTACAAAGCTTGCGACAATGCTATCAGAAGCCAGTCCAAGCGTGCAATCTAACACGGACATTCCGGATTCTAATTTAGCCGCCGTCACAAACGGATCTTCTTCTCCGCGCATGAGTCGCTTCACTCGGAAGGAAGCGGAATTCGGATGAAAAAAGAAAGGTTCGCTTTCATGAAGCGGATAGAGCTCTAACCGTTCTCTCTTCACAATTAAGCAATCGGATTCATACTGCTTTTGCAAATCAGCAACGGAACGCTTACGTCTAGCAACATACGGAAACCCTAACTCTTTCACCGCTTGCTTAGCCTTTTGTTCTAATGGCGGATTCACTCTACTTGCGGTTGAAATAATCATCTTTTTTCCTCACTAACAAATAAATGCCTGTAAAAAGGATGTCGCTCGCGACATCCTTTTCTCTTATTTACAATATTGTTCAAAAGCCGTCGTTAAATTCGTTATGATCGAACCGATATCTTGTCCTTCGATTTGCTCACGCGGAATGAAGTGTACCACTTCTTTTCCTTTTAATACAGCCATAGAAGGTGAAGATGGCTCGTATCCATCAAAATACGTGCGCATTTGCGCCGTCGCTTCCTTATCTTGTCCAGCAAACACTGTCACGAAATGATCAGGTGCCGCATCATGCATCGATGCTTGCGTAGCCGCTGGTCGCGCAAGACCAGCCGCACAGCCACAGACAGAATTGACAACGACTAGCGTTGTTCCTTCTACCTGTTCCATAAATTCCGTTACTTCCTCGGCTGCTTTCAGCTCTTTAAAGCCTGCATTCGTTAATTCAGCACGCATCGGTAATACCATTTGGCGCATATATTCTTCATAAGCATTTGTCATTTTGTTTCCTCCTCATTCTTCGCTCGCGCTTCGGTCATTTGCTTCCACACCGAGCCTTTCGCTTCCTCGCCACCTTCAATTCGTTCGATGGCCATTTTCACTTGCATTTGCACTTCAAACTCTAGATCATCGACAACCGCTTTTAAAGCAGGTAGTGCCGTTTCATCGCCCACCTCGTATAAAAACATCGCCGCTCGCCAACGAACGATTTTGCTTTTATCGTTAAGCGCTTCACACATCGCCGAGATCGCTTCTTTAAACCCTAAATCGGACAAGCAATCGCCAGCTGTACGACGAACAGTTACTGTTGAATCCTTCAACGCTTGAGTCAATAACGGCAATACTTGAACATCTTCAATCATGCCGATATAAACTACCGCAAGTCGACGAATAGCCGGTTTGCTATCTGCTAGTGCCAGCGTTAATACAGGAAGATCTTCAAGCGTCGGATCAGCTAGGCCTTCTAGCCATTCATACCGCTTCCGCCAATCTTCTTCCGCTTGCCACATCGCTTCCGTCAGCTTCACTTGTGGGCGTTTCTCGACGAGCTGACCGCTCGCACCGCTTTCTGCTAAAGCGGCCAGCCTTTCTTTCGGATAAGCAGCGATCAGCTCTTCCACTGTTTCTTTTCCAATTTCCTCTAAGTCACCGTAACGAATGCCGAAATCCTGCCACTTTCTTTGCAATACGTAATTATCGTCCCCGGACTGCGCCTGTTGAAACGCTTGTAAAAACTCATCCGGCAACGCAAAGCGCTTTTCTTCAGTCGCTGACGTTAATTTCAACTGAATCGGAATGCCTTTAAACACTTGAATAGCCGCTTGCACTTCACCAAACGCCTCGTCCATCGAAGCATTGGCAACTTCTGTCCCTGTCGCTTCGCCAAACACTTGACGAACTTGCGGCAAAATCATTTGCCAATCATATTTCCCGTTTCGCTCTACGGCAAGAAAATCAGCGACATGATAAATACCTTTAATTCCTTCGATCTTTAATAGTGATCGTAGCGGCTCGGATACTTCTTCTGCTTGTGCCGCTTTATAATTATTACTTTTGCCAGCCGGAAGCTCCTCGTCTAACAATACTTTCATTGTATTTGGGCTAGGTGTTGGCTCGATTTTAATAATTTTCACTTTCCGTTTCTCCTTTCCTGTCGAGTCGTTGCTGTCATTGTAACATAGAAGAAACGTTCACACCTGAATTGTTGCTCATTACACAAATTCAGATAAGTAGCTCCATCGTTCAATTAAATGCTCTAGTTCTTCATTCAATACTTCTAGCTCTTCGCTTAAACGCTGTGCTTTTTCAAAGTCGCTTCCTACTTGATCAAGCTCCTGCTGGGCCACTGCGATGCGGTCTTCCACTTGAGTCATTTTCGCTTCAAGACCATCCCATTCTCGCTGCTCGTTATAGCTTAATTTTTTCTTCGTTTTTTCTTGTGACTTTTCTTGAACGACCTTTTTCACTGGAGCAGCTTCTAGCTTCTCACGTACGGCTTGTTGGTCGAGATAATCACTATACGAGCCGTAATACGAGTCGACGACACCATTTCCTTCAAACACAAGCAATTGAGTCGCTGTTTTATCGAGGAAATAGCGGTCATGAGACACAGTGATCACAACGCCTGGAAAATCCTCTAAATAATCTTCCAACACCGTCAGCGTAGCCGTATCTAAATCATTCGTCGGCTCATCGAGTAACAGCACATTCGGCTGAGACATTAACAATTTCAACAAATACAGGCGGCGTTTCTCTCCACCAGATAATTTATAAATCGGTGTTCCATGGGCATGCATCGGAAATAAAAATCGTTCGAGCATTTGAGCGGCGGACAATTGCTCGCCATCCTTTGTCGTCACCACTTCGGCTGACTCTCGAATGTAGGCGATCATCCGCATCTTTTCATCCATATCGGTCCGCTCTTGCGTATAGTAAGCGATTTTCACCGTTTGCCCTGTGATCATTTCGCCTTGATCGAACGGAAGTTTTTCCGCTAATAAATTCATAAACGTCGATTTTCCACTGCCGTTTTTACCGATAATACCAAGCCGATCCCCCGGCTTCACGAGTAAATTAAAGTGTTGTAAAATCACTTTTCCATCAAATGATTTCGATACATCTCTTAGCTCAAATACTTGCTTGCCGAGTCGGCTTCCCTTTACAGCTAAATCCACTTGCTCATTTTTCGGCCCTTGGCCAAGCGCACCTTCTAATTGCTCAAAGCGGTCAATTCTCGCCTTTTGCTTCGTCGTCCGCGCTTTCGCTCCTCGTCTCATCCACGCGAGCTCGCGGCGATATAAATTCCGACGTTTATCTTCAGCGGCCGCTTGCTGCTCCTCGCGCTCCGCTTTTTGTTCAATATAACTTTGATAATTGCCTTTATATGTGTAAATGTTGCCACCGTCAAGCTCAAACATCCGATTCGTCACTCGATCAAGAAAATAACGATCATGGGTAACGAGCAACACAGCACCGGCATATTTGCTTAAATAATCTTCGAGCCAGCCGATCGTTTCGTAATCGAGATGGTTCGTCGGCTCGTCTAAAATTAACAGATCCGGCGTTTCAATTAGCACTTGCGCCAAAGCGACGCGCTTTTTCTGTCCACCGGAAAGCTCGCCAATTTTACGGCTAAAATCATGAATACCTAGCTTTATTAAAATCGCTTCCGCATTCGTATTCGCTTCCCACGCATCTAGCGCATCCATTCTTTTTTGCAACTCAAACAACTCTTCCGTCACCGCTTGATTATTCGGCTCCTGCTCTAGCTGCCTTAACGTTTGCTCATATTTTTTTAATAATTGAATGACCGGTGCCTCACTTAAAAATAGCTGATCCATTACCGACAGCTCTGAGTCCATTTCCGGCTCTTGGGCTAAATAAGCAATCGAATAATCATTCGGCGCAATCATTTCTCCACTATCAGGCAAATCTTTTCCAGCGACAATTTTCAACAGGCTCGATTTTCCTGTTCCGTTGACGCCAATTAATCCGATGCGCTCTTTCTCACTAATTGAAAACGTTAGGTTTTTAAATAATTCTTTTTCCCCGTACGTTTTGGTCATTTCATTTACTGTTAATACTCTCATTCGCCATTACCAACTCCTGCGTTCCTCTATATGTCGCCCATCTATTTATTCATCGCTTGTAGCGTACCTACGATAAATCCGACTAGATCGGTCATTTCTTCGATCATGTCTTCCGTGATCGTTCGCTGAAAATCAAGCCGCCATTCATGCATTCGTTCTTGTCGATCCGATTCAATGTTTCTTCGTTCCACAAGACGTCCTTCGCCCCAAAGGCGATCAAGTGTATCCATCATTTTTTCTGTAAAGTGAAGCGCCTCGCCCGAATAAATGACTTCGAGCAAGACACCTGGTTCCGCCTTAGGAAGCTGCATTAGTTCACCTGCTAATTGGTGAATCGTCGACCGAATGCTGATCGTAGCTTTCCTGTCTGTTTGCTCTATAAGAGAAAAAACGATCGAGGACTCCCGCTGCATGCTCGCTAAATCGACTAAATCTTTGCGATCATGGATATGCAGAAGTCCGGCTAAATCACGATCATACACTTCGGCTTGGACGATAAATTTAATGTTGTCAAAAGCCGTTGGATCAAACAAGCCGATCCCCCCCTTAAAATAACCCTTGCGCTCTTCCTTGCGCATCGACATCCATCGCAATAGCAGCTGGCTTTTTCGGTAGTCCTGGCATCGTCATCACATCACCTGTTAAAGCGACGATAAAACCAGCGCCGATTTTCGGGATCAACTCACGAATATGAATTGTAAAGTCTTGTGGTCTTCCTGTTTTCGTCGGGTCATCACTTAAAGAGTACTGTGTTTTCGCCATACAAACAGGCAATTTGCTCCACCCATGTTGGGCAAATTCTTTCAATTGCTTGCGTGCCTTCGCAGAGAACTCTACTCCCTTACCGCCGTATACTTGTTGCACAATCACATTCATTTTTTCTTCTAATGATTGATTCAACTCATATAACGGCTGAAAACGAGCTGGAGATTGTTGAATCGTTTGCACGACTTTTTGCGCCAAATCAGCGCCGCCTTTGCCGCCTTTTTCCCACACTTCTGTTAAGGAAACCTCGACGCCCTCTTGCTGGCACCATTGTTCAAGTAATTCGATCTCTGCTTTCGTATCGGTCACAAAACGATTGATTGCCACGACAGCTGGTACTCCGAAAGCTTGAACCGTTTCTATATGTTTCTTTAAATTTTTCAACCCTTCATGCAACGCTTCGACATTCTCTTGCTTTAAATCGGCTTTCGCTTGGCCACCGTGCATTTTCAGCGCGCGGATCGTCGCCACAATCACAACCGCATCCGGATCGATTTGAGCCATTCTCGCTTTAATATTGAGGAACTTCTCCGCCCCAAGATCAGCGCCAAAGCCCGCTTCGGTCACGACATAATCAGCTAGCTTTCTCGCCGTTTTCGTTGCAATGATACTGTTACAGCCGTGGGCAATATTCGCAAATGGCCCGCCGTGAACAAGTACTGGTGTATGCTCAATCGTTTGTACTAAATTCGGCTTAAGCGCATCCTTTAATAGCAAAGTAAGCGCACCTTCTACCCCAAGATCTCCACAAGTGACTGGTTGCTTATCGTAATTGTACGCAACAATCATACGAGCAAGACGGCTTTTTAAATCAGCTAAACTATCGGCTAAGCAAAGGACCGCCATAATTTCAGAAGCGACCGTAATATCAAAGCCATCCTCGCGTGGCACTCCTTGTATCGGCCCACCAAGTCCAACAATCACTTGGCGAAGAGCCCGATCATTTAAATCAAGCGCCCGTTTCCAAACGATTCGACGCGGATCGATGTTCAGTTCATTACCTTGATGGATATGATTATCTAAAAAAGCAGAGAGGGCATTGTTCGCTGTCGTAATCGCATGAATATCGCCAGTAAAATGCAAGTTAATGTCTTCCATCGGGAGCACTTGGGCATAGCCTCCTCCTGTGGCACCACCCTTGATCCCCATCGTTGGTCCGAGTGATGGTTCCCGCAAAGCAGCCATTGCCTTGACACCAATTTGATTAAAGGCATCCGCTAAGCCGACAGCGACCGTCGACTTCCCTTCCCCTGCTGGTGTCGGATTGATGGCCGTCACAAGTACGACTTTTCCATCTTGCTTTGTTGCTAATGTTTCTAGCGTTTCATACGTGAGCTTCGCTTTATTTTTGCCATAAAGCTCAAGGTTTTCTTCTGTTAACCCAACCTTTGCAGCAATCTCTACAATCGGCTTAACGATCGATTCTTGGGCAATTTCGATATCACTCTTCACAGCTGTATGTATACTCATAGTAGGTTCCTCCGCTCTTTCCAACATTAAAAAATTATTGTTTTTCTAGCATAAAGACCGTCATAAACGTTAATGCTTGCTTTAGTTCATTCGGCAGTGAAGTGACATGTTCATTACACACTCCGTCTTTATATACATGATACTCATCAACGATGGCAAAGCCCTTCCAGGCAGCTAGTTTACTAAACTCCCACGGCATCATCGTATTCATCACGACTTCTTTTCCTATTAAACGTGGATAGCTGTTCGCTCTTGGGCCTGCCGTCGGACCTAAAATCGCTGCACATATTTTCCCTTTAGGTGCCAACACTCGCGCTACTTCCGTTAGCACTTCTGCTGGCGACTCTGTCCATTCAAGCGAATTAATCGCCACGACCGCTTGAATAGATTCATCTTTAAATGGTAACTGTGTAAAGTTCCCTTGATGAAAGGTTAACCCCTCTTTTTTTAGTTCTTTAGCTAGCTCTACCATTTTATCAGATAAATCGACTCCGATGACTTCATACCCCTTTTCATGAAGCTTAAAGCTCCCGTATCCGTCACCACAGCCTAAATCAGCCACAGTCGCCGATTGTTTCACATAAATAGCCAAAAAAGAAACGAGATCCTTTCGACTTCCCGTCTCCCACATCTCCTTACTTTTAGCATGCCAACCATCTGCATTCTCATTCCATTGCTCTTTCGCTTGAACAACCCAATCCATGTTCTCCACCCCATCCCTATTTTCTATTTAATTGTAAGGGACTAGGGCTAGTTGGGGCAACAAAAAAAGCCGCCCCTCATACAGAACGGTTTCTTTTTAAAAATAGGGTTATTCTTCTCTCTTCTGAACAGCTTGCAAATCAGCCTGGCGCGTCGGATCTTGGTTAAAGTACTCGATTAAATCAGCAATTCGATCAATCGAGTTCCAGCTTAAATGGTGCTCAATGCCCTCAACGTCTTCGTAAATCATTTCTTCATTCACTCCGATGATTCGCAAGAACTCTTCTAACAAATCATGACGCTCGACAAGGCGCTTCCCCATCTTCTTTCCTTTCTCCGTCAAAATCAACCCTCTATATCTTTCATATATTAAATATTCATCCCGATCTAGCTTTTGGACCATTTTCGTCACAGATGACGGGTGAACTGAAAGCGCCTCAGCAATATCAGAAACACGGGCATAACCCTTTTTATCTATTAATAAAAATATTTGTTCTATGTAATCTTCCATACTAGGTGTAGGCATAAGTAAACCTCCTGATTTTTGCTCATTCTCTAAAGTTTACTATAATTACTATTGAAGTACAAGGCAGAGGACAAGCCCTACTTTTGTAGAAATATCAGTTTATTTGACGAAAGAATTTTGACTTTTCGATCCTTTCTGATCTTGACTAATATATGGGGTTATTGGTATATTAGAGACATTACGAACAGTAGATCTGGGCGTGATGAATAATTTGATTTGAGCACATCATAGATATAATGTGTTTCGAAGATTTAGGAGGATTCATTATTATGCAAAACGGTAAAGTAAAATGGTTCAACAACGAAAAAGGCTTTGGATTCATCGAAGTTGAAGGTGGAGACGATGTATTCGTACACTTCACAGCAATCGAAGGTGACGGTTACAAATCTTTAGAAGAAGGTCAAGAAGTTTCATTCGAAATCGTTGAAGGAAACCGCGGACCTCAAGCTGCTAACGTTAACAAGCTATAATTCCATCATCATGTAACAAAGCCGGCATTCTTTTGCCGGCTTTTTATGCGTTTGATAACTGTTCTCCATATTTTTTCAAACGTTCCCCCACTGTGCATTTCGTAATGCAAAATTTATGAGCATATGCTTTTCCGTGCTCTTTTCTAAAGGTTGCTTTAATTAAACAACCTTCACAGTACGTTTGTAGCACTTCCTCTACTTCCGTAAAAAGCTGTTTTCGATCCAAAGCTGTCACACCCTTCTGCCTACTATGTTTATTCATCTATTAACGCATGGCTATTCACAAATACTTTCTGCAACGCTTGATTCGCTAATTTATCTGCTTCTTTATTTTTCCTGCGATCCAATGGGGTGTAAACAGGCTCAATGCCTAAATCATTTATTTTCTGTTCGATCCGATCGAGCCATTGATTGAAGCTTTCCTCAAAGCATGGCCATTCTCCTGACAGTTGCTTTAACACGACTTGAGAGTCTCCATGAAAAACTACTGGTACATGATGCACACCCAATTCTTCAAGAGCGATGATCGCTTGAAATAAAGCGGCGTATTCCGCTTCATTATTCGATTCAAGCTGCATAAGACAATCATTTCTTCTCAGCCGCCAATGTTGCCCGTTTTTCTTATAGTAAATCACGACACCAATACCAGCGATTTGAGTATGGCGATCGTATCCTCCGTCGAAATACACTTCGACTTCTCCTGGCTCCTCGTCTAGCTGTTGGTCGAGTTTCTTAAATTCTTTCACTGTCCATTCACTCAACAGTTCATCAACCACAACAACAGACTTCATTCGACCTCCTTTTTGCAAGTCTTCAATAAGCGGCAACACCTGCTCTTTTATAAGCCAATCGGATTCAAACTCCGCTTTTCTCCCTTTATATTCATATTGCCACCTGATCTTCATTTTCATTCGAATCCCTTCTTTCTCTTGACCAATTGACTGGTTTTTGTATAATGTACGTTGGGCAAAATCATCTAATGACTTGCTTGACAACTTAGGAGGATCTTTTTTATGTTCAATGAATGGTTTGGCTTTTTGTTTGTACTCATTAACTTTACTATATTTTTGGCGATGTATCGACTATTTGGACGGACAGGACTGTTTGTGTGGGTCGGGATTTCCACGATTTTAGCGAATTTGCAAGTCGTCAAGACGATTGAAATATTCGGACTGACCGCGACATTAGGTAACACGATGTACGGAACCGCTTTTTTAGCGACGGACTTGTTAAATGAACGATATGGAAAAAAAGAAGCGAAAAAAGCAGTGTGGCTCGGCTTTTTCACGTTGCTGTTAATGACGGTGCTCATGCAGCTCGTTTTACTGTTTGAACCGGGACCAACCGATTTCGCTCAAAAACCGATGGAGGAATTGTTTGGCTTATTGCCTCGAATTGCAGCCGGAAGCTTAGCCGCTTACATAGTCAGTCAATTCGCCGATGTTTATATCTTCTCCTTTTTACAGAAAAAGTTTCCGAAAGACTCACAATTTTGGATTCGAAACAACGGAAGCACGATGATCAGTCAGCTATTAGACACACTCGTCTTTACGAGCATCGCTTTTCTTGGTGTATTTCCGATGGACGTCTGGTGGCAAATCTTCCTTTCCACCTACGCTCTCAAATGGATTGTCGCTGTGATGGACACGCCGTTTGGCTATATCGCAAAACGCTTTCCGAAATAACGAAAGGAAGCGGCCTGCCCTGGCATATTTGGGGGTCAGGCCGCTTTTTAACTTCTGTGATTTTAAAATAAAGTGTGATCAAATTAATATCATATGCAACTAATGAGTCTTATCAGTTTTCCTCATTACACTCCTTCAAAGAAGAATAACAACACTGCATTTTCACTAAGTAGTTTTGAGCGATCTTTTATAAATTATCAAACTTTATTTTAAAACAATACTTTCAAGCAAGTTTTTGGCGATACTTATGCATATACACTTTATCTACACAATAACTTATAATCAGACCAAGGATTAGTGGCATGATCGAACCAGTTGAAATCAAATAGCCATCTTCGTAATTTATATATTCATAACGAAACATCAACAAAGGAACAGTGAACAAATGGCCAATGAAATACAATATGCCTGTCGTCAACATAAATGCACTAAAAGCGACTACAAATCTATTCCGTTTCATCCAAACACCCCCTAATGAAATAGTAACAGATTTCTACATTTTTGTTATTGCCAATCGTTTTATTATTCAGTAAAATTTAATTTTATGAGAGAAAGGAGGAAATGGTTTGGTAGAATTATATACAGACGGTGCCAGTACAGGTGACCCTGGGTGGGCTGGTGCTGGCATTTTTATTAAACGAGATGGGAAAGTAGACAGGCATAAGATTCCACTTGGATGGTGCGATACGCATGAGGCGGAGTTTTTAGCGGTGTTAAATGCACTTGAACTCGTTCAAGTGCATCAATCGGAATTGATCTCACTTCGAAGTGACTCCCAAACCGTTGTTCACGCCATCGAAAAGGAATATATACATAAAGAAAAATATAAACCGTTATTACAGCAAATTTTAGAGCTGACTAAAGATTATCCACTGTTTTTTGTCAAATGGATTCCTCGGAAAGAAAATCGGGCGGACGGATTAGCCCGTGAAGCGATTCGAATGAATGATCGGGAGGGAAAACAATGAAATGGCTCGCTGATATCTCCTTATTATTAGTCGCGCTCATTTGGGGCGTCACGTTTGTGATTGTACAAAACGCCATCGAATTTTTGCCTCCGCTCTTATTTAACGGCGTTCGCTTTTTTCTCGCCTTTTTGTTTTTATTGATCGTTCTTCTATTCCGTAAAGAACTTCGGGAATTGAATAAGACGACGTGGAGAAACGGACTCATTCTCGGCCTTTGTTTAGCGGTTGGCTATGCCTTTCAGACGATCGGCTTATTATACACAACCGTTTCAAAAACAGGCTTTATTACCGGCCTAAGTGTTGTACTTGTGCCGATTTTATCACTATTTATTTTAAAAAAGCGACCAACACCGATTGCGATTATTGGGTCATTCATCGCCGCAACTGGCCTTTATTTGCTAACAGCCGGCGGTGAAGGCGGCTGGAATGTCGGCGATTTCTTCGTCTTGATCGGGGCGTTTGGCTTTGCCTTCCACATTATTTTCACCGATGCTTTTACCCACCAATCATCAGCGGTGGCCTTAACGAGCGTGCAAATTTTAACCGTTTCCGTTCTTTGCAGCTTAGGCGGCTTTTTCATGGAAGATTGGCAAGCAACATTAACAGCGGCGAATTTGCTACAAACTAGCGTATGGAGCGCCTTACTAATTACCGCCTTTGCAGCAACGGCACTAGCCTTTTTCATCCAAACATCTGCCCAAAAGTTCACGACACCAACGCGAGTCGCTTTGCTATTAGCGATGGAGCCCGTTTTTGCGGCCATCACTGCTTTCTTCTGGCTTGATGAACGACTAGCCGCCGCTGGGTTAACAGGTTGTCTGCTCATTTTCTTTGGCATGATTTTAGCCGAAATACCAGTGCATAAATTTTGGCCGGGACAAGCAATGCAGAAGGAAAAATGATTTGTTTTCAGCTTAAGTAAAGAGAACAGCCCGCTGTTCTCTCTTTTTAGGCATTTTATCAAATCCCACTTCTATGAAAAAAATGACTTACCAAATACAACAAAGGGATCGCTACTAATGGAGAAGTAATCAATACTTTTTGCAAAATCATAGAATTCAATGATGTTTTGATCATATAAAACATCATTGATCCCACTGTCGTTAAAGTGGTCAAAATGATTAAAAAATAAAGAAAATCATAATTGATATAAACTAAAGAAAAAGTTCCTCCACTAAGTACCCCCATTAAAAAGTAAAAAATAACGCTTAATTGTTTTTTGTTTTTCAATAAAAACATTTCAAACAGATGCGCTACTAGACATAAAAAAGCGACTAGAAAAATAATCCAAAATGTAGCTAGTAAATAAGAAACAATACTTGGGTTGGAGTCGGGGTGAAAGCCTCCTAACAAAAATAATTCTGAATAAATTAAAGCAAATACTATAGTCGCTCCAAGTGCGGAATATAATTTTAAATGTTTTTTATCATCCATTCAACCAGTTCCCCTATCTATCTTCTAAATTAAAGGTTACTCGCAACTAATCATTTCTATTATCTTACAAATGAAAGATTTCCGTCAAAAAAATAAGGGTCAAGCAAATTGCTCGACCCTACTTCATTAACCCTCGTTCCTTCGCAAACTCCATCGCCATGTTCCGAGAAGTAATGTTCTTCTCCTTCAACCGCTCTAACAACGACAGATAGAAGCTGCCATCAAATGTTTTTTGTGCCTTCAATGTGATTTCAATTGCGGCCATTACTAAGTGGTCAGGAGCATCCGTCGATCTCTGTCCGAAATAAATGAAGGCGATTTGATCATCTAAAAATTTAAAGCCCTTGTCCTCTAGTCGCAGTAAATAACTCGCTACAGATGAACGGTGTTTCATCGTCATGTTCACCTTTAAGCCCATGGATTACTAGAGGCGATCTCTGCCAAATGACGGCGAAGAACTTTTAATTCTAGCTGTTCAACTACTTGTTCCGCTTCTGTAGAAATGCCTGTCCAATTTGCTTCTTGAACGTTCCACTCTAACGGCACTCCACAATTAATTTGAGCTAGCTTGTGAGAAAGATAGAGCATATCAACATCATCGGTCATCTTCTTCCGTTGCGAAGGCGTCAGTTTGTCGATATTATTCATAATCTCTTCCACCGAACCAAATTCTTTTACTAGCTTAAAGGCCGTTTTCTCACCGATGCCTTTCACTCCGGGATAGCCGTCACTCGTATCACCCATTAATGCCTTGACGTCGATAAATTGCTGTGGAGTGATGCCATATAGCTCAGAAAAACTGGCGACTGTATGCGTTAAATAATTGCCGTAGCCTTTTTGCAATAGCATTACATCAACTTGGTCATCTAATAGTTGCAGTAAATCTTTGTCTCCGCTTAAAATCGTCACTTTTCGCTCTTCTTGTTTCGCAATCGTTCCAATGCAATCATCCGCCTCGTAGCCAACAACGCCGATATTCGGAAGTAAAAAAGAGCTGGCAACTTCTTTCGCCAAGTCAAATTGAGGAATTAATTCCTCAGGTGGAGCGGATCGATTCGCTTTATACCCTGAATATAGCTCATTTCTAAACGTTTGACTGCCCATATCCCAGCACACAGCCACATGGGTCGGACGTGTGTGATCGACCGCCAGCAATAAATGCTTCATAAATCCTTGGACGCCGTTTGTCGGCACTCCCTGTGAATTGTACATAAATTGACCGCTCACCGCTGTCGCGTAAAAAGCACGAAATAATAAAGCCATTCCATCGATAAGCAAAATATGCTCTTGTTTGTTCATGTTGTCACCTCAACTGCTATTCTATCATATTCGCAAAAAACGCTTTAGAAAAAATTAATTTTCCAAAGCGTTTCATTATTGTATTAACTTTCGCTTTTTTTCTCAATAGGTAAATCCTCATAGGAAGACCAGTCGCTATAGCTTCCGGCGTATAATTTCACATCATGAAAGCCCGCTTCTTTTAAAGCGATAATATTTGGGGTCGCCGATACGCCAGAGCCGCAGTACACAATGACTGGCTGATCCGTATCTAGCTCACGAAAACGTTCGATTTGCTGCTCCTGATCTTTCCAGCTTGTTCCTTCTAATCCTTCTTGGAAAAAATAATTGACTGCGGACGGAATATGACCAGGTACGCGATCAAGCGGCTCTATTTCGCCGTTGTAACGTTCAGGAGCACGCGAATCGATCAGCACCGACGTTCCAATAGCTACCGCTTCCTTCACCGCTTCCACAGAAACGAGCCAATCAGCTTGAATATTTACCGGGAAATAATTAGGTGTCGCTGTTGGAAGCTCTTTTGTCACTGGAAGTTGACGGTTCGTCCACTCTTTAAAGCCACCATTAAGCACATACACTTGCGAATGACCAAAGTAAGACAACAACCACCAGCATCTGCCGGCAAACATCGCTTCTCCTTGATCATACACCACGATCGTCGTCTCTTCAGTAATTCCGAAAGACTCGAATACCTTTTGAGCATCTTCTACGTTCGGCAGTGGATGTCTGCCACCATGTTGTTGCTTTTCTCCAGACAGGTGGCGATCTAAATGAACGTAAAAAGCACCTGGAATATGCCCTTCCATATACGCTTTTTCTCCCGCCCCAGCATCCGCTAAACTAAAACGGCAGTCGATCACACAAACATTCGGATCGTCTAAACGCTCGACTAGCCAGTCAATCGATTGAACAAACTTCATCCTTCTTCCCCCTTTTCTTCCGCTTCTTTCAGCCTCTTTTCCATCAGCCTTTTCACTTGTTCCTTAGGGTCCCAACAATCGAATGTATAGCCGGGCTTTGTCGCAAACCCAAGCCGGCTACACATATAATTCATTCCTAATTCCCCTTTGATCGCTCGGAAATGACAACAAGTCGCACATGTGTGAAAACGGCGAACGATCTCCTGTTTACGCTCGTTGAAGTTCAACTAAAACGCGCTCCCATTCGTCGATACTTTCCGCATGATCAAGCACATCAAGCCAAGCAGTAAATTGCTCTTTCGCATCGGACTCAACCGTTGTTTTCATTAACGTCATGCCCGCATCAAGCTCATGATAAGCCCATGTCCATAATTTTTCTTTTTCTGTTTCTAAATACACATCAGCAAGCGTTGACAGCTTCTCTTCTAACTGCTCTTGCATCTGTTGCTTTTCATTTTTTTCAAAGAACGATTTTGCATTTTTAAACAAAGACAGTGCTGGGTTAAACGTCGACAATGGTTCATTCGTAAACGCCGTTGGAAACTCTGGCGTTTCTTGCGATGACCACTCTAATGGCGTAAATGACAACTGTGGCTGAATCGTTTGATAATGCAGCTGTAAGTTCGCATATTTTTCAGTTAAAAGCTCGTGTACATGATTCTCTGTTCGTAAGCTTGTAGCCCGCATTTCTTGAGCCAAGTCATATCCGACCGCTTCAAGAAGCTCTTTTAACGCGTCGTTTAATGCCGCTTTTATTTGATTGCTGGTGAGTGTCGCTGGGTTAAACGACTCTTTGAAGAAGTCGGAAAAACGGTAAAATACACGCTGTTTTAAATAGTACACGAGCTCATTAATTTCTTGTGACAATCTCTTTTCTAACAGTTGAGACGTTTCATTTGTTAAATGAGTAGCCACTTGTTGTTGTTGATCGTTCAATTGCTGTTGCTTTTGCTCACGGTTGTCGCGATTTTCCTTCGCTGTCGCAATCAGTTGGCGCAGTCTCTCTACTCCACGCTCCCACTCCGCCTCTGCCGATTGCACCGCCATTTGCGCTAAATCGCCATCGAGGAACTGATGAAACGCTTGTTTAAACGGCACAATATTAGAGTTTGGATGATCCGTCTCTCCACGCTCAATTTCTTGGATTGCCTGCAAGCTGGAAACACCGAATAATCTCGGGAAGCGAATACCGTATTGCAATAGCTGCTCCGTTACGTAGTTTTTCACTTCTTGCACTTCTTCTTCATCTTTCGCTAAATCAATGGCGTTAACGATAAAGAACATTTTATCAAGCTCGAAGGCATCCTTTACGCGGCCGAGCTGAATTAAAAATTCACGATCCGCTTTTGAAAAGGCATGATTATAGTACGTCACAAACAGAATCGCATCAGAATTTTTAATGTACTCAAACGCAACACCTGTATGACGCGCATTAATCGAATCGGCCCCTGGTGTATCAACAAGCGTGACTCCTTGTCGTGTAAAGTCACAATCATAATACAAGTCAATCGATTCCACGAAACAGCTTTGTTTCTCATTCGCCACAAAGCCTTGGAACACTTGTAAGTCGACTAATAACGTCGTACCGAGCTGTTCCTTGTACTCATTAAATCCGTCATGGAACGCTTTCAAAAAGGAGAGATGAATTTTTTCACGCCCTTCGCCTTCATTCGCTGTTAACAATTCTGGAATCACTTGATTCGCTTCGACTAAAGATGTAACCGATCGATCAAATAGTTGTAGAGAATGCTGAATATCTAATAATAAATCTTGTTCGGTCTTTAAATGAACGGCCGCTGTTCGGTGCGGATGCTGTCCATCAGGCGGATGAATGCGGTTAACTGCCGCCGTTGTTGGGTTCGGCGAAACTGGAAGCACCTTTTCACCGAGCATCGCATTCGCGAATGACGATTTCCCGGCACTAAACGCCCCGAATAGTGCAATCGTATATTTACGCTGTTCTAAACGATCCGCTTTTTGACGAAGTCCATCGATAAAGCGTTGGAATCCAGGAATACCGTCTAGCTGACGGTTCATATTTTTCAGCTTCGAAACGGTGTCGCTGACAGCCACTGTTTCTCCACTAGGTACGACCATTTCCACTTTTTGTTCCACTTTTTCAACCGTTGTTGCGGCTTCTTCTTCCCACTCTCCGCTAAAAATGTCCACTTGTTCCTGTTCTTTTTTCCATTCTTGTACAAACTGATCGAAGCTCTCAGGTGCATCATAGAACGAACGAATCATGAGCTCATGTAAGCTATTTCGATGATCTTCCATCGTCGTATCTAAATCCGTTAACTGCTGAATCGCTGTTAATTTTTGATGCCATGCTTGCCATTTTTCTTTCAGACCCGCTTGTTCGGAGGCAAATTGGACCGCCATTTCTTGTGATGCACGCACCTTTAACTCATCTGTTGCCATTCGAGCTTTTTTCTTTAATTGATTAGCGACGTCATCACAATAATTAAGAACGTAATCACCTGTCACTTGCGCCCCTGTTTTAATCGTACCCTTCAATAACGATTCATCAAAAGGAATCGCTAACTCCTCAGCTTCTAGCTGTAACGAGTCGCTGATCAGTCCGCTTGATTTTAACCAAGAAGCGAATAATTGACGAAGATGCCACTCCAGTTGAGCTTCCGTTTTCTCCTTCAAGTCCGCCATCAATACATCCAGTCGGCGCTGTCTTTCTTCTTCTGTTTTCTTTTTGCTAAAGAATAGACCGACTTTAAATTCCGGCTGCATCGCTTCTAAAAAGTCTTTCGCCAATTGACGCGTAGAAGCCGGCATTAAGTACGCATTTTGCAACACTTTTTCGCGGCCTTCCTCGACGGATTTCACTAAAGCGCTTGCATCGCGCTTATCGAGTTCCGCTTTTGTTTTCTGTTCATTGGTGATGATTTCTTCCCCCATCCACCCTTCACCAAGAACTTCCTGTAGCTGTTCTCTCACTTCTTCTTGCCCAGCTTGTAGCCATTGTAGATGCTCACTGACAAGAAGGCTCATCATCGTTTCCGCCGAACGGAGCGTTAATTGTTCCCGATTGGCCATGCTTTGATGAATCAACTCTTTCACTTCGGCGAAATCATTATAAGGAAGATCCGGCTCCCTTAAGCTCGTGAAGTAAAACTTTTCTGGATGCACATTCCAAGACGCAAACGAGTCGTATACCGATTGCTTAAAGGCATCAAAGGAAAGCTCCTCGTCGCGATGCTTATCAATTTGGTTAATGATCAAGTTTAATTTCACACCGTGAGAAAGCAAGTCTTTCGTATAAATGAAATTTAATTCCGATTGCACATGGTTGTAATCCATGACGTAAAACACCATATCAGCTAAATGTAGCGCCGATTCAGTGGAAATTCGATGGGCATCGTCTGTAGAATCGACCCCTGGCGTATCCATTACCGTCACTTCTAACGGCAAGCTAGATTCGCTATGACCAATTTCAATCGCTTCTACTTCTTCCCCGTTTTTACAATATTCCTTCACTTTTTCAAAGCGGTATGGTGCCTGAAAAAGGAGCGGCTGGCGATCTTTATAGTACACCTTCGCAAAGTCCTCAGGGGCTTTATGAATTTTTACTAAGTTAGCGCTCGTCGGAATCGGACTCGATGGCAATAGCTTTTCACCTGTTAACTCATTGATCATCGTCGACTTCCCTGCCGAAAAATGTCCGCAAAACGCCACAATAAATTCTTCGTCATGCAACTTCCTTAAAAACAATTTGGCCTTTCTCGCCCGTTCTTCATCCCCATATTGCTCAAATAAATCATGAAGCCAGGCCGTTCTAGCAATCGTTTCTGATAATGTTTGCTGCTGTGTTTCTAATGGCATCTTCACATAACTCCTTAATATACACTGTCCTTACGTTAGGAAGCGGATTCTTTTTTTCTATTGTATATGATTTCCGCTTTATTGCCCATCTTAAAAAGAAAAAAAGAAGGCTTTCTATCAGCCTTCTTCCAAATTATGCTTGTGCTTTATTTACGTGATCGACCACATATTTCATAACTCCACCGTACACTACAACTGTCGCTCCAACAAACATCCATACCATGATCTTCACCTCGTCCTTTTTTATTCAGTCCATATATGTTTATCGTTTCATTGATAATAATATTCATCTTCACTTATACTTTATCATGAGCGATAATGATTTTCAATAACATTCACAATTTTTCTTATTTGCTTTTCTTTTCTACATTAGCAAGTGGACAATCTTTGCATTTTCCGCAACCTGTTTTTTTGCACATCTTTCATTCCTCCAATTTTTTTGTAATGGGTAAGGGAAACGAAAAGAGCCAGTGATACCCACTCCAAATAAGGAAGGTACCACTGGCTCGATCTGCGCACAGGTCTCTTTCTCTAGAGATTTTAGCAGATTTGACAGTTTCGATTTATCTCTAGCAGCATGCCTTTTTCACTTGATCAAAAAGAGGAAATCTTTAAGGAAGTGACTTTGCATGTCCGCTTCATATCTTATTGATATTGAATATTATTATAACTCTCTCGCAATTTTCTGTCAATTACTTTTTAAAAATATCATCTTTTCGCAAATGCCTCTTCATAGTTTGTTAACTGCTCTAACGCTTTCTCTTCCTCATTTAACCGAATCATTAAAATAAGCTGGTTCAAAAAGAAATAAATCATTAATGTCCAATACGCTTGAAACATCAGTGGAATAACAATTAGTTCAGTTGTCACAACGAAATAATTAGGATGTTTTAACAAGCGGAATGGACCTTTAACAACGACTTCCTCACCTTTCAACACAATAATTTTCGTATTCCAATAGCGACCGAGCGTGCGAATCGTCCATACCCGTATCAACTGTAAGCCCAAAAAGAGAACAAGTAGCAAAGGCCATAACGGATGAAGTGGTGGCTGTTTTATACTCACTTCGACCACTAATCCAATAAAAAACGTTATATGCATCAGCACCATAAACGGATAATGTCCTTGCCCGAATTCCTCCGCTCCTTTTGCCTTCATCCACTTTTCATTTCGCTTCGCATGGACAAGCTCCACTATCCTTTGCACCACCACCAATATAATAAACACATAAAAGAACACTACTCCCACCTCATTAACAGCATTTCTGAACTAAACCCTGGCCCAAGAGCCAGCATCAAACCTAAATCATTTATATGTATATCTTTTTGTACATATTGTTCCAACACAAACAGCACCGTAGCGGAAGACATATTGCCATATTGGCTTAACACGCTCCTTGATACATTCAACTGATCCGGCGCTAGCCGTAAACTCTGTTCATACGCTTCTAATACTTTTTTGCCGCCTGGATGAGCGACGATATGACCAATTTCTTCTATTTTCGTTTGTTGGCTCGCTAAAAACTCTGTCACTTGCGGCTCCAACCACTGGTGGACAATCGCAGGAATATCTTTTGAAAAAATCACATAGAAGCCATTGTCCTTAATGTCCCATCCCATTACTTCTTCGGAATCTTCCATCAAAACGGTTTCGGTTTTTTGAATCACCGGGAGCGAGCGTGATCCGTTTTTAAACAACGAACTTGCTTTACCAGCGACAAGCACACAAGCCGCTCCATCGGCAAATAAAGACGTACCGATTAAATTACTTTTTGATAAGTCTTCCACTTGAAACGTAAGACTGCATAGCTCTACTGCCACGACTAATACATTCGCTGTCGGATGGGCTAAACAATAATCATGCGCCCTGGCAAGCCCCGACGCTCCTCCCCCACAGCCCAATCCCCAAATCGGCAGCCGCGTCACCTTTTTTGAAAAAGGGAGACGGTTCATCCATCGTGCTTCTAAGCTAGGCGCAGCAAGACCGGTCGTACAAACGGTGATCATCGCATCCACATCTTCATATCGTGCCCCAGCTCGATCTAAGCATCCCTTGATCGCCTCTTCTCCAAGTGCCACCGCCGCCTCTAAAAACAACTCGTTTTTCTCTTCAAAGCTATGCTTTTTTTGATACCATTCGAGCGGTTTCGCCAAATATCTCGTGTCGATCCCTCCATTATCAAACACCGACAACAACCGCTCAATTTTCGGATAGGTAGGCTGAAATAATTGATAAATCATCTCCTTCGCCTCTTGCTGATGAACCACATGATGAGGTAAAGCCGTTTGAACCGCAATAATTTTTGACATAGTCAACTCTCCACTTTGATTGATAGGCTTATTTTACCTATTTATCCATTAACTTATTCATGTGAAAAACAGACATAAAGTGAAACTTCAATCAGTGAAGGTTTTCTTCATCCTTCACTGATTGTTAGTTGAACTGATCGGGCGTTTACGGGCTGTTGATCCCCACCTACATATCTGCGCTTCTTTCTGCCATGTTGAGATGGGGGATCTTACAGCCCGTTAATGCGGGATAAAAATAAAGTTACAAGGCAAAATAAACAGAAATTGTACGAGGAGATATTACATGAAAAACCTATTATCATATTCATTAACAGCGTTTATATGTTTATTTTTGATGAGCCATATAGCAGCCGCTGACTCACAAAAGATGGAATACAATAAAGGTCCGTTACAAGTGAAAGAAGAAGTGGATGAAGGAAAAGTCGTTTTTGAATTTAAAACAGACTTTGCTTCCATGGCTAAATTTTTCAAACTGAGCGTAAAAGAATTCCACCAATTACGTGAGAAAAAAAGCATGGTAGAAATCGCTCAAATGCAAGGAATAAACCGAAATGAATTGTTTAATTACTTAGTATCTCAGCATTATAAACATTTAGAGTTAGCATACGAAAAGAAGCAAATCGATTTAGAGTTTATCATGGATTATACTCTGCATTTAAAAGAAGATATTATTTGGGAAATGCATGCTAAGAAGAGCAATTAAAATTAGGAAAAGAAGTTCCTGTTCTAACAGAGGGGCTCATTTATTTTTATAAGAGCAACTCAAATTGAACAGGGCTTCTTTATGTGTAGCTGCATCACCGGATCATCAACTTCATTCTCAATTTTTACAATAAAATACCACTGTCCTCCATATATAAGGTATAATTCCATACAAGACACCAACTAGCTAGGAGGGAACTAATGAGGAAAATACTATTTTTCACCATGTTAGCATCGCTTATGCTTTCTTTAGCGGCTTGCAATAATGATAACACCATTTCTGAAACTAAGCTGACGGAAAGAGAGCAAGCTATTCTTACAAATACCGCTGATCAAGCTTTTATATTTGACTTCAATGTAGATGATAAATATAAGAATGTAAACTTGTGGGTTGAAAAATATGAATCTGGCAAGTTAGTGGGAGAAGTAAACAATATTTCTACTGAGATTAAAGATAAAGGAACCATTATCTTCACCACATCGCAAACGATGGAAGAAAGTAATCAAGCTCTTTTTGCTCTTAGTGTTCATAATGATGGTAGCACAAGCACAATCTGGAACCCGGAAACCACTCCAAAAGGTGAGCTTAGCACTGTGTCGGGGAGTAATCCGTTATACAATACACCCATTACCGATCAAATGGTCTTAGCCAGTATTTGTTATTCAAGTAGCCAAGATGGAGTCAGCTCTCTTTCCACGGATTTTTATCATGATGCGGACAAATATATGAATGAGTTAAAGGACTATGAGGTGGTCTACTTGCTTAGAGGAGAATTCAAGTGATTACTGGATTTTAGATATGGAGAAAAAGGAAAAGTATGGGCCGTTGAGAAAAGATGAGTATGATCAAAAGAAAAAAGAACTCGACATTAATTTGCAATTAATAAAAGATAAAGAAAGAGCAGCGGGAATTCCAGAAGCTTTTGATGTGGAATAAGGAATATCGTACTCTCGAGCTACATCCGACAAGGAGCGATCATGATTTCGCGACGAAAGGAAAACAAATCAAGCCAAGCATAGCCGTGACGAAAACGACGAACTTTCTTGTCATAGATTTATAAATAAAAAATTATAAGAATGGAATGATAAAATGTTCGACTATATTTTTGATGGTGAAGCTGAACTTGAAAGTTTCTCAACTGAAGAATTAGTAGCTGTAGAGAAAAAATTAGGCGTTAATTTACCTAAATCTTATATTGAATTGATGAAAATACATAATGGTGGGATATTAGCCTACAATAGGCTTCATTCAAAACAAGTACCTGATGAAGAAGTGGAAATTAACGAATTAAAAGGGATTGCTTTAGAAGAAGGTATTGGAGAATCAAATTATCTTGTAGAAGAGTGGGAACTTGAAAAGGGCTTTGTTATTGTTGCTGGAGATGGTAACTATTGGTTAGCGTTTGATTACCGTAATTACACAGGCAATGAACCAGCTGTTTTTTATATTGAAGAAGATGGTGAAAAACCCAAAAAAGTAGCAAAAAACTTTGAAATGTTTTTAAAGAAATTAAAAGAACCTGAAGAAGATGATTTTGAAGATGATGAAGAATATCCTGTTTATACAAAAGAGCAATTTGAAGAATTTATAAAAGAACATAAATCGTATGTTGATATAGCAACTTGTTTCGAACAATTTGCTGAGGAGGAAGGAGATATTGAGTGGTTTATTGAACTAGCTTTAAAAGCGATAAAATTTAAACATTTGGATGGTCTCTCTTATATTATTGGGCAAACGGTATTAACTAAATTAAATCGTGAGTCTAAAGAAAATTGGCCAATTGAATCTTTAAGTAGGTTAGCTGAAGAGTTAGTTCACTTTATAGACATTGATGGTTATCCAGATGGTACAACGACGAAATATGGTAAAAAAATTCAACGAAAAATAAATAGCTAACCCATTATAGGTTAGCTATTCATTATTTGGTTCCCTAGATTTTTACCGCCACAACGAAACGCAGATTAACAACGCTAAGGAAACCTTCCTAATCTCCATATGTCATAAAGTTACTAAATCAAATGAAATATTGCATAACTTGAATGAGGTTTTTTTTGACATAAATGCTTAGCATTGCAAATCTGTGAAATGATGGTATTACCCCATATGGAGAAAAAGGAAAAGTATAGGCCGTTGAGAAAAGATGAGTATGATCAAAAGAAAAAAGAACTCGACATTAATTTGCAATTAATAAAAGATAAAGAAAGAGCAGCGGGAATCCCAGAGGCTTTTGACGCGGAATAAGGAAGGTGCTTAATGTGTATGGGGGAGCACTCCGTTAGACAACACGTTAAATCGATCTCCCGGATAACGATACGGATTCTCTTCCGCCATTCCCCTATTCATAAGAGGCTACTGTTTGACTAGAAAAAGTCGATTCCAACTATTCTTTAGTTTCATCAATATGTGTGGATCCTGAAACGCCAGGTTTGTAGCCATTAAATCCATAAAGATCATTGAATCTGGCAACAATATCTTTATCTTTATCAGCAATCAAAAGGTTGTATCCTGATAAGCTTTCCTTTATTTTCTGAACATCTTCCTTCTTAAGATCCGTCTTTGTCTTAAATTCTGCTTGATAGATATTTTTGTGATTTTTTGGTTTTTCAGCCATGATAAAATCACTAGAAATATTTTCAAAATATTTTTGTACATGTTCTGGATATTCAAGAGAAAAATATAGTTTTTGTTTTTCTTCAGCTAACATATTATAAATCTCAGTATCAAATTCATAATCCATAAAATAACTCAATTCTTTTCTTTCCTCGTTATAACCCATATCAAAATTAGTTACGATAAACTTTGGCGGCAGCAACTTTTTTTCTAAAGAATACTTACTTTTCGTTGGAGCGAAAGTAGTCGAAGATTTTTTACTATCAGTCGTCGAATCTTTAAGCGAATCACCTGAAGAGTTGCATCCCGATAAAAAGATCAAACATAATAGAAAGATGTATAAGTATTTCAACAGGTTAACACCCCTTCCTAACTTAAGAAATAAGACTTCAATCTCTATTGATTGAAATCTTATTTCTTATATAACTTTTTAAATATTCAATTATTGTTGTATTTTGTCGCTCCATGTCGCATAAGTATAGTTAGCCGTTACAGTAGTCGCATTCGATAAGTTGCAAGGTGGCACCACTTTATAACGAGTTCCAGTGGATTTCACCCAACTACTTCCAGCTGTTAACTTCCATCTACCTTTTGGTACTGACCATGTAGTAGAAAGTGTTTTTGTTTTATTATATCCATACCCAACATTCGCATTAATTTTTGCACCTGCCACTAATGCTTTAAATGTTGCTTCTCCACCTAAATTTACCGTTGCTGAATGAGTAATTGACACTGATCGAGTCACTGAGTCTGGAGAAGAACTACTATTAGATGCTAGATGTGTAAATTCAGTCTTTCTAGATGTTGTTTTAGATTTATAAGAAGTAGTATAAGTTCCTACTTCTGGACAAGCTAATGGAGTAATAGCCCCTAAATCTGCATTGAAATTGGCTTTTGCCGGAACTGATGAAAAACTAAAAACAAACAGCAAACATAAACTAATGCTCAAAAAATATTTAGAAAATCCCATCATTTATCCCCCTTTCCCCATTACCAACATAATGGAATTAAAACATAATATTAACATATAATATCGCTCTTGAATATTAAATTCAGAATTTTCTCTTTTTAAAAAATAATATAAATAGATCGATGATAAAAAATAACAGCACACACGCTGATTTTCGTTTGTGCTGTTATTGTTCATAAAGGACGAGATACCTGCCCCCTTGTCCCTTGACTTCTTCACAAAATTAATTGACAAGAAGAAAATACCAATATAAACCATAATTAAGTGTTTACTTAATTACTTTATCGTATACTTTTAACAGCCTAGTTTCTAATAAAAGGAGGTACAAAAATTGTGTCCTTAGGTAATATTTTCAAAGCTCTCTCAGATGACAATAGAAGAAAAATATTGGATCTATTAAAAGAGGGCGATATGACATCAGGTGAAATTGCCAATCATTTCAACATGAGTAAACCTGGCATCTCGCAGCATTTGAACATCTTGAAAAACTCTGAACTGGTCGTTTCAAATAAACAGGGACAGTATGTTTATTACTCTCTGAACACAACTGTATTACAAGATATTATGAAGTGGGCGATTGATATGAAAAATACGCAAGGAGGAAAAGAATAAATGATAAGGAAATTATTCGTTTGGTTGTTCGTTGCTCTTGCTCTTGGATTAAGCTTTTCTTTTTACAAGGAATTACCGAGTGAAATACCTAGTAAATTCGCTAATCTCGAAGGGTCACCAACCGCGTATGCTTCCAAGAATCTTATGTTGTTTATCATCCCATTCGCCATGATCATTAACAGCCTTTCTCTTTCTACACTTTCTTTTATGCGTAAGCAAGGAGTGACCTTTAAACGATTAGAAAAAATTCTAGACAATATTGCAATCACAGTAAATATTGTTCTACTCGTTCTCCATTGTGCGATTATTTACATCGGTTTAGGAAACGAAGGAAACATTCTTCTATTACTACCTATCATTGTTGGAATTATTTTTGTTGTAACAGGTAACTTACTTCCACGTATTCAAGTAAAAGATACACACAAGAATGCACTTAAACAAGCTTCATATGGGATATGGCACCAAGTGTCTAGAACCGTTTCCTACTCCTTATTCTTTTGGGGATTGATTATGATGTTTTCAATACTTCTCCCTCAAAATTTAATTCTAACAAGCTTCTTTGTGATACTTACCTTAACCGTTGTGTCTGCTTTCTTCTTTTCTTACATTCGCTATACGCGTTATGTAAAAATAAACTAAGGAAATAAATGATTTAAGACTCGGCTAAGTCATACTCAGTTAGCCAAAATGATAAAAAAGCACACTTTTCCGTTACGCATTACTAATAGCCGTACATCATGATTTTTCAATCGGATATACGGCTTATTTAACTCTTTGCTACATTTTTATGATTAAATCGGACTATCTAGATCGAAAGAATAAAATAAAAACACTCCCAAACATTAATATATCAACGTTTGGGAGTGTTTTGACGTTTTTTAATTGAATATCTAATTTCGTTCTCGTTTATTTTTAAAAACAAGATGCTCATATTTATTTAATCTATTTAGACGAACAACCTCAAACAAGCATCAATAAATTTCTACTATGTTTAACTTCTTTTAACCCTCAATTACGACACCTTCGACTCACTCAACGTCACTACTTGCTTACGTTTACTGCCAATCTCGTTAAACAAAATATTCAAAACGATCGCCGTCATGCTACCAGCCACAATGCCGTTTCCTGTTAAAATTTTTAGGCCTTTTGGCAAGTTCGCAAATAAGTCCGGCACAACGGTGACTCCAAGTCCCATGCCAACCGCACAAGCGATAATTAATAAGTTCTCTTGTTTCGCCATATCGACTTGGCTTAACATTTTAATCCCTTGAGCAATGACCATTCCAAACATGGCGACCATCGCTCCGCCTAAAACGGATAGCGGAATAATCGTTGTAAATGCCGCAATTTTTGGTACGAGTCCGAGTACGACTAAAAATCCTGCTGTATAATAAATCACTTTCTTCGATTTCACGCCTGATAATTGCATTAAACCGACGTTTTGCGAAAAAGCAGTGTAAGGAAAGGCGTTAAAGAGACCACCTAGTATAATCGCAAACCCTTCTGCACGATAGCCTTTAGCAATATCTTTTTCCGTAATACGCTCGTCGCATATATCACTTACCGCAAAGTAAACGCCTGTTGATTCTACAAGGCTGACCATCGCGACTAAAATCATCGTTAAGATCGCCGTCCATTCAAAGGTAGGCGTACCGAAATAAAACGGCTGCACCATATGGAAATAAGACGCTTCTTGCACAGGTGAAAAGTCGACCTTGTCCATAAAGAAAGCAATCGCCGTTCCAACGAGCAAGCTAATCAACACAGAAATTGAGCGAACAAATCCGGTAAAAAAACGATATAACACAATGATTAATAATAATGTCGCTCCGCCAAGAGCAAGATTCGATAACGATCCGAAATCGTCACTGCCGACGCCTCCACCCATATTGTTCATCGCTACTGGAATTAACGTAACTCCAATAATCGTTACGACTGAACCTGTCACTACAGGCGGGAAGAAACGTACAAATTTACTAAAGAAAGAGGACACGAGTAAAACAAAAATACCTGAAGCAATAATCGCCCCATACACGGCGGAAATGCCAAGCGAGTCGCCGATGGCAATCATCGGACCAACAGCGGTAAAGGTACATCCTAATACAACTGGCAAGCCTATTCCTAAGAAACGCCCCTTCCACACTTGCAAAAAGGTCGCGATCCCGCACATGAAAATATCAATCGATACTAAGTATGTGAGCTGCTCCGCTGTTAACCCTAATGCTCCACCAACAATCAATGGAACAATGACCGCTCCAGCATACATCGCTAGTACGTGCTGCAAGCCGAGTGAAGCGGTTTTTAACACCGATGTTTTCATACGCGAGCCTCCTCGACAAAGGTCACTTTGCCGTCTTCAAGCGATTGCACACGAGCCAATGACTCCACGCGGACATTTTTTTCTTCTAGTAGCTTTCTTCCGTCTTGGAACGACTTTTCAATGACAATTCCAATACCAGCCACATGTACCTCTGCTTGCTCGGCAATGTTTAATAATCCAAGAGCCGCTTGTCCATTCGCTAGAAAATCATCAATAATCAAGACGCGATCTTCTTTATTTAAAAAAGTACTAGAAACCGCAATGCGATTCGATTGCTGCTTCGTAAATGAATACACATCCGCTGTTAATAACCCTTCTGTTAGCGTCAACGATTGACGTTTTCTAGCAAAGATCACAGGAACACCCATCTCGAGCCCCGCCATCACACTTGGCGCAATTCCACTAGATTCAATCGTTAAAATTTTCGTAATGCCCTCTTCTGCAAATAAGCGAGCAAATTCCTGTCCCATTTCTTTCATTAATACAGGATCAATTTGGTGATTTAAAAAGGCATCCACTTTTAATACTTCATTTGAAAGTACCTTACCCTCTTCAACAATTTTCTGCTTTAAACGATCCATCTCTATTTCCCCCTCAACAATAGTTGATCTTTGGGGCATAAAAAAGCCCAAAGATCATTACATTCCTCAAAAAAAGAGTGAAGCAATGCCCTTTGGGTTCTTTCGCTGCATTCATACAGCCACTGCTCACTCATAGTCAGACGATTTACGGTCATCCGGTAGAAACTTGCAGGCCCTATCCCCGCGATTATATGAGCGAATGATATTTTTTAATGTATTCACATTATATCAGCAAAACAAAGAAATTCAAGTTCATTCACGAACATTAATAAGTTTTTTCAGAAAAAACATTCGTAAAATGAACTTTTTTCCATTCCTCTCCCTTATTTACTTGATCTTTTCTTTACAGAGTCTTCATACATTCTTCACATTTATTTCACAAATCTACTTCTGTTTTGTGATAATTCTCACAGATGAAATTCATTGCCAACCTTATGATGATGGTAACGAAAGATATTCGACAGGAGAAGAAGGAGTGAAAGCAATGGCAAAGCTGGAAACGAAAGAAATGACAGAAGTGAAAGTAAATCCAGAAGATTCTTCATCGTTAAAAGGTACATTATACGCTGTATTTGGAATAGGAATATTTCTTGTCATCACTTGGCTTATCGTTTTTTCCATTTTCTTAGAACGCAATTAAGAGAGGAGTTATAAATTATGCATCTTCACCGTTATGAAAAATGGTGGTTAACCTTTGGAATCGCATCTTTAGTCGTCTTTCTTGTTATTTTAGGAATTAGCGCTTTTCACCAAGGTCATCAACCTCCCAGTGCTAATGCTGTTATCAATCATGAAAAAGTAGAGCAAATTAAGCCTTTTGATCAACCTGGTTTAACGAAAGTGGAAGGGAAAGATTGGGATTATGAATTAGTCGTACTTGCATCAGCATTCTTTTACGATCCTGGCGAAGTCGAAATCCCAGTAGGTTCCACAGTGAAAGTGATTGCGACAACAAAAGATGTCGTGCATGGTTTTGAAGTAGCTGGCACAAATATTAACATGATGCTTGTTCCAGGTCACGTGAATGAATTAGTCACAACTTTTGATAAAGCTGGCGAATACCTTGTTGTTTGTAATGAATATTGTGGTACTGGTCACCACACAATGAAATCGATGTTTAAGGTGGTGGAAAAACAATGAAAAATCCGCTAACAAAAGTCGATCGCCGCGATGCTAAGTTAGCAATGGCTCATATGTATGTTGCTTTTGCAGCTCTTGCTCTCGGAGGGCTTGCTGGTTTACTTCAAGTATTAGTTCGCTCTGGACGCTTTGAGTTACCATTAAATATCGGCTATTATCAAGTATTAACGACACATGGTGTCTTACTCGGACTCGTTTTAACTACTTTCTTTATTCTTGGCTTTCAAACAGCAGGTGTCAGTCGTACAGCTGGTACATTATCTAACAAACAACGTCTAACAGGATGGATTGGATTTTGGGTAATGCTACTTGGTACAACAATGGCCGCAACTATGATTCTATTAAATGAAGCAACTGTTCTTTATACATTTTATGCCCCATTAAAAGCTCACTGGATTTTCTATCTTGGATTAACATTTGTCGTTGTTGGTAGCTGGTTAGTTGGATTTGCGCAAGTAGCGAAATACATCTCTTGGCGCAAAGAAAACCCTGGCCAACCTGGACCGCTCTTTACATTTATGGCTGTCATCAATATCGTTCTTTGGTTCGTGGCAACGATCGGTGTAGCAGTAGAAGTGATCTTCCAATTACTTCCTTGGTCTTTAGGCTTAGTTGATCGTGTAGACGTACTCATTAGCCGTACACTATTCTGGTATTTCGGACATCCGCTCGTTTACTTCTGGTTACTTCCAGCGTATATGTGTTGGTATGTCATCATTCCGAAAATTGTCGGCGGAAAAATCTTCTCTGATTCCCTAGCAAGACTGTCCTTTATCTTATTCTTACTATTCTCTGTGCCTGTCGGTTTTCACCATCAGTTAACAGAGCCTGGCATTAGCGCATTCTGGAAGTTCCTTCAAGTCGTATTAACGATGATGGTCGTTATTCCATCGTTAATGACAGCATTTAGTTTGTTCGCGACTTTTGAATTATACGGGCGTTCTCGTGGCGCGAAAGGGTTATTTGACTGGTTTAAAATGCTTCCTTGGAAAGATGCACGCTTCGTCGTTCCATTTATCGGAATGGTTGCTTTCATCCCAGCTGGAGCAGGCGGAATCATTAATGCTTCCAACCAAATGAACCAAGTTGTTCATAACACCATTTGGGTAACAGGACATTTCCACTTAACACTAGCAACATCTGTTGTATTAACATTCTTTGGGATTGCTTATTGGCTCATCCCTCATTTAACCGGACGTGTACTAACACCAGCGATGAATACATTAGCGATCGTTCAAGCCTTTACATGGGCGTTAGGCATGGGCATTATGTCCGCTGCGATGCACTGGGCTGGCTTACTAGGAGCTCCACGTCGTTCATCATTCTCCACTTACGGTGATGCGGCACAGGCACTAGAATGGATTCCATATCAAATCGCTCAAGCCGTCGGTGGAACGATTCTATTTCTAGGTATCATCTTCGTATTAATCATCTTCATTAACCTTGCTTGGTTTGCACCAAAAGGCGAAGAAGAATTTCCGATTGGCGAAGTGGCTGAAGGTGCCGAACAAACACCAATGGTTCTTGAAAACTGGAAAATCTGGATCACAGTCACTGTCGCTTTAATCCTAATTGCTTACACCATTCCAGTCATGGACATGTTCCAATACGGCCCAATCGGATCGAAAGGCTACAAACTTTGGTAGTATCCAAAAGCGGAAGGCGACGATTAGCTCCCTTCAACTTTAAGTAAATACTAAAGCTACACTACTCAGTTTGTAGTGCAGGCTTTAGTATTTTTTTCTTTTTTATAAGTATAAACTACACAAACTCTCATTCACTTTAATCAAACAGCTAGATGTACGATTCATATATCGTTAGTTTATTACCCTTTAGTTCAAAAACGATATAATCAGAACCGTTCTTTTTTAGATAAAAATAGAGAGCTTCATCGTCTATTTCTTTTTATAAGGCACACCTAACGATTCTCTCGCATAGTACGGATAATCATCATCAGGTTCTTCTTCTTTTTTCGCCCACCTTGACATAATGATGAATAAAGCAATGCCATATGTCGTCAACTGAATCCCTTTCAGAAAGCCACCGCCTAACTGCTGATCCCCTAGCGCTGATAAGCTAGGTAGAACTTGTTGCCCTGCTTGATATAACGTGTAATGCGGATGACCTGTCGCTAGAAGAAAAATACCGATCGGCAACAGCAACAACGAAGCTAAAAAGATATAAAGAACGCGTACCTGCTCGGAAAGCTTCGTCATTTCCGGAAGCGGCGTAATGATTGTCCACCACATAATAAAAGCAAACAACAGCAAAAGCGTTTGAAAACTCAGGAGTAATAATGAATGACTGATCGCCACATTAAAAACAGGTGGAGCAAAATAAACGGATAATGAAATATTAAATAGTAAAGCAGACGGAAACGGATGAGTGAGCCACTTCATCACTCTTCTCTTTTGATAAGACCAAAAATAAGAACGCAAAAAATCAACCGGTAAACTCATAATAGATAACGGCGGCACGATAAAGAGAACGACCATCAATTGTAGCACATGAGCACTAAATAATTGATCACCACTCACTAAAGCGATCGGACTTCCTTTAAAGAGATAAAATAAAACAACCGCCGTGAAAAAAAACAATTTCTGCTTACTCGTCACTTTATATTTACTCGTTAATTTCATATATAACAACGATAACAATACGAGCATAACAAAAACGCCAACTCCCCAAAACTTAAACGAGCCATAATGAGAAATTAGATTGCCGCTCACTGCAAACATACCTCCTTCATGAAAAAACAGTCGATTTATTCCCCTAATTATTTACTATAACAAAATATTCTAACTTTTTCACGAATAGATAGACCTATCACTACGCAAAAAACTAAGAGCGAAGACGACTTGTCGCTCCGCTCAAAAACTTGTTTTATTTTTCTTTTCTCGGTGGACGTTTACCCCAATATTGATAATAGTCCGTTCGAATAAAGCCGTTAAATAACTTACGCTTTTTCGTTGCAGGCTTGCCATAAAATTGTTCAAAGTCTTCATGCGATGTCATCATATAGACCGACCAAGTATCATATGGCGCTAAAGCCGCACCCATCGCTTTATACATTTGCTCGACTTCCGGACGATCTCCAAGGCGCTCACCGTACGGAGGATTCCCTACGATCACACCATACTCTTTCTTCGTCGTAAAGTCAGCGATGTTCATTTGCTTAAATTCAATTAAATCGCCAAGTCCTGCTTCAAACGCATTTTCTTTAGCAATCTCGACCATGCGATGATCGAGATCATAGCCCGCAATGTCAAGCGGTTGATCGTAGTTCGCCACATCTTCCGCTTCAACTCTCGCTTTGTCCCATACAGCTTTTTTCATCCATGGCCAGTTTTCAGAAACAAAATCTCGATTAAACCCAGGCGCGATATTTTGCCCAATTAAAGCCGCTTCAATCGGAATCGTTCCTGAACCGCAAAACGGATCGATAAACGGACGATCAGGATTCCATTTCGTTAATTGAACAAGTGCCGCAGCCAACGTTTCCTTCAAAGGGGCGCCCCCTTGAGCCACTCGATAGCCGCGTTTATGTAAGCCTGCGCCGCTTGCATCAATCGTTAATGTCGCTTTATCTTTCAATAACGCGACTTCAATTTTAAATAGCGGCCCGGACTCTTGTAGCCATGTTTGCACTTTATATTTTGATCGCAATCGTTCGACAATCGCTTTTTTCACGATCGCCTGGCAGTCTGATACGCTAAACAACGTCGATTTCACAGACTTTCCTTGCACTGGAAATTCGGCATCGACTGGTAAATATTCTTCCCAAGGTAATGCTTTCGTCGATTCAAACAACTGATCAAAGGTTGTTGCCTTAAATTCACCGACAACCACTTTTAAGCGATCCGCTGTGCGTAACCATAAGTTACAGCGAGCAATCGCTTCTTCGTCCCCTTTAAAAATCACTTTTCCGTTTTCTGTTCGACCTTCATACCCAAGTTTCTTCACTTCGTCCGCTACGAGCGATTCAAGTCCCATCGCTGCCGTAGCAATTAATGTATATGTCGCCATCATTTCACCTGCACTTTTTATTTTTCGTACATAGCCAGTTATGTATTAATATTTTCATGAATTAAAAATTACTACAAATAGAATAAAAGCCCTCCTATAATAGGAGAGCATGTGAAGTTAGTTTCCCAACAATAACGTTCTGTAAGCCATGTTTTGTTCCATCGTACTGCAAGCGATCTGGGAGATCTTGTACTCCGGTGGTAATCATCTATCTCCGAATGCCTTCATTAGCATCCGCCCTTCTTATCGTTCATTTCCTTAAAGAAGATGCCCCTACCTAAATTTGGGTTGCTCACTCGTGGGGTTTACCTCGTTCCACCTTTATAATTTCTTATAAAGCTCCGTCACTGTGGCACTTTCAAGGTACTCATACCATATCTCATCGACTTAGGTATTTTCCCTGCCGTCAATCGGACTTTCACCGAACTGCCCTAGCTTATTTATTCACTAGGCACGAACACTACGGGCATCTCAGCACCGTGTGAGCATGGACTTTCCTCTACAACCTCAAAGGTTGCAGCGATTACCCGAACGTTATTATGATCACCTGAACCATTATAGAGGAAAATAGACCTGATTGCAATGGTTCATTTCAATTCCCTCATTTTCCAGCTTATTCATTGTACAACTTATCACCAAACACATGTCTTTCAAGGTTAGATAAGCGTTTTAAAATATCAAAATTAGTTGACCCTGTCACCGTTTGCGCGGAAGGAGCCGCTTGCGAACGCGTCATCGTAGTTTCACTTTGCTTTTTCAAACGCAAGTTTTCCCGTTGTAGCTCTTCAATCGCTTGATGAAGCATTTTATAGTCTTTGATAATTAGATCAAGAAACTGATCAACCTCATCTGGATGATAGCCTCTCATCGATGTTTTAAATTCTTTCTCTAAAATTTCTTCTGTCGTTAATTGTATTTTGTCAGATAACATCTTCGTCATCACCTCGATATAGTACCACTGTTTTATTTATTTTTTCAAAAATAGCTTGTTTTGTCAATCAAAATAGTCTTTATTCCCACTCTAAATTGTTTAATTGCTCCTCTTCAACAATAAGCTGCAGATCGTAAAAGCCGATTTGTCGAATGTCATAAGGTTGTTGCTCTTGCCATTGCTTGGCCATTTGATATAAATATTGTGGCGAGCCTTCCTTTTCTTCATCATATAATACGAGAAGCCCGACCGATTTTTGCAACATTAATTGATTTTTATTTCTAAATTGCTGCGGACTTGTGTATGGCTGATTAGAGACAGAGGCGACAAAATCCGCTTGACTCACGATCATTTCATAGTATGTACGTGTGTCCTCTTTCCAATTTTCCTCTTGCTGCAGGAAAGGAGTAAGTATGGCTAGCTTAATATCATAGCCTTCATCTTGTAAAGCAAATGCAACTTCCGCTGACCAGCACTCCACACCTAACTGCCCGCTAATGAGCACCCATTCAAGCCCTTCGTCTACAAGCTGAAGAAGCTGTTGCCTAAGCGCCTTCTTAATATAATCAATGGCTGGATCCTGTTGTTTAAACAGGCCCAGTTCATGAGGTTTGTAACCAGTTACCACCCAAACAGACATAGGTACCCCCTATACAATATAAAAAGTAAGGGTTTCCCCTTACTTTTTATTTATAATTAATAACCAAAAGGCGGTCTAGGACGACCCCCACACATCTGTTGCTGATATTGAGCATTTTGAGCAAAGGACTGTGTATGCGGAAAATAATGCTGGTGCTCAAACATTTGATGATGCACGTTTGTTGTATGAGTTGGATGAATATGTGGAACAACAATGTTTTCAAACGTGTGATTCTCACAGCACTTTGTCGGATGAACAATAGCAGGCATTACTCTAGGTGGTCTGCAAGGAAACATCTGGATTCCCCCTTTCCTTTTCCTGTTTACATAAGCAGTTTATGAAAGGACAAGGGAACATGTACTATTACAAACACCTATTTTACATAAAGCTATAAAAACTCGTCTTTAAATTCGTCATCACTAAGGCTGTCAAACAAATAAACACAAAAAACAAGACAAATACAGCACGATACACCGTCAATCCACCCCAAAAGTATTTTTCATAATATTTCTACATGATTCTACATTTTACAACTTTTTTACTAATTACACAATCAATATACGGCTGGAATTTGGGGGATTTACTAAGAAAATGCGCATTTTTGTATAAAAGCAAATATCGAGGGTAATATTTGTTAATTTCCTATTTTTCTCTTAATACGGTTCAGTCGTTTGCTCATCATTTCATTCGTTTCCGCTAGCAAATCCGCTGCATATTGAGCATGCGTTAATGCCATTGGATAGTCTTTCGCTTGATGCTCATAATATTTACTTAGTTCTAAATGAGCCTCTTTTTTACAGCGGTCTGAACCATTCTCACAAACTTCGCTCCATAATTGAACGGCTTCTTGCCATTGTTTCTTTCTTTTATAATGAAACGCAAGAGCGTGTTTCGCTTCTAACCCGACGGCTGACGAATCATTCTCGGCAATTTGCTGATAGGCTTGTGTCGATTTTCCCTTCTCTCCGATATAGTCAAGCCATTTTGCGACTTCGATTCGCTCCCGGCCTGTGCTATTTTGGTTCTTTTGAAGAATGTGATGACTCAAATGTGTGTAGAGCGTAATCAATGTTAAAATATCTTTCTCATTATGCTCCATCACTTTCAATATACCTTCAGGATCGCGCCTCTCCAAATAATCAAAATAAATCATCGGCGCTAAAAATCCAGGGACATCTTCTTGGCGCTCAATGCCGAGAATCTCTTTTTCTACATTAACTAGCTTCACTGATTCCATCGTATGCTTCCACATTCGTCTAGATGCATGAAATAAATCAAAGTGACCAAACGTCGGTAGCTTCGGCACATGATCGCGAACGAGCGTATGTCTCGTTTTCACTTGTGGCCAATCGAACGCCTTTCCATTATACGTCACTAACGTCGTGTAATCGACTTGTTCTAGGAAGCTGGCGTATAACGCTACTTCATTCCCAGGAGCCGGCAAAAAATGCTGCCGCACGACCACCCGATCCGCTAACACGCGCGCATAGCCTAGCAGAAAAATGGTGTTACCCACTCCTCCGCCAAGCCCTGTCGTTTCCGTATCAAAGAAAAACAAATCATTCGTCTTCATTCCTTTGGCGGAAAGTGGGTGTTGCCCATCCCAATCATTCCAAGCGTCCACTGCTTCCTTTATTTCCAAAAATGCGTGGCGCCCGTGCTGATAGTCAAGTGGATAGCTCACCTCTCGAATGAAGCAATGTTGATCATCAAGCGCATAAGAAGTAATGTGAGCATCGCCCCATCCTGCAATAACAGGGGGCTCCTTCTCTACTTTCACCGTCTGTTCTTCTTTAATAATATGAGACTTCATTCGCTTCAGTTTGTTAGATAGACTCATTCTCATCACTCCTTCCCCACCACTATTAACCATCCACTTAGCATTGATTGAGTAATTGGATACTTCGTTGTTTCGCTTCGATTCCTTTTATTTCGGTTCCAATGCATGAAGGGCAACCATCTTCACAAGGGCAATGCTGAATTAAGTTGATAGCCGCTTCTTTCATCGAATTAAAACGTTTATATACGTCTTCCGCTAGTCCGATGCCACCAGGGTAATGATCGTATAAAAAGATCGTTGGCAATCCAGAATGTGTTGCTTTCACTTGCGATACGACGTGAATATCTTTACGGTCACACATCACATAGACAGGAACAACATGCTGCAAGACATTCGCCACACCTAACAATAATTGCTCAAGCGTTTGTTCCCCAATGGTCGGGTCCACTTCCGTTAATTCGATCCACATCGCACTCGTATGCAATTCTTCTTCTGGCAGATGGATCGGACCAGAGCCGATATTCTCAAACGTGCTTAATCGGATTTTCTTAAAAATGCTCGGGAGTATATTAATCGTCACATCTCCATAGTGAATTGCCATCCGCTCTCTCTTTTTCGTTTGATCGATTTCTAACACTTTTAGCTGTACCGCTAAATTGGCATCTGTGAAATATTCGACGTCCACTTCCCTGACATACGCCTTTTTATGCTCCCAATCTAACCTTTCAACCTGGTATTGAACCCCTTCATGTAAATAAATCGCTTCGTCATGTAATAAAGTCATTGCACTAAAACGATCCATCTCACCAATAATTTTTACATTTGCTGTTTCTGACTGGTCAATAATGACGACGTTCTCCTGCGAAGCCGACCGCAAGCTAATACCTCCTGCCGGAAATGATTGATTCGCCCAATAATACGTGTTACCGTTTTGGTGGATCACTCGTTCTTCCACTAAAAATTCGAGAATATCTTGTACGTCGAGCGATCCAAATTGTTCTCCTTCTTTAAAAGGCAGCTCATAGGCCGCGCACTTTAAATGATCGACTAAAATAATTAAATTGTCGGGATTGATTCTCGCTGATTCAGGGGAGCGATCGAAAAAGTAAGCGGGATGTTGGACGATATATTGATCAATCGGTGTGGAGCTTGCGACCATCACAATCAATGCCTCGCCATGTCGTCTTCCTGCCCTTCCTGCTTGCTGCCATGTGCTCGCAACGCTTCCTGGGTAGCCTGTCATAATACACACTTGTAACTGACCGATATCTACCCCAAGCTCTAACGCATTCGTGCTCACTACACCTAAAATCTCTCCTTCTCGTAAACCTTTTTCGACCTCCCGCCGCTGCTTCGGCAAATAACCACCGCGATACCCTCTAATCGATCTCGTGGCAATTTGATCTTTCACAAGCTCTTGAATATGACTTAAAATAATTTCCACTCGCACTCGACTTCGAGCGAAAACGATCGTTTGAATTTTATTTTTAAGAAATTCCTTCGCTAGCTGATTGACTTCGACAGTGGCACTTTTGCGAATGTTTAACGGCTTATTCACAATAGGCGGATTATAAAAGACAAAATGCTTCCTTCCCCTTGGCGCTCCGTTATCATCTATAAGACGCATCGGGTTCCCTGTTAGCTGCTCGGCTAACTCTTTCGGATTGGCAATTGTCGCCGATGTACAAATAAAGACCGGCTCACTTCCGTAAAACCGGCAAATCCTTTTTAAGCGGCGGATGACATTGGCAACGTGACTACCAAACACTCCACGGTATGTATGCAATTCATCAATGACGACATATTTTAAGTTTTCAAACAAACTGACCCATTTCGTATGATGAGGTAAAACAGCTGAATGAAGCATATCGGGGTTCGTAATGACAATATGCCCTGCTTTTCGCACGACTTGCCGAATCGCAGGTGACGTATCTCCATCGTATGTATAGCTCTTAATATCGACCCCGATTTCATCAATCAGCTCGTTCATTTCGCTTTTTTGATCTTGCGCTAACGCTTTCGTCGGAAAAATATAAAGCGCCCGACTCGTCTCATTCTCGACAATAGATTGTAAGACTGGCAAGTTATAACATAATGTTTTCCCCGAAGCCGTCGGTGTAACAGCCACGATATTTTCTCCTTTTCGTACCGTCTCAAAAGCCGTCAGCTGATGACTATACAATTCACCAATCCCGCGTTTTTGTAGGGCGTGCTTAATACGAACATCTACATGATCTGGCATTGGCTTTGTTTTCGCCTCTTGTGGTTCAACCTCGTGCCAGTTGATAATATTTTCATTGTTTCTTAACTCTTGAATGAGGTCTGAAAGTGATTTTTTACCGATCATTAACGTGGCCCCCTTATTGATATGTACTAGTTTAACGAATAAACGTTTGGTTTGCTAGTTGGAATTTAAGGTCTTCATTTATATTAAGAATACACAAAAAAGCCCTATCCATTATCGAATGGGGCTTTGTTTGCGTTTTAAATATTGATTAACAAACATTCTTAATATGTACTGTCAAAAGCTTTTTACAATTCTATTTTATTTTTTGCACGATCAGCTAACTTCAAATCATGGGTGACATAAACTACAGCTTTTCCTTCGTGATTTAGAGCTTGGAGAAGATTAAATACGATACCTGTATTTTCCACTTTAAACTTCACCCATACCAGGCGCAGATGAATGAAAGAAAAAGCATTATGCTTTTCCCTTCATGTTTGTTTTTTTGTAAACCCCACTATTTCCCATACAAAAAAAATGATTCCTAATATTAACGTAATACAACTAAATAACATTAGGTTATTTGGAACATATGATAAATAGAGAATAAATTCTTCTTTTGACCAAGTTGTACTGTTAATACCAATTATTGATGCACAAATATATCTAGTAGAATAAAGCACAGAAGATATTAGGAAAAAAATAGATCCTATAATTTTCTTATTCATATTTGTTTGTTTCCTTTACTATAATTTTACTACTCTATACTGACGCTCAACCCATTTTTTAGGATATACATATCTAGTTTCAAGCGTTTTAGCCCTAGGATGATACTTTTTATCTTGTTTTACTTTATATTCTTTATATACATGTCTATATTGTAGTCTGTATTTTCCCTTAGGATATGAGTGAGTACTATATGATACTGTTTCTGACCATTGCTTACTAATGTCAAAAACAACAATACGATCACAGAAAATTCTAAATTCCAAAACAATCCCTATTGAATACTTTTTTCTCATCATCTAAATAACGCCTTCTTCTCTTGAAAACCTCTCAAAACAAGACTCATTTCAATCATTAATCTGTTTTAACTACTAAATCGATAGCTATCCAAACTAGTTATGGAAAAATTCATCATTGTTGTTTCGAGCGCTCGCTTAATACTCTAACACATAAATACAGAGCTGCCACCGTAAATCCATTGTGGTATGCCGCAAATATATTGTGGTACACCACAAAACAATGTAATTCTTCACTAGATGTGATTAGTAGTTTCCACAATGGGACTCAAAGGAACACTCGGATATTTTGAATTGCAATAAATCATTTTAATCATAAACATCAACATATTAAACATTCTATCGTACACTAATTAAACTTTAATTGATGAGTCCCCTCTTCAATAAACCTGTATTTTGTCAAAACAAAACTACTGGCGAATCGTTGTAATTTGACTTACGAAATGATATACACAAAAAAGACCGTAAAAGGTAGATAGTCCCTTTACGGTCGATCATTCATCTATTTCACACTTTCAACCATCCGCTCACACCTTTGACAATACTGCCTAGCTGTGACATCGTATTCATCATCATTCCTGCTGTATCTAATGCTTTGTTCATATTAAACGAGCCATCTTCATTTTTAAACGATTGGATAAACATATTACCTGTGTTCTTTTGTGGTAATTGGTTAGGATATGGGGCAAGGGGCATTTGCGAATAAAATGGCTGCTTTTGTTCCGGCGCTTGCATGTGATATAACGGATGATCAAATAACTGACCGGCAAATGAAGAATACTCTTGAGCTTGTGAATGAAAAGCAGGATAAGAAGGGTTATACGGATGGTACATATAATACTCAGGCCGAGGTGGCATCGCTTCCCAAGGATTCATTCTTTCTCCCCCTACTTGACTGTTTATTCATGTTATCATATGAAAAAGCAGGGCGAAAAGTGAGCATCATTTCAGCTCGTTCAACAAGCTATTCAATAAGAAACTTGTTGATTCTATATAATTTTTAAAGCGAGTGTAGCTTGTTTCTGGAAAGAAAGCTTGGACAGATACTAACTCGATATTTTCCACCACTGCTTTCACTTGTGGTGGATGGATATATTTAAATCCCCCTTGCTGCAACTGTTCGTCTATCTCTTTTTTCCAGTGGGTGGACACGTCTTTTGCCCGATCAGCAAACGGCTTAACCTCTTCGTAGAAGTCGCCTTTTTCGTTCGTCCTTCTTTTCTCATGGTAGATCTCATTGGCTGCTTTGACGACTACCAGTAATTCAGTCGTTAACTTTTGAAGTTCGTTCATCTGACATTCTCCTCTGATGGCAACAATTCCTTATAAGATGTTCACATTCTATAAGTTTTTCTTTCAGACTTCAAGCAAAGGAACTATAAAGGCTCGTACGTCACTTTGAATGATTGAACCATTTTATAAGAAGAAGGAGCGGCAAGAAGATAGTCTGCGCCTTCTTCAAGGTGTTCTATTCGTTCTAAGATGAGTTCTTTTTTTCTCCAGAGGCGATTGCAATGAGCTTTATGCAAAATAGCCACACGTTTTTGCATTTCTCTTTCAATTTGTCCGACGGTCTTTTCAATCTCCATCAATGTGCGCAGTACCTCTTCTCTTGTCACGTTCACCACTCCTTTTTCTTATAGTTCTTTCCTCGCTCTCGCTGTATATATGCTTTCGGTCTGGCCTCATTGATTTCCTTCACGTCTGACAAAACTAGTACCTATTCGTCAAAGAAAGAAGAGAATTGCGACTAGTGTCACTCATTTCGACAAAGTCCAAATACCTACTTTTTCAAAAAATGCAGAATATGAAAGAAGAGGGTATAATAGAATAAGTAGGTGTAGCTGTTTTTGTTTTTCGCGCTCTCTTTTCATGATTTACAAAAACAGATATTTTTCACACCCATGAATAAATTTTTCTGTTATGATATGTATTATCTTGTGAGGTGTATTCAATGGTGATAAAATATCCAAATGGAAAAAAGTATGCTCCACAATCAAAAGCATTATCTATGCCGCCCCAATTGAAGCAGCAAAACTATAGTAACAGAGGAATGACACTTGAGGAGGATCTAAACGAGACAAATAAGTATTATTTAGAGCGTGGGATCGCGGTGATTCACAAAAAGCCCACTCCCGTCCAAATTGTTCAAGTCGATTACCCAAAAAGGAGTGCAGCTGTCATTAAAGAAGCTTATTTCAAGCAAGCCTCGACGACAGATTACAATGGTGTGTATAGGGGAAAGCATTTAGATTTTGAAGCAAAGGAAACAAGGAATTCCACTTCTTTTCCACTCAAAAATTTTCATGAGCATCAAATTGAGCATATGAAAATGGTGGAACAGCAAAACGGCATCAGCTTTGTCATTCTCCGTTTTGCCACATTAGAAGAAATATTTTATCTTCCGGCTACTCACTTGTTTGATTTTTGGGACCGGATGAAAAATGGAGGTAGAAAGTCGATTACCAAATCTGAAATAGAACATGTCGCATTTCGAATCCCATTGGGACTTCATCCACGGATTCCCTATTTATCTATTATTAATCAATTGCACTTTTAATATTAGATAAAGATTAATTTAGGAGTGTACTTACTCCTTTTGAAAGCGAGGATATTAGACAAATGTCTGATCAATACAGTTCACGTACAGAAAGACGAAAACAACAGAAAAAAAGACCTGCGAAAAAATCGGAAACGACCAAAGCAAAAAGTAACAAACGATCGATCGTCAAAAAAGTATTCCTTACCCTTGTCGTTCTCATGTTCCTTTCTCTTGCGGCTGGCGTAGGAACGTTTGCTTTTATGGTTAAAGATACACCTGACTTAGACGCGGCGTTGTTAAGGGACCCGATCTCTTCAAAAATCTATGATAAAGATGGTGAATATATCACTTCCATCGGTTCAGAAAATCGGGAATATGTCAAATACGAAGATATCCCTCCAATGGTCAAAGAGGCGATTTTAGCTACAGAAGATGTTCGCTTTTTTGAACATCATGGGATCGATATTTTGCGCATCGGTTCAGCAGCTATTGGTAACATCACTCAAGGCTTCGGTTCCCAAGGAGCCAGTACCATTACACAACAAGTAGTGAAAATGTCGTTTTTAACACCTGAAAAGACATTAAAACGAAAAGCACAAGAAGCTTGGCTCGCTTTTCAACTTGAACGACAGTATTCTAAAGAAGAAATTTTCGAAATGTATGTCAACAAAGCATTCATGTCAGGGAATATGTCTGGAGGTATTCACGGCATAAAAACGGCAGCTGGCTATTATTTTGATAAAGAGTTGGATGAGCTCACACTTAATGAAGCCGCCTTGCTCGCTGGTATGCCACAAAGTCCAAACAATTACAATCCATTTAAACATCCTGACCGTGCGGATAAGCGAAAAAATGTCGTTTTATCTTTAATGGAACAACACGGAAAAATCACGAGTACAGAAATGGCAGCAGCGAAACAAGAGTCGATCACGGCTTATTTAACAGAACCAAAAGAAACAGAGAACAAAAAATACAATGCATTCATTGATATGGTCGTAGAAGAAGTGCAAGAAATGGGAGAATACAATCCGTATTCCGATGGCTTGAAAATTTATACGACGCTTGATCGTAATGCGCAAGATTACATGGAGAAGCTATTAAACACGGAAGAAATCATTAATTACCCAAGTGATGAATTCCAAGCAGGGATTGCTCTTACAGACACGAAAACAGGTGAAGTTCGAGCGATCGGAGGCGGACGCAACCAAAAGGTGGAACGAGGATACAATTACGCAGTTGACTTAAAACAGCGTCAACCAGGTTCTGTCATTAAGCCTTTAGTTGATTACGGTCCTGCCATTGAATACTTAAAATGGTCAACGTATCAACAACTAGATGACCGCCCTTACTCGTATTCAAACGGAGCACCTATTCGTAACGCTGGCGGGTCTTATATGGGACCAGTTTCTATGCGAACAGCTCTCGTCTACTCTCGTAACATTCCGGCCTTACAAACATATCAAGAAGTCGGTCATGAAAAAGCGAATGAATTTTTAGGAAATGTCGGCATTCAATTAAGTAAAGAGGAATCCGAAAATGAATCGAATTCGATCGGTGCAATGAGTGGCATCTCTCCGCTTGACTTAGCGGGTGCTTATGCGGCATTTGGAAATGAAGGACAATATAATAAACCTCACACGGTGAAGAAAATTGTTTTGTCTGATGGAGATACAGAAGTTAAAAATGACATTAAGCCGAAAGCGGCGATGAGCGATTATACCGCTTATATGATTTCAGATGTGCTGAAGGATGTTATGGACGAAGGAACAGGAAGAAGAGCCAATATCCCAGGTCTTCACGTTGCCGGAAAAACGGGAACGACGAACTATACTGAAAAAGAAAAAAGAGAATTTGGCATCCCTGATAGCGGCTCTCCCGATTCTTGGTTTGTCGGTTATACAACGAACTACACAGCCGCAATCTGGACAGGGTATGCAAATAAAAAAGAATACTTATCAAAAGAAAGTCAACAAATCTCGAAACACTTATTTAAAAATCTAATGGAAGAAGTCTCTTCCGACGTCGAAACGAAAAATTTCAAACGTCCGAAAAGCGTCGTTGAATTACCAGTCGTCAAAGGCTCTAACCCAGCAGCTATTGCTGGAAAAGGCACACCTGACAGCGAAAAAGTATATGAACTCTTCGTTAAAGGGAAAGAGCCGAAAAAAGTGTTTAATGACTTTAAGAAAGAAGAAGAAGAAGAGAAAAAAGAAGAGGCTAAAAGTGGCATTACAGGTTTAAGCGCTTCTTATGATGCAGCTTCTCAAAGTATTTCTGTCTCCTGGTCCTTTAATGGAGAAGGTACACCAAGCTTCACCGTTTCTTCAAATGGAGGATCACAAACGGTGAACGGCACATCAACAGTTATTAGCAATGTACAGCCAGGTCAAACATATACTATTACCGTCACAGCAACTGTCAACGGACAAGCAGCCGGTACAGCCTCCACTTCGGTTACAGTTCCAGGTGAAACAACAACGGAAGAGCCTGAAACTCCACCTGTTGATCCAGAAAACCCAGATGGAGAGAATCCAGACGGAAATGAAAATGGCAACAATAACAACAATGGTGGTGGTACGCCTCCTCCAGATGGCGGGAACAATAACGGCGGTGGTACACCTCCTCCTCCAGATGGCGGGAACAATAACGGCGGTGGCACGCCTCCTCCAGATGGTGGTGGTGACAACAACGGGGGTGGTACACCTCCTCCTCCAGATGGTGGGAACAATAACGGCGGTGGCACGCCTCCTCCAGATGGTGGCGGCACTCCTTCAACTGGTGGCGGCGGCAATAGCCAACAAGGAACACCGACGGAAACATGAACAAAGGGATGGCCCACTGGCCATCCCTTTTATTTTTGATCATTATTTAGTAAGCTATGTTTAGCAAATTGCTTCTGTTGCTCGGTCATCAATGTATCTATTTGACGATAGGCTTGGTAGGAAAACGGACGTGCAAGAACAAATGACAACCTCTCCTCTACATTCAGTGGCTTGATATGAAAAGCAGCAACCTTTTCTTTCCAACCATTCAATACAACCGGATCATAGTTGCTCCAAAATAAACTCATGAAAAATAAGGCTAGCACTGTCTTCATTAGTGAATCAATCTCCGCCTCTTTTTCCTTAAAGCTCCTTTCAATCAATGGTTGCATCGATTGATAAGCCTCCTGAACCATTTGTAAACCATAAGAAGGATTTCTCCAAGGAGTTTCCTCTCCTTGAAGTTCATAAATAAAATGAGGAGGGGTCACCAAGCTAAGTGATGAGACAAGCGTAATCACTTCCTCTTGAAAAAACAAAGGATGCTTTAAGCTATTTGGTAAGACGACTTCTATCATTAGCTAGCCTTCCTCTTCATCCGCTTCTTACCTTCACGACATAAGTCTAATAACGGACATTCTTCACATTTAGGGGATTGCGCCTTACAATGATAACGCCCAAAGAAAATGAGACGATGATGAGTGACCGACCATTCTTCTTTCGGGATTTTCTTCATCAATGTTTCTTCTACTTCTGTAACAGAATCCTTCCAACGACAAATTCCTAACCGTTTACTCACTCGCTCGACATGGGTATCTACTGCAATCGCTGGTACATCGAAAGCAACAGACGCAACGACATTAGCTGTTTTTCTCCCGACACCTGGTAGCTTCACTAGCTCATTTTGTGTTTGCGGAACTTCTCCATCCATATCTTCAAGCAGCATCTTACTTAGTTTTTGAATATTTTTCGCCTTGTTACGATATAGCCCGATCGAGCGAATATCTTGTTGTAGCTCTTCTAGTGGAACCGCTAAATAATCTTCTGGCGTTTTATATTTTTGAAATAAATTCTTCGTCACTTTGTTTACTAACGCGTCTGTACATTGAGCAGATAACGCAACGGCGATGACGAGTTCAAAAGGATTGTCGTGTCGCAGTTCACAATGTGCATCAGGAAACATCTTGGCCATTTCGTCTAGACAATAGCGAATTTGTTGTTTATTTAACAAAGAACTTCTCCTCCTTTCTATTGCTCCAGCCAGTTATAAAAATGAACGGCTTTTTTTGAGCGTTGTACTTGCTCAGGAGAAGATTGTTGCTTACGAAATCGTTGACCATAATCTCTCGCTTGTTCAAGTGTCTCAATTCCTTGCTTTTTCCATTCAAAAAGAATTCGATCAATATAGCGGAAGTTCATCTTTCCAGAAATAACCGCTTCTCTCAGTGCTGCTTTAATAATAACCGGGTCATGGTGATCCTGATCAATCCAAATCGCCAACGTTTCACACTCAAGTGGAGAAAGCGGTCGACCAAATTCCTGCTCAAACACTGAATATAAATCTTGCTCCTCGCTCATTGCTTGCTGCAAAGCTGATTGTCTGGACTGTTGCAACATATATTCGGCTAATTTTTTCCATAGTGGCTTTAAAGAGTAGCTTTCATACCCTGTGGAATCTCCCTGCTCAATCGTAATTAATTGCTTTTGCATTAATTTTTTAACAAGGACGGCACAGTCACTTGCAGAAATCGTCATCTGACTGGCTAACTCCTCAAATGTAGGAAAGTGGTGACCTTTTTGTTTGAAGGAAAAAATTTGTAATAACAATACCAATTCGACTTCAGATACATGTAATTGACGATAGTGCATGAATAGCACTTGAGGAACGCTAATCATTCCCTCGTCCATCCATTGCATAACTAATTCTTTTTGTTCCATTGTGTACACCTCGTAGTTAGTATATCACGACCCTCACATAAAAATGAGAATTGACATTTCAGAACGAAGAAATACCGCGCTCATTAAGCGCGGTATTTGTTTCTTTTATCTCGTGCGGATCGCTCCAGTCCATACGTCGCTGATCAGCGCCTTCCGCTTTTCTTTATTGTCCAGCTCCAGGCACTATCGGCTCGAGGTCAAAAGCCAATCTGTCCAAAAGGTTAAAAAACAACCTTTCAGCCAGCTCGTCTTTTGCTTGTCACCGATGATCAAGCGCCTTCCGCTTTTCTTCATTTACGGGTATAGTCTGTTTAGTAGACGTGGGAATGGGATTGTTTCACGGACGTGTTCGACTCCGCTAATCCACGCTACGGTACGCTCTAGACCAAGTCCAAATCCTGAGTGAGGAACGGAACCGTATTGGCGAAGTTCAGCGTACCATTTATATGCTTCCGGATCTAATTGATGTTCTTTAATTCTTTCACTTAACAGGTTAAGATCATGAATACGCTCAGAACCACCGATGATTTCACCATAGCCTTCTGGCGCAATTAAGTCAGCGCATAACACCACTTCTTCGCGATCCTTCGCTGGCTGCATATAAAATGGTTTTAATGTCGTTGGATAGTGCGTAATGAAAACTGGTTTATCATAGCTTTCGGCAATCGCTGTTTCATGAGGAGCACCAAAGTCATCTCCCCACTGAATGTCAGTAAAACCTTTTTCATGAAGGAATTGAATCGCTTCATCGTACGTAATACGTGGGAATGGTGCTTGGATCTTTTCAAGCTTCGATGTATCGCGTCCGAGACGATCTAATTCTAGTCGGCAATTTTTCAAGACAGATTGCACAACGTGAGAAACATATTGCTCTTGCACTTGTAAGTTCTCTTCAAATTCACAAAACGCCATCTCTGGTTCAATCATCCAAAACTCAATTAAATGACGACGCGTTTTCGACTTCTCTGCACGAAATGTAGGGCCGAAAGAAAATACCTTTCCAAGAGCCATTGCTGCTGCTTCCATATACAATTGACCACTTTGAGATAAGTAAGCATCCTCATCAAAATAGCGCGTATGGAACAGCTCTGACGTTCCTTCTGGCGCACTTCCCGTTAAAATCGGAGGGTCCACTTTCGTAAATCCATTCTCATTAAAAAATTCATACGTCGCGCGAATAATTTCATTACGAATTTTCATGACTGCATGTTGACGGCGAGAACGTAACCATAAATGACGATGGTCCATTAGAAACTCTGTACCATGCTCTTTCGGCGTAATTGGATAGTCGACTGCTTCTGAAATCACTTGAAGTCCAGTTACTGTTAACTCATATCCAAAAGGTGAACGGCTATCCTCTTGCACAATACCCGTTACATATAGCGAAGATTCTTGCGTTAATGATTTCGCTTGTTGAAATAGCTCTTCCCCTACTTCACTTTTCACCACTACCCCTTGAATAAAGCCCGTTCCATCACGAAGCTGTAAAAAAGCAATTTTTCCACTTGAACGTTTATTCGCTAGCCAAGTACCAATCGTAACTTCTTGACCAACAAATTTGCCCACTTCTGCAATTGTTATTTTCATATGAGATCTTCCCTCCAAAAACTTTCCTCTACTAGTCGTCTAATATTATACCTGTCTTTTGTAAATAAGTGCAAGAAAGGAAAACACCTTGACAAGCGTCAAGGTGTTAACAGCGTATATTTCGTTTACATATGTTCCTTTACATAAGTAGCCATGCGCTCAACCGCTGCTTCAAGTGCTTCTAAAGAAGTTGCATAAGAAAGACGAATGTTATCAGGAGAACCAAAGCCACTTCCTGGAATTACTGCTACTTTCGCTTCTTCAAGTAAAGCTTTTACAAATGCATCAACATCTGCAAAACCTGTTAATTTCGCTGCTTCTTTCACGTTCGGGAATAAGTAGAACGCACCTTGTGGTTTCAAGCAAGAGAAACCTGGAATTTCATTTAATTTCGCGTGAATCACATTTAAACGCTTTTCAAACGCTTCTTTCATTACTTCTACCGGCTGTTGTGTTCCTTCATACGCCGCAATCGAGCCGTATTGAGAAGGAGCTGTTGGGTTAGAAGTAGAATGACTCGCTAAGTCCGTCATTGCTTTAATCACTTGCTCATTTCCTGCCGCATAACCTATACGCCATCCTGTCATAGAATGAGATTTAGATACACCGTTAATGATAATTGTTTGCTCTTTCAACTCAGGGGAAAGCTCAGCAATCGATACGTGTTGATGGTCACCGTATACAAGCTTTTCATAAATTTCATCAGAAATGATCCAGATGTTTTTACGAAGAGCGACTTCTCCTAATGCTTGTAACTCTTCTGCTGTATAAAGCATACCTGTTGGATTACTTGGTGAGTTAATGATCACCGCTTTTGTTTTCTCTGTAATCGCTGCTTCAAGCTGCTCTGCAGAAATTTTGAATTCATTCTCTTCCTTACCTTCGATATAAACCGGCTTTCCATCCGCTAGCTTCACTTGCTCTGGATAGCTGACCCAGTAAGGAGTTGGGATGATCACTTCATCATCTTTGTCTAAAATCACTTGGAATAATGTATATAGAGCATGCTTTGCTCCGATTGTAACGATAACTTCACTTCGTTTATATGTAATGCCTTGATCCTTTTCAAACTTAGCAATAATCGCATCTTTTAATTCAGGTAGTCCACCAGCTGGCGTATATTTCGTCTGCCCTTTTTTCATCGACTCGTAAGCCGCCTCAATAATATGCTCTGGCGTATTAAAGTCAGGCTCTCCAGCACCAAGACCAATGACATCAATGCCTTGTGCTTTCATTTCTTTCGCTTTCGCTGTAATTGCTAACGTTGTTGAAGGAGTTAATGCCTTCACTCTTTGCGCTAATTGGATATCCATCTATAATTCCTCCACTCTTAAATGTTCTTAATTTTCTTCGACCATTCTCCGCTGTTCACTTGAAGATAATAGTAATTGACCTGATCATTTTTATCTAAAAAGACGAGTTCCCATACTGGATCGGACTTTTCAATTCCAAGACGGGCGGCCAATAACTTCTCGATAGATTCATCGTTTTGAAGCTTTTTAACGGCCTCTTCCTTTGAAATCCCCTTCGTAATATCCTTTGTAATTGGCTGTTTCTTTTTTTCTTTTGGGACAAAGACAGCCAGCTTCTTTTTCTTATCTGTCTGGCCTATAACCGCATAATAAGTCTCTTCGCTATTATATATATTAAAATCTGTAACAGAGGTCATGGCACTTTCTTGTTTGGCAACCGAGATCGCATACTCTTTCGCCTTTTTATGCGGTTTTTGCGCATGATTATACACATTTAAACATGCCGTACAAATGAGCAGGAGCGAAACTGCTATAACTGTTAGCCATATCCATTTATTCTTCATCTTCTACCCTCTATGTACGATAGATCGTAAAAACAGCTTTATTTTGGTCTTCTTGATCTAATGCCAGCCCAAACATTAAATCTTCCCGTTTTAACGTGCGGTTTAGCGCATCGACGATTTTGTACAAATCGGCATGATTGTCAACCGTAACGGTGGATAATACTTCAATTTTACTTTCCATATATTACGCCTCCTGTCCTCATTTATTATACCAAGAAATCGTTTGTTCGCATCAATTAATTTGTTGAAAAATGCGAATTCTTTCAATTACGAATCGTTAAAACTTCATAGCCAATTTTGTTACATTTAATCATAATTAACCCATGCTGCTTTGTATAATAGACATCAATCCACATTTGATGAAGCATTTCCATCAATTCTCCTCCCGGAAGGCTCTCTTTTTTTGTAAAAATAATCGCCGTTTGTGGATCAATATGTGTTAATAAACTATAAGACATACTATCGTTTTGTGCAAAATTCGGAGTCTTGACGATATTAATATCTTTCAGCTCTTCCTTTAACAAACGCTTCTCTGCTCGTGTCGATGCCGAGGACAACCATAAAAACCGAGAATCAAAATGCTTGATCGAAAAATCAATGCCTTCTTTCTGCTTGATACCATTATATAGAATCTCTAGTTCCAACCCTGGTTGAAGCTGTTTCACCTCACCAACTTGCATGTCAATTCCATATATGCGAGCCAATTGATAATCCTTTTTTAAACGAGCAATAAACGGAGCCAATTCTTCTTGCGTTTCTGTGATCACCAATCCTGACAGCTCGTTAATCGCAAACTTCTTCATATAAGAAAAAATTTGCGAACGGCTCTCTTTCGTGCCTGTATTAATTAAATAATGTTGACCATCTGCTGTGTGCAAAAAAGCAGCCTCCCCATCAGATAACGGCAAAAAAGTAATGGCTAATTCATTCTCTTTCAAGTTCAAGTCAATCGTTTCCGCTGCCACATAAGAGCTATTTAGCAAGGTACAGATCGACAAACAAATGGCGAATAACATTCTCATATCGGCTTCCCCTTTCTTTACCGTTAGCGTATGTTATTCGCCGTAAAATTAACCCACCATTACAGCCAGTTTTCGATAAGTGAAACGGTCTCGCTAAGCGACGCTTCCTCGACGGTCACTTTTGGAATCGACGTTAAAAAAGTTTTGCCATATACACTCGTTTGAATACGACGATCAAAAACGAGAACAATTCCCCTGTCTCGATTGCTTCGAATTAAGCGACCAAAACCTTGCTTGAAACGCAACACTGCTTGTGGGAGAGAATAAGCAGAAAAGGCATTTTTGCCTGTTTTCGCATACTGCTCATTTTTCGCCTGAGTAAATGGCTCATCCGGTGGGGAAAACGGCAAACGAACAATCACTAAGCAGGAAAGATCCTCACCGGGGATATCAATACCTTCCCAAAAACTATTCGTCCCAAACAAAATCGCTTTATCGAATTTTTGGAAATTCCTCGTTAGTCGCGCCCGACTTCCGTTCGTAATACCTTGCGCTAGTAATACATAATCATCTAACAAACCGCTATCTTTCATTAAGTCATGCGTTTTCCTCATCATGTCATACGATGTAAACAAAACGAGCATGCGTCCTTTCGCTGCCTCAGCTACCGCCATTAAATGATTTGCTAGCGCCTCAATATATTCATCCGCCTTCACGTCAGTAATTTCAGGCACATCATTTGGGATGATCATCCGGCAATTCTGTTCATAATCAAACGGAGATGGGAGCATCACTTCTTCATAAGCTTGTGTCGCTAAGCCGACTTCTTCCGCAAAAAAACGAAACGAACGATTAACGGTTAATGTGGCTGAAGTAAAGACGACCTGCTTTTGATCTAATAGCTTGTCTTTGATTAGCTCGCCGCTTGAAACAGGGTGAGACTTGATAACAAACGTATTGGCAAAGGAACGACTATCTCCTTCCATCCAAATCACTTCATCCGCTTCCGGACGAAAAATGATCCGGTCAAGGCTGTCTAAAAACTGTTCCCATTGAGTCATTAACGCTTGTAAATTATCTAGCTTCAACTGGTCCTTAGCAGCCATTTGTTCTCGATAAGACGTCATGTCCGTCAATCGTTGTTGCAGTAGTTGATGAAGCGTCATCATCAGCTCATAAAGTCGTTCCGCTCCGTATTCGATCGCTTGCCAAAGCTTGAACTCTCGAACTTTTTCTGTAAGCCGCAGCTGTCTACGGTGACTGTTTCCCGACCACTTTTTCGTATGTTGATCAAAGAACGTATGAAGCACCTTAAACCATTCATCCCCCTCTAACAGTAGCTCACTGAAGGTACGATGAATATTTTCTCGCGAATGACCTTGTCGATTTTCGACAAATTTATCATATAGCTGTTCGCATTGCAGAAATAAACCATCTGGTTGGTCACATGCTAACTTTGAGACTAAATATTTGAAGTTCGATAAATCAATCGAAACCCCCATTCGATCTCTTGCGGCATTTTCAAAATGATGGGCCTCATCAATGATCACATGTGTATAAGACGGTAGTAAAGGTGATTGAGCTATTAAATCGGCTACAAGCAAGGAATGGTTCGTAATGACAAGATCGGCTTCTTTCGCTTGCTTTTTTGCAAACAAATAAAAATCTTTATTGAGCCACGCTTTTCGGCCTTTATTCATATAGTCGCCATCTTGCTTGACGTAATTCCAAAACAATGAGCCTCCAGATGATAAATTTAATTCATCGACATCACCGGTTTCCGTCTCTAACAGCCACGTCAATATTTGCATTTTCGCTAATGCAAAATCATAATTATCGGTTGTCCCTCTTAAACTTTGAAAAAACTTAAACAAATCTAAATAATGGTTTCTCCCCTTTAACACGGTAACAGCCAAAGGAAACGGTAGCATCATTTGCAATTGCTTAACTTCTTTATTTAAGAGCTGCTGTTGTAAAACGATCGTATGTGTACTGACAATCACTGGTTCGCCTAGCTGTTTACTTCGATATACTGCTGGAAGTAAATAACCGAGTGACTTTCCTGTCCCCGTTCCTGCTTCAATCGCTAGGTGAATCGATTGCTCCATCGACTGATACACTCGATCCATCATGCTCATTTGCCCTTCTCTTCGTTCAAAATGAGGTAACTGGGCTAAAAGCTGAATTTTTTCTTCATCGCTCGTTGGATAACATACTTGATTTTTGTCAATCCATCTTTTTTGAATCGCTTTTTTTCGCAATCCAAGCCCGCGATATACCTCGATTTGTTCAGGGAGCTGTTCGATACGATGCTGCTTCTCTTCAATGACTGACTGGATTAAAAAGTAAATGTCGCTTTTTAAATTTGTCGCTACTTTCGCTAAACTTTCTAACGTCACGAGCGGCATCGTTTTTAATTTATCAATCATCTTTAATAATAGCTGTGCGGTCACATACGCATCGCTATCGGCTTGATGAGGTCGATCGTGGTTAAATCCTAGACTTGTCGTCAAATCAAACAGCTTATAGCTATCCGATGTAGGAAATAAAATACGAGCCAGTTCGACTGTATCGATCGCTAGCCCCGAAAAAGGCAAGTACCCTGCTTCTTCTAATTCAGCTTGTAAAAACTGAAGATCGAATTGAACATTATGGGCAACAAATACAGCCTCATCTAACAACGGCAAAATTTCCGGTGCCACTTCATGAAAAAAAGGTGCGTCCTTCACCATCTCATCATCAATTCCCGTTAATTCCTCAATAAATACTGGAATAGAACGTTCGGGATTAATAAACGTCGTATATTGGTCAATAATTTGATTGTTTTCTATTATCACAAATGAAGCTTGTATCATCCGATCTCCGCTTTTCGCAGCATGACCGGTCGTTTCTAAGTCAGTAACGACAAAACGTGGATATGTCATAACGGCTTACACCCTTTTTCTCGTAAAATCTCTATCAAGTGTACCATACCACCTTCCTACGCCGCTACATATGAACGAAAAGCGGAGCCGACTGTTTAGACACGACAAGCAAATGTTCTAGTGCTGGAAAGACGACAGTCTTGTAAGCGGCAGGTTATTTGGCTCGAGTGTCTAGGAGACGGAGCTGGACAACAAACAAAAGCGGAAGGCTCTCAATTAGTTCGTCCAATGAGATGGTCGCTGTAAATAAGGAGGTAATATCGTTTGATCGTTACCTTTAGCTGAATTAATTTGCATTTGCGTTAAAAACATACCGGTAGACAGATTGGCCCCTCGTAAATTAGCGTCGCGCAAATCCGCTCCAATAAAATCAACACCTCGGAGATCGGCGTTTCGTAAATCAGCAGCAATTAAGTAAGCTCCTCGTAAATCCGTCGTTCTTAAATCTTTCCCTTTTAAACTCTTACCAATCCAATCAATCCCCTTGCATGTCTTGCCTTTCTTAATAGCAAAAACTTTCGAGCTTAACTCGCTTCGCACATATTCACTTGTTTCCAAAAGCAATTCATTGACAGGAAATCGACACATGATCATATCTAACGACAATAAGTGGTCCGCCTCCATGTCCGTCAAACTTTGTATATGCTCTAATTGTTTATTTAATCTATTACGCAATGAGTTTGACACCTCATAAGTTAATGCTTCAGCGAGAAATGCCATCATTTCATACAATTGCTCCATGATAGGAAATATTTGAAACATTTTTTCGGCAATTTCAGGATGCTCTCGCCAGCTTTGTCCTTCGAACGTGACTTGAGATACTTGTTGACCAGCTCCTAAACAGTCAAACACTGTACACCCCTTAAATCCTTTTTCTCTTAGATTTTCGTGAATCTTACAGCGAAAGTCTTCTTGCAAATTAGGACAAGGTGTTCCAGCCGCTTTATTTATGGCAAAATCATTGGATGCCGCAATATTCAATGCTGTACAGCAAAGTCCAAAACAATTCGTACAATCAGCCGTTAAACGCTCCCTCATATTTTTAGCTGTTTCATTATACATTTTTAGCTCCTCTTACAATCTTTTACCTTTTATTGTACATGAATAAGAAAAAAAAGACTGCCCTTTCTCTAAAGGACAGTCTAAATCATTATATAATCGTTCCTGCAGGCTCGTAATGAAGCAATTGTTCAATCTTATTATTCTCCCCAGCAATAACGACTTTCGGCTGATGATCTTTCACCTTTTCTTCGGGCACCATCACATACGAGATAATAATGACGACATCCCCAGGCTGTACGAGTCTCGCCGCTGCTCCATTTAAACAAACGACACCGCTTCCCCGCTCTCCTGGAATGATATACGTTTCTAATCTAGCCCCGTTGTTATTATTAACAATCTGCACTTTTTCATTAACCGCCATGCCAGCCGCATCGATTAAATCTTCATCAATCGTAATACTGCCGACATAATTTAAATTCGCTTCTGTCACCGTTGCTCGGTGAATTTTTCCGTTCATCATCGTTCGAAACATATAAATCCCCCTTATTCACATTCAAAAATGATATTATCAATTAACCGCGCATTAGAATATTTCACAGCCGCAGCAAGGATGACTTGCCCCTCTACCGTTTGAATAGGTGTTAAGTCTGGAAACGATAATAATTCCACATAATCAATCTCGGCTTTTGCGTGTTCGTTTAAATAGGCGGTCGTTTCATTAACCACTTTCGTCGGGTCTTTTTCTCCTTGTTCAGCCAACGTTCTTCCAGTCTTCAATGCTCGATAAATATGAGGCGCTAATTGCCGCTCATTTGCCGTCAAATACATATTACGTGAGCTTTTCGCTAAGCCGTCCTCTTCTCTGACCGTTTCGACCCCAATCACTTCAAGTGGGAAGTTAAGGGATTCGACTAGCCCATTAATCACCGCCACTTGCTGGGCATCTTTTAACCCGAAATACGCTCGATCCGGCTGTGCTAAATGAAACAGCTTCGTCACGACGGTCACAACGCCATCAAAATGACCAGGGCGTTTCTCTCCGCATAGTCGATCCGTTCGTTCGATTACGCTCATGACAATCATTGAAGGGTTTGGGTACATTTCGTCCGGCTCTGGAGCGAATAAAATATCTACACCAGCTTCTTCCGCTAAATTGTGGTCGCGCTCCAAATCACGAGGATAGCTTTCAAAATCTTCATTTGGACCAAACTGAAGCGGATTGACAAAAATACTCATAATGACGATATCATTTTCTTCTCTTGCTTTTCTTGCTAACGTTAAATGGCCTTCATGAAGATAACCCATCGTCGGCACGAGCCCGATCGACAGCCCTGCTTTTTTCTTTTCACTGACAATAGCTGTTAGTTCTTTTACTTGTTTAATGACAATCATGAACGTGTTCCCCCATATAGCTGAAGTAGTTCTTCTTCTTTCATCGAAAAAGTATGCTCCACACTTGGAAACTGCCCTGCTTTCACTTCTCGAACATAAGATTGAATCGCTGAGGCAATGACCTCTCCTGTATCGCCATATGTTTTGACAAATTTCGGTGTGCGCTCAACACCGTATTGAACCAGATCATGATAAACAAGAACTTGTCCATCCGTATCAACGCCTGCACCAATGCCAATCACAGGAATTATCAACGCACGAGACACTTCCGCCGCTAATTGATGCGGTACACACTCTAACACAAGCATACAGGCTCCTGCCTCTTCCACTTGCTTCGCTTCCTGCAACAGTTTCGCCGCCGCTGATGCCGTTTTTCCTTGGACTTTATAGCCGCCTAGTACACCGACTGACTGTGGCGTGAGACCTAAATGGGCCACAGTCGGAACGCCCGCTTGTGTTAACGCGCGAATCGTCTCGATCACTTCTCCGCCGCCCTCTAGCTTCACCGCATGAGCACCTGCTTCTTGGAGCAGTTTTTGTGCCGCTTTCATCGTCTCTTCTTTACTAATGTGGTACGTCATAAACGGCAAATCTGTGACGATAAACGTATCTTTTGCTCCGCGCTTAACGGCTTTCGTATGATGAACCATATCATCAAGCGTTACAGGCACGGTTGATTCATACCCAAGCACGACCATCCCTAAAGAATCACCGACTAAAATAACATCTACTTCCGTCTCCTCAGCGTACTTGGCAGAAGGATAATCGTAAGCCGTCAGCATCACAATTTTCTCGCCATTTGCCTTCATGTTCAAAAAATGACTCGTTTGTTTCATTTCCGCTTCCTCCTTTTTTCATCAGAGGAGACGAAACAATAGTCAATAAAAAAAGGGTCCTCTAGACAGAAGGACCCGATTTATCATCAGTAGTTGTTTCGACCCTCTGTCCCTGTCCATTGCGGATCAAGGCAGACTTTCGCGTATTTAATTCACCATAAGCTAAAAATATCAATCAGGTGCAGCTCCATTTGATACTGCCCGCATTTATTATAACAAGCTGATTCTTTTTTGACTATTGAAAATAACAAAAAACAGCGGGCTCTACTCCGCTGTTTTATTAATCTCAATATCGGCTGAATAAATATCATGAATCGTTCCTTCATCATCGAGAAGCTTTAATACACCTTCTTCAGTGATGCCGAGCGCTTTTCCTTTAATTGTTGCTGTGACAGTACGAGCCGTAATTTGTTTGCCAATCGAAACGGCATATCTTTCCCAGCGCTTTTTAATATCGGTAAAGCCATCTTTCATATACACATGATAGTAGGTTTCAATATTTTTTAATATTTCTTGAACTAACTGCGAACGCGAGACGTGCTCACCTTTTTCAATCGCAAGTGAAGTCGCAATCTTCGCTAACTCCTCTGGGAATTCTTTCTGATTAGCATTCAACCCGATCCCAATAATGATCGAATGAATTTGATCCGCATCGGCCTGTAACTCTGTTAAAATACCAGTAATTTTTTTACCGTTTAACAAAATATCATTCGGCCATTTGATCTCAGGCTGTAATGCTGTTACTTCCATAATCGCTTCTACGATCGCTACCGCTGTAATCAAGGTGAACTGCGGAGCCTTATATGGCGGAAGAGCCGGTTTTAAAATGACACTCATCCAAATACCTGTGTGCTTCGGTGAATGCCACTCTCTCGCCATCCGCCCACGACCTGCCGTTTGCTCCTCGGCAATGACGACCGTTCCTTCTTTAAACGGCTCCTGCGCTAATCGATGTGCTTCCTTTTGCGTAGAATCCGTCGTTTCTTTAAAGACAATTTCTTTTCCGAGCCATTCCGTTTGCAAGCCAATTAATACTTCATTTTCAGTCACTTTATCAGGCTTATGAATAATACGATACCCTTTTTTACGAACCGCCTCGAGCTCAAAGCCTTCACTTCTTAGCGCTTCGATATGCTTCCAAATCGCTGTTCGTGAACAGCCGACGATTTCAGCTAACGCTTGCCCAGAAACAAATTCCCCATCCGCTTCTGAAAAAGCTTCTAATAATCTTTGTTTCACAGAAGATTGCAAGATTCGAGCCACTCCTTTATCTTTTCTTTCGAATTCTCTATTTTTCCTTCGACGACTGCACATTCAACTTCCGCTAAATATTGCTTCATCCAAGGTCCGCCTTTCTCTTGCTTCCAAACGAGCAAGTCCTTACCGGAAATAGCTAGCTCACTCAACTGTTTAATCGGTAGTTCAGCATACTGTTCTCTCAACTTCTCTACCTCAGCTTTTCGTCCGTGAAGAAGAGCATGTATCGTTTCTACATCAATAGCGGACTCCATTCCAGCTTCATATAAGAAAAAAGCAGACCAATGGTGCGTATCTCTTTTATCTAGTAGCTGAAGCGCTCTCGTTACATATTTCATTTTTTGTGCGGGCATGCGCCACTCAGATAAAAACGTTTTTGGAGACGATGGGTTCAATAATCGTAGCAATAACAGCCACATTTGCTTGGAGGATAAATGGTCGATAGAGAAAGAAAGAAGCTTCTCAATCACTGCCTCTTTGTGAACAAGCCCTGGCAAATAAGCGAGTAATCCTGCCCCCATCAGTACTTTCATGCCGCTATGTTTATTAGCTCCTGCGAACAATTTTTCGATTTCATTCAATTTACGTTCAATCGCAATATGTTGCAGGAGAGAAGCATGCTTTTTTAAAGCTGTGGCAGTGTCGACATGTAACTCAAAACCGAGCTGGCTAACAAAGCGAGCCGCTCGCATCATTCTTAGTGCATCCTCTGAAAATCGTTCACTCGCCTCGCCAACTGTTTGGATTTGCTTGTTCGCTAACGCTGCTTGACCATTAAATGGATCGACCATGTGTCCTAATCGATCCATAGCGATCGCATTCATCGTAAAATCGCGTCGTTGGAGATCTTCTGTTAACGATCGAACGAATGATACTGTTTCCGGATGGCGGTAATCTTTATAATCCGACTCCGTCCGAAATGTCGTAATTTCATAGCCATCGCCTTTCCAAAGAACGAGCACCGTCCCATGCTCAATCCCAACGTCCACTGTTTTAGTAAACACGGTTTTCACTTCTTCAGGAGTAGCGGACGTCGCAATGTCGACATCACCGATCGGCCGTTTGAGCAAATAATCCCTGACAGCTCCCCCCACATAATACGCCTCGAACCCTGCTTGCTCTAGCTTTTCTAATAAAGGAGCAGACTGTGCAAACACATCTTCATTTTTCATATTTTTCACCTGCACCATCAAGCAACTGATAATAAAGCTGCTCATACTGACCGACAATTTGTTCCGAGTGAAAACGATTTGGAACCGTTTCAAGCGCTTTTTCTTGAAAGCTTTTATACAACTCTTCATCTGTCAGTAGCTTGATAGCTTGTTGACTCATGTCTTCAATATCGCCTACTTCAGACAAAAATCCATTGACTCCTTGCTCGATCACTTCAGGAATGCCGCCAATATTCGTTCCGATACAAGGTACACCACAAGCCATCGCTTCAAGCAAGACAAGCCCAAAGCTTTCCTTTTCAGATAAAAGCAAGAAAAGATCACTAATGGAATAAAGCTCCTCTAAGTTATCTTGTTTGCCAAGAAATAAAACGCGATCACGCAACCCTAGTTCCGACACTAAACTACAAGCAACGGTCATTTCCGGGCCATCACCGACTAGCAATAATTTCGCAGGAAGCTCTTGTTGAATACGATCAAACACACGAATGACATCCGGCACACGTTTCACACTGCGAAAATTAGACACATGCATCATCACTTTTTCCTCTGGAAGAATCTCATATTCCTGACGAAGCCTCTCAGCAGAATCCATCCGACGATACACGCGCTCATCGATGAAGTTGTAGATCGTTTGTACCTTTTGGTTCGGCTTAATCATTTCCATCGTTTGTTTCGCTAATGATTCTGATACCGCCGTAACTGCATCAGATTGCTCAATACCAAATCGAATCGAGCCTGTCAGAGAGGGGTCTTCCCCTAACACCGTAATATCGGTACCATGCAACGTAGTAACGATTTTAATATCGGAATGAGCCATCTGTTTACCGAGAATCGCACACACCGCATGCGGCATCGCATAATGTACATGAATGATATCTAACTGTTCTCTCGTAATCACTTCCGCAATTTTATTCGCTAACGCAATATCATACGGAGGATATTGAAAAACAGAATATTGATTAACATCGACTTGATGAAAGTAAATATTATGGTACATTCGGTTTAATCGAAATGGTACACCTGAAGTGATAAAATGAATTTCATGTCCTTTTTCCGCTAGTAGCTTCCCTAGCTCGGTTGCTACTACCCCCGATCCTCCAACCGTTGGATAGCAAGTAATTCCTATTTTTAACTTTCTCATGTTAATCTCCAATGACATCATTTTCTAATAATAGCGGCTTTAACACTTTAAATCCCTCTGCATAGGGTACGCCTACCTCTTTGCCCATCATCCGTTCTCTCGCTTCGACTGCTTCAATGTAGCCATTCGTTAAAGGCGTTTCTACAGCCCCTTCACCGAGCTGAAATTGACTGCGATAAGCAAGCAAACTACGCTTCTTTGCCTCGATGTAATTGCTCATATCGACACAAAAATCTGGCGTATGAAAACCATTAATCATATAAAAATAGACATGGTTGACTTTATGAGCAGGCAAGTCATTCGCTGTTGTATACTTTCTAATTCCAGCAGAAAACACCGCTTCCTGCACGAGACGAGAGCATTGGCCATGATCGGGGTGACGATCTTTTTCATACGGAGCAAAAATCACTTTCGGTCGAAAGCGACGAATCACTTCCGCTATTTCTCGAATCGCTTCGTCCGTGACAAATAAGCCTCGATCAGGAAGGCCAAGATTGACACGGGTATTCACGCCTAATATTTCAGCCGCTTCTTTTGCCTCCTGATGTCTCGTTTCAACGGTACCATTCGAAGAAAGATCTGCTTCCGTTAACTCACAAAAGACGATTTTTTTGCCTTGTGCGGCATATTTAGCGATTGTACCTGCCATACCGATCTCAATATCATCGGCATGAGCACCGAACGCTAAAATATCCACGTCATTTCCCATCATAATTCAACCTCTTTCCTTCTAAATACCTTAAATCGCCTCGTTCCATTCCTTTAATGAGCATCGTCGCTGTCCCGATATTCGTCGCAAGTGGGACCGCATAGACATCACATAAACGAACTAAAGCAGAAACATCGGGCTCATGAGGCTGAGAGGTCAGTGGATCGCGAAAGAAAAAAACAATGTCCATTTCTTTGCGAGCAATACTTGCCCCAATTTCTTGGTCTCCTCCGAGGGGGCCTGATTGAAAACAGTGGATCGTTAATCCCGTTCTTTCCGCAATTTTCCGACCTGTTGTTCCTGTCGCAAACAAATCATATCGCTCAAATACTTGGCGATGATCAGCTACAAATTCAATCAGATCGTCTTTTTTCTTATCATGGGCAATTAACGCGACTTTCATAAACACCCTCCAAATTAATCAATAATATGTTCCATTCCGTAAATAAGCGTCTGGACATTCATCACCGTCTCTACACATACTTTCACACCAGACATAAAGGATGCACGGTTATAAGAATCATGGCGAACCGTTAACGTTTGACCGTCTGCTCCAAACATTACTTGCTGATGAGCAATCAATCCGGGCAAACGAACGCTATGAATATGCATGCCATCCATGTTAGCCCCACGAGCACCTGGCATCGTTTCTTTTTCATCCGGGTGACCTTGCTCTTTCGCTTGTCTTACTTGACTCATCATTTGCGCCGTTTTTAACGCTGTTCCTGATGGTGCATCTAGTTTTTGATCATGATGCAGTTCGATAATTTCCACGTCTTGAAAATATTTCGCTGCCATTTCTGAAAACTTCATCATTAAAATTGCACCGATCGCAAAGTTTGGCGCAATAATACAGCCAAGTCCTTTTTCTTCTGCTAATTCCGTTAATTCTTTCAGCTGTTCATCGGTAAATCCCGTCGTTCCTACAACGGGACGAATATTGTTTTGTAACGCTTTTTTCGTATGTACATAACCTGTTTCTGGCGTTGTTAAATCAATTAAAACATCCGCTTGCTTTTCGCTAAAGCATTGATCAATATCGACATAAACGGGAACATCTGCCCCTTGAAATCCTTCGATCTCGCTTAATAATTGGCCGTCATATTTACGATCAAGCACCGCAACTAGTTGAAAGTGCTCTGTCTCCTGTACCATTTTTACTGCTTCTTTCCCCATTCTTCCACGGGGGCCTGCAATTATTACTTTAATTGTTTCCATTATTGTTCCTCCTCTTTCTTCGTCCAACGATCTTTATCTCTCGTATTGAATTTCTCCATTACTCGTTCATGAGCCGTTTGTAAATCAATATTTAACGAATTGGCTAAACAAGTAATGACAAACTGTAAATCCCCTAGTTCTTCCTCAATCGTTTTCGGCTGCTCCGTCGATTTTTTTGGCTTTTCCCCGTAATGATGATTGATTTCACGAGCGAGTTCCCCAAGTTCTTCTGTCAATCTCGCCATCATCGCCAGCGGGCTGAAATACCCTTCCTTAAATTGACCTATATAGTCATCGACCTCTTTTTGCATCTCTTTCAATGTCTTGTCCATCTACTTCCCTGCTTTCTATATACTCTTTTTTATGTTAGCTAATTCTACCCTTCCTGACAATGAATTTATCCGTTTCAATCGGTAGGATATTGTCGAAAAGCTAGCCGTTCTATATAATGACAAGTACCGGCGCGAAAAAACAGAGTTTTCACACAAAGGGGGACACACCATGTTGTTTGGGATGAAATTGAAAAATATTTTTTTTATTTTATTAGGAAGTGCGATTTTCGCCTTCGGACTCGTTCATTTTAATATGCAAAACAATTTAGCAGAAGGTGGATTAACGGGGATCACATTATTATTATACAGTTTGTATGACATTGATCCTTCCTATTCGAACTTACTTTTAAATATACCTTTGTTCTTTATCGGGTGGAAGCTATTAGGACGTACTCCGTTTTTATACACACTAATCGGAACGGTAAGTCTGTCCGTCTTTTTATGGATTTTTCAAAAAATCCAATACCCCATCCCCCTTCATGATGACCTATTTCTAGTAGCTCTTTTCGCAGGAGCTTTTATCGGTGTAGGACTTGGCATCATCTTCCGTTACGGTGGGACAACCGGAGGCGTGGATATTATCGCTCGACTCGTCCATAAATACTTTCACATCAGCATGGGAAAAACGATGTTCGCTTTTGATGCGATCGTCATTACGGCTTCGTTGTTAACTTACATTGATTATCGAGAAGCGATGTATACTTTAGTTGCTGTCTTCGTTGGAGCAAGAGTCATTGATTTCATGCAAGAAGGGGCCTATTCTGCAAGAGGTGCGATGGTTATCTCCAACCATCACAACGAAATTGCGGAAAAAATTTTAAAAGAAATGGAACGAGGCGTCACCGTATTACAAGGTCACGGCTCATTCACGAAAGAAAAGCGCCCCGTGCTATACTGTGTCGTTGCTAAAAACGAACTCGTGCGCTTGAAAAACATTATTGCATCCGTTGACCCTCATGCCTTCGTCTCTGTCACCATCGTCCACGACGTACTAGGAGAAGGCTTCACACTAGATGAAAACAAACAACCGATTGAGGTGTAAAATGAAATGCGGAAGGCGCTGACTTAGGAGCAAAAATAAAGCAGTCAACCTCATCGGCTGACTGCTTTATTTATTAATCATCATTATTTTGCATGCCTGTATACACAAGCACTAGGCGAACTAATTCAAGCACGGCTACAGCTGTAGCTGCTACGTACGTCATCGCTGCTGCGTTTAATACTTTGCGCGCTTCTCTTTCTTCGTCATTGCGAATGATACCAGAAGAGACGATTTGATCCATCGCTCGCGAGGAAGCATTAAATTCCACTGGAAGCGTAACGACTTGGAACAGTACCCCAAAAGCCATTAAAATAATACCTAGTAGCATCATGCCAGATAAATTGGCAAAAATTCCGATCATAATGAAAACCCAAGACATATTCGATCCGATGTTCGCAACAGGAACTAACGCATGACGGAAACGAAGAAAAGCATAGCTCTCTGCATCTTGAATCGCGTGACCAACTTCATGAGCAGCGACAGCCGCCCCAGCAATTGAATGATCATGATAATTATGAGAAGACAAATGTACCGTCTTTGTCATCGGGTTATAATGATCACTTAAAAACCCTCTTGTTTCGACTACCTGTACGTGATACAGACCATTATCATCTAAAATTTTTCTAGCGGCTTGAGCACCATTGATCCCAGTAGATACTGGTACTTTTGAATATTTGTTGTACGTTCTTTTCACTTTTATTTGCGCCCAAATCGGTACAAGAATCAATAGTAAAAAGTAAAAGATATAGCCCATAGTGTAATGATTACCCCCATAAGTAAATGAATGATGTTTATTCTATTTTATCTGGAATGTTCGTTTTTTTCAATGATTAGGCTTATTTCGTGTTTCTTCTTTATGTCCCTTATATTTTCTCCAGCCAACATAAGATAATGTAGTAATAATAATTCCACCTGTCATACTAATCACCCAGCCAAGTGACGGTTGAATCACTTCTTCCTTCGTTTTTTCATAAAAGATCGCTTGCACTTCTTTTTCCAACTGCTCAATCTCCTCCGTTTCTGATCGAGTAGCCAAAATATCATCTCGGTAGCGATCGACATAGCGAACTCGTTCATCTAATAGCTGTAATTGATTAGCAGCTACATCTACTTGTAAACTCGGTTTCAGCATCTCATAATTGGATAAAAACATATTTAACGTTTCATGAAATTGCATCGCATCCAGCTGGGCGGAGGATTGTTTTAACGCTTGCAAGGAAGACATAACCGGTTCCTCCATTTGCGTCCACAATGGCGTGCCAGTTGAGCTGATCGCATTGACAGCTAAACGAAAAGAAGTCACTGCTGCTAAGCATTGCTGCTCTTTTCCATCTGGTTGTTCAATCAGTGAAAGCGCTTCAGCAAACACACTCTCAATAACGAACCATTCTTCCAGTGATGCTAAGCGATCATTTTCTTGAAGAATGAGATATTCCTTTTCAAATTGACGCATCAATGCGTGAGCTTGCTCGTAACGACCTGCTTTTGTAAATTGTAAAGCTTGCTCAGCGATCGTATCTAACGTAAGAAGGCGAGAATTCATCATTTCCGCCTGAGTAGAAATAGGTAACATAAAAAGGAAAAAAACTATGAACAATCGTCCCAATCTATTCATCTCTCTCCCTCCTCAATCCTGCTTATAATATATGCAAGGAAACAAGAAACGAGAAGAAGAGAATCACAATGTCAAAATTCACTAGGCAACTCCCATTTTAAGCGTTGTGCTCTTACTCCAACATACCAAGCAATGAAAATAGAAAGAAGGCTCAACCAAAATGTAAAATAACCAATTTCTTGAATGTACAAATTCAATTGAGAATAAACAGGGTATTGCATAAACACATAATCAATGATTTCGTTATGTAACGTCCAAACAGCTGCAACAACCAATTGCCACCATTTGATTCGATAAAATGGGGCATATAATAACCCCTGAACCGCCATCCCAAGATGCGAAGCCATTAACATATATCCTTCCCAAGGCAAATCACCACTCACTTTTAGCGTCAATATATTCATAATGACCGCCCAAATCCCATATTTAAATAAAGTAATGATCGCCAACGCCTGAAACAAGCCCCAATGCTTTTTGAATAAAAAACCGACTAAAACGATCACAAAAAATAAACTGGCTGTTGGACTATCTGGAACGAAAGGAATGAAATACCACTCTGTTTGTTGAAGTTGCGATCCATACCAAATATACCCATAGATTGTACCAACAATATTAATGAGCAATAACGTCCACAAAAACAATTTATTCGTTAATATCCCGTATAAATTATACAAATAATCACCTCCATCGCTATTATATACGAAAAAAAGATGCCCCGTACAATACGGAACATCTTCTATCATTACTTCGCTTCTAAAGTAGAGATGAATTCAGCCATTTTCGCTAAATCTTCATCGTTTCCTTTATACATACCGGCTGGCATAGCGCCACGACCTTCTTTAGCGATTTTAGAAACCTCTTCAGGGCTCAATCCTGTTCCAACTAATGTTGGTCCAGCAGTTCCACCCGCCATCGTATCACCATGGCAATTAATACAGCCATTCTCTTGATAAATCGTATAGCCTTCAGCTGTTTTATCAATATCAGCTTCCGCTTTAATTTCACCTTGAGCTTTCGCCGCTTCCCAGTCATGGTTTACAACTGACTCCCAAGTTAAGAAAACGATTGATGCTAAAGCTAATAACATGAAACCTGTCGCAAATGGACGCTTTAACGGACGGCGTTCTGGTCCACGGTCAATAAATGGAGCTAGTAATAATCCTCCAAATGCTAAACCTGGAATAACAAAGGCACCAATTACATTGTATGGTCCAGATGCATAAGTGTATTTTAATAATTGATAAAGAAACAAGAAATACCAGTCTGGAAGTGGAATATATCCTGTATCCGTTGGATCCGCAACACGCTCAAGCGGAGACGGATGCGCGACCGTTAAACATAAATAACCAATTAAGAAAACAGCACCTACCATCCACTCTTTTAATAAAAAGTTCGGCCAAAATGCTTCTGTTTTCCCTGGGTATTCCGAATAATCTTTCGGAATATTCGGTTTACGTTCAGCCGGGATACGCGAATCACCAACGAACTTCATCCCTTTTCCACGATGCATAGCGTTCCCCTCCTTTTATAAAGATACAAATCAAGTCGATTAATTGTTGAATTTTACAACGGGCCAGAGATCCCTTGTTTACGAATCATAACGAAGTGAGCTCCCATTAGAGCAAGCAAAGCTGCCGGTAAGAAGAACACATGAATCGCAAAGAAACGAGTAAGCGTCTGCGCCCCGATAATATCAGGATGACCAGCAAGCAACGTCTTCACTTGCTCCCCGATAAACGGTGTGGCCGCCGCAATTTCAATACCTACTTTTGTCGCAAATAGCGCTTTCATATCCCACGGTAATAAATAGCCTGTGAAACCTAAGCCAAGCATAACGAAGAAAATTAATACTCCGACCACCCAGTTTAACTCACGAGGCTTTTTGTATGCGCCTTGGAAGAACACGCGTAACGTATGTAAAAAAATCATAACGATGACTAAACTCGCACCCCAGTGATGCATACCGCGAACGATCATTCCGAAAGCAACTTCATTTTGTAAATAATATACGGATTCCCAAGCATTTTTAATATCTGGTACATAGTACATTGTTAAAAACATACCTGATAAAATTTGAATAACAGTTACGAAAAACGTTAACCCACCGAAGCAGTAAACGAACGCTGAAAAGTGATGCGCAGGGTTTACGTGCTCAGGTACTTCATGATCAGCGATATCGCGCCACATTGGCGTAATATCTAAACGCTCATCAACCCAATCATAAATCTTGTTAAGCATGTATTACGCCTCCTTTACACGATATTATTCGGTTTCGGCTTACCAATCTGAAGGAAACCGTCTTTCACTTTTGTCGGATACACATCCAACGGTTTTGTTGGTGGTGTACCTGGAACGTTTTCACCATTCTTCTTATACAACCCGTTATGGCATGGGCAGAAGAATTGATTCTTGTGGTCGTTACCTTCCCAGTTGACCGTACAACCTAAATGTTTACACACTGGTGACAGAGCAACAACTTCTCCCTTATCATCTTTGTAAACCCAAGCTGTTTGTGTTACTTCAGATACATACCATGCATCCTTTTGTTCGTAAGAGAAGTCGACACGTGTTGGAGTTTTACTTAATTCATCCACTTTTTGCTTCGTTGCATGGTATTCGCCTTTTGCACTACCCTCTAATACTGGATCGACTGCAAAACGCACCATCGGCATTAACATACCCGCCGCCATAAAACCTCCTACTCCCGTGAGAGTGTAGTTAAGGAATTGACGTCTTGATACCCTTTGTTTGCTCATTCTTTTCCCCCCTCTATCGTAAGGTCTGTCCATTATGGACATAAAACAATCGCACAAACATAAACTAGGACATAATCATGATAATCTAAACTTGATTTCTGGTCAATACGATAGCGGATTAAAAGTTCTAAACAGTGCGAATATTTTCTAGAAACCCGCTAAATGCTCTGCCATTTCTGTACAATGAGATTGACAAATTGCTTCGCTTGTTCTTCTATTAAAGGATACTTATAAGAGTCTTCCATATGCTCTAACGGAACAGACGGCACCCAAACGAGCGTCCCTTCTATTTGCTCTTCTACGAGCTTCCAATCGCTATCGGACGTGAAGAAAAATGTATGTTTGAAGCCTGCACGGTCAAATTCATTCGCCCATTCATTAATCGCTGCTACTTTCTCTTCTCCGCTTTGCTTTTTCATATAAGAAACTGGTGGGACAAGAAGCATTCTTCCCTTAAATTGCTTTTCTAATAACATGGTCAACAACTGAATAAATTCATATTGAGAAGCGGCTTGCTTCATATCCGGCTCAAAAGAAATCGGGACAAGCGGCGCGATGACCGTATCAATATATTCTTTTTGTTGCTGAAACAATTCCGTGTCTTTTCCATTCCAATTCATCATCCTTCACCTCGTTTCCATCATATCATGACAGCTAGGTATAGAGCCACCTTTCTCAAATTAAAATAACCCTTTGCCCGGGTGAGCAAAAGGTTATTTTAATTGATTTAATCTTTCCGTTAATTGTAGAAAACGCTCTTTATCTTGCGCGTCAAGCGCCTCGTCAATTGCTTGAAGGAGCCGCTCTTTTTGAAAACGATAAATACTATCTTTTAGAAACTTCTCGGCTAACGCTTTATCCTTCTCCGTAATTCGCAAATTTCTTGGCATAAACGGATTTTCCTCTAATACGGCTGCATATTGGTGAGAAATATTAGACCCTCTAAACTTCAATTCAATGTATATATTCTCTTCTTTATTCAAGCGAATATCATGAAAAGATTTCTCGGCATCAGTTGTCATAATATTTTCTTTAAAAAACCGAAATGGCGCGCTATCTACGCAATGCGTAGACATCACCATTCCTCTTGGGCAATATTGGGCATCGTCAACAAAATGAACCTTCTCCATTAACTGATCATGGCTCATTAAATAATTCAAGATCCAAACAGACTCTCTTCTCTTTAACTGATAATGATTTAGAAACCAGCGGATAAAATCTTTTTTCTCATGAACAGATACAGGGGCAGCCATCGATAAATCCCTCCTCTGCAAACAATAATAGTAGCCTGTTAATCCCTCAACCGTTCGATTAGTGACAGCCATTCTTCATTCGTTGAGTCCGTTTTCAACAGTTCAGTAAAGATCTGCCACGCTTCCTTCCGTCTTCCTTCTTCCATTAGGAAATAACCATACTCCTCTAAGAACAAATGATTCATGTTAAAGAAATTATATGCTTCCTCATAACATTTTAATGCCTGATCATAGCTTTCCATGCCATGATACGCTTTTGCTTCATCCCAAATAAATTGAGGGTCTGTTTCCCCTTCTTTTTTAAGCAGAGCTGATATTTCCAACACTTCTTCATAGCGCTCTTGATGTAATAGAAGTTTATTTAGTGTTAAACCAGCCTCTGAATACTCTGGATCTAGCGCCAACGCTTCTCGGAAATAGCCCTCCGCTTCTTGCTCTTTAGCAAGCTTTAAGCTTAGCTTTCCAGCGATAAAGAATAGCTCCTTATGAAACTCATCGTGGCTAATCCCCTCTTTCGCCACCTCAAGCCCTTTCTCAAGCTCTTCCTCTCGCTCATACGCTCTTGCTAAATATAAATAAATCGAATGGTAATCCGGGTCTAAAGCCTTCACTTCATTAAACTTTTCAATAGCTGTTCGATCATGTCCTGCCTGAAATGCAGTAAATGCATACCCAAATAACGTGTTAATCTCTATTTTGTGATCAAGTGCTTGTTCATAATGGTAAAGGCTGTCCTCAAATGCCCCACCGGCACTTAATGCTTCCGCCAGTCGTTGGTGAATAGAGACTCCTGCAATGACCTCTTCCTCAAGAGCAAGCAATTCACGATAGCTCTTAATCGCTTCAAGAAACTTGCCTTGTTCAAGATACAATTCGGCTAACGCAAATTGAATCACCGGCTCATCAGGAAGTATTCGTTTAGCCTTTAGTAACTTTTGTTCACTGACCTCATATAAACCTTGCATTTGATATAAGTCCGCTAACAACAACAGCGACCGCGGGAAAAACTCGTCTGATTCATCCATTTGATCTAATTGAAGCATCGCCTCTTCTTCTTCATCCATCTCGACAAGCACTTCAGCTAACAGTACCCGCAGTTCCCCTTCACTTGGGTATTTTTTTAGCAATCCTTCATACAATTCCTTCGTCTCATTTAGAAACCCTAAATGATATAATTCTTCAGCGAGACTATATTTCTCGTCATCAGATGAAAAAGTAAGCACCTTTTTAAATAACGATTGAGCTTGTTGCTCATCTCCTTGTTGTAAACAATCTATCATTTGTTGTGCATAAGACATATGTTCGAACCCTTTCTTTTCTTCAGCCTTTCATCCTTTTTACAGGATAAGCAGCAGCTTGTTTTCTTTTCTATGATACATAAATTCTCCACATTAATAAAATTTCCTTCTTCATCGCGAAAAGGAGCTGATAAATTCATATTCAGCTCCCCATCTTTATTGAATTAAACTCGTTAAATCCTCAAAAAACTGCGGATAAGATACGGCAATAGCCTCAATATTTTCAATCGTGACTGAACCGGAGGCAATTAATGAGGCAACAGCGAGCATCATCCCGATCCGATGATCACCGTAAGACGTCACGTGCCCGCCTGTTAACGACTGGCTGCCGTGAATAATCATTCCATCCTCCGTCGCTTCCACCTTTGCTCCGAGCTTTGTTAGTTCATTAACGACCGCGTCAATCCGGTTCGTTTCTTTCACTTTTAGCTCCTCTGCATCTTTAATAACCGTCTTGCCTGATGCTTGAGTCGCCAGCAAAGCGATAATCGGAATTTCATCAATTAATCTAGGAATTAAGTCGCCACCAATTTCCACTCCGTGTAGCTCAGAAGTGCGAATAATGACCGTACCAATCTCTTCACCTTTAGATTCCTCTACTATCACGTCCATGTTGGCTCCCATTCTTTCCATCACATCAATAATACCGGTTCTCGTAGGGTTTAAGCCAACATTTTTTAAAATAATTTCACTGTTTGGCGCAATCGCACCAGCAACGAGGAAAAAGGCCGCTGAAGAAATATCTCCTGGCACGTAAATATCTGTCCCTTTAAACGATTGGCCACCTGTTACGATGATCTCATTGTCGCGTCGTGTAATCTTTCCACCAAACTGCTCAATCATTTTCTCTGTATGATCGCGAGTTGGAAGTGGCTCAGTAATGACTGTCTCTCCTTGTGCTTGCAAACCGGCAAAAATAATTGCTGACTTCACTTGAGCGCTAGCCATCGGCAACTCATAATACATCGCTGTTAACGTCGTTCCTTGCACCGCTAAAGGAGTGAATCGTCCATCTTTACGCCCAGAAATTTGCGCTCCCATATTTTTCAGCGGAACAACGACTCGATCCATCGGACGTTTCGCAATCGATTCATCACCAATTAACACGGAATGAAACGGCCTGCCCGCTAAAATACCTAGTAACAATCTAGTTGTTGTCCCAGAGTTCCCAGCATCCAAAATATCAACCGGCTCTTTCAACCCATCCCAGCCGTTTCCGTGAACAATGATTTCTTCTTCCGTTTCCTCGATTTGAACGCCAAGCTTTCGGAAAATATCAATTGTACTTAAACAATCCGCTCCCTTTAAAAAATGGCGAATCGTCGTTGTTCCTTCTGCTAACGCACCGAACATCACGGAGCGATGAGAGATGGATTTATCCCCTGGCACTTCTAACGTTCCTTGCAGCACAGAATTTGTTAACTGCAACTCGATCTCTTTCTCTTTCATCTATACCACACCCTTTTAGGCTAAATATAAGTCGTAGTTGGTCTGCTTTTCAATACAGCTCATCGCCCTCATGCGATCTTTATCATTTTGAAAGCTAATCACAAGCACCCCAAATACATCTTCGCGCGTTTCCAAAATACGAATATTCGTGATACTAATTCGTTCCTCTGCTAAATAAGCTGTTATCTCAGAAATGATCCCCGGATAATCAGGAACATCGACATATAAGTCATAAAAGGCCGGGATCGCTCCTAACGATTGAGCAGGCAGTTGATCACGAAACTCCTTCGCTTGATGGAAATAATCGAACAAATCCGCTGCCTTTTCTTCCTTCAACATGTCGATCACTTTATTCATCTCTATTTGCCAACCTTCTAGTAGCTCTAGTAAAACTTCCTTATTATGTAAAGATATATCTTTCCACATTTCTGGATTAGATGACGCAATGCGCGTAATATCTTTAAATCCACCTGCAGCTAATCTTGAAACAAGCGCATTCTGGTCGTTATAGCTTTCCGCCTGACGAACGAGCGACGCCGCTACAACATGAGGAAAATGGCTGACAACACCGGTCAATTCATCATGATCCTCTGCCGATAATTCAATGATTTTCGCCTTCGTTCCTTCTAACCATTTCTTTAAAATCGCTAATTGCTTTTCATCTACACCTGTACTTGGCGTCAATAAATAAAAGGCATTTTCAAATAAATGCTCCTTCGCTGCAACGACACCACTTTTATGAGAACCAGCCATCGGATGGCCGCCGATGAAAGTAACCCCTTGATTTAGTAGCGCTTGAGCACAGGCCATAATTTTCTTCTTCGTACTGCCCGTATCGGTGACGATCACATGCTCTTTTAAGCGAAAAGTCATCAATTCACGAATCATTTCTTCCGTTTGAATCACAGGAGCAGCCAAAATAATTAAATCGGCCTGCTCCGCTCCTGCTTGAAATGATGCGGCGCTTTGATCAATCACATGAAGCGCCTCCGCTAACCCCATTTCTTGAGGGCGGATATCAAAGCCGATAACCGTTGCTTGCGGATGAGACTTTTTGATGCTTTTCGCAAGAGAGCCGCCAATCAGTCCTAAACCGGCAATAAACACATTTCCTCTCATGATTTACACCTACTATCTTATAACTGTTTCGGTTAAAAAGCTTTTCATCGCTTGCATAATGCCTTCGTTTTCTTCCTTCGAACCGACTGTCACTCTCACAAACGTCGGGAATCCGAGCGCTTGACCGGAACGAATAATATACCCTTTTTTCATTAAGTATTCAAATAATACATCACTGTCACATTGAAAGTCGATTAAAATAAAATTTCCTTGGGAAGGATAATAAAATAGACCTTCTTCTTGGCAAAATTGATAAAATTGATCCAATCCTTTGCGGTTTTCCACTCGACATGTATCGATAAATGCTTGATCTGAAAGTGCCGCCACCGCAGCTCCTTGTGCCAATGTATTGACATTGAACGGTTCACGCACAGGTTCTAATCGTTGAATCATTTCTTCCGAGCCGAAACCGTAGCCGACACGGAAGCTAGCTAAACCATATGCTTTTGAAAACGTTCTAGTCACTAACACATTCGAATAGCGTTGAATAATGTTAAGAGCATCATAATAATCATCTGCCACTACATATTCATAATACGCTTCATCTAATACGACTAACACATCTTCAGGCACTTGATCTAAAAAGTTGATGAGCGCCTCTTTCGTTAAATGAACACCTGTTGGGTTATTAATGCTACAAAGCCAAACAACCGCTGTTTGATCATCCATCGCCGCTCTCATCGCCGCTAAATCGTGAGCGCCGTCCACAAGCGGAACTTCCCTTACTTCCGCTCCATCCACAACGGCATTATGACGGTACTGTGAAAACGTCGGAGCCGCCATCACCGTGTTTTTCCCAGGCTCAAGCAAGGAACGAGAGACGATTTGAAGAATTTCATCTGATCCATTTCCGAAAATGAATTGTTTTTCATTCAATCCTAGCTGCTCACTAAGCGCTGCTCGTAAAATCGTCGTATAGCCATCTGGATAAATCGCAAAAGACTTCGCATACGATTGTACCCATTCTTGCACTTTGCTTGATGAACCAAAGGGATTCTCATTTGAAGCTAATTTCACAATCTTTTCTAAACCGAACTGTTTTTTCACCTCTTCAACAGAACGACCCGGTTGATACGCTTTTAAATGAACAATTTGATCTTTCCACTTCATAACTACCCCTCCGCTATGTTAATGATTTTGCTTTTGTAAGTCAGGGCGCAAACTGATCGCCTGCTCTAAATAAATATGCTTTACTTCTGATTGAGTCAGTTTCGTATTCACATGCATCATCACGCGTATGCACTTCGTTAAACTTCCTGGCACCGGAATTTCCTTCATGCACATCACCGGTACATAACTCCAGCCATCAAAACGCCTTAACGCTTTAGCTGGAAAAACAGCGGCAAGATCTTCCGTCACTGAAATAAACACAGAACATACATCGTCCGGTTGTAGCTCATTCTCGACAATCATTTCCTGTAGCAGCTTTTCTGTTGCATCGATCATTTCTGTTGCATCATTCGCTGTTACTGTTGTAGCTCCCCTTATCCCCCTAATCATCTCATCATTTCCTTCCTTACTAATTGATCCGTTTCTCGTAATTCCATCGTACTTACTTCACAAACCACTGGTTGTCCGACCGCTGCTAACAGAACGAAACGAATATGTTCGCCAATCGTTTTCTTGTCTCTTTTCATTAAATGATGAAGCTCCTCAAATGAAAACGGTGCATTTAAATCTAAGCGGTAGCCAAGATTCTGTAACCATTGGCAAAACTCTTCTAAACGAAACACTAAGTTCGTCTTTTGCTGACTCAGAGAAAGAGCGTACACCATTCCGGCAGCAACGGCTTCTCCGTGAGTGACTTTCCCATAACCTAAAGCCGCCTCTAACGCATGACCATACGTATGACCAAAGTTTAAATAAGCGCGAATACCTTGTTCTCTCTCATCTTCACCAACAATCTTCCCTTTAATTTCAATGCCTCTTTCTAAACAATAGGCAAGAAAATCGGCCGTCAAATCATCCAGATGTGTCACTTTCGTCATGATCTCATGTAAAAATGTTGGATCTGCGATTAACGCATGCTTAATGACTTCAGCAAAACCAGAGCGTACTTCATGCTCAGGTAATGTCTGCAAAAACTGCGTATCGTAGAGAACCGCTTCTGGCTGATGGAAGTGACCGATCATATTTTTACCTAACGGGTGATTGATCGCTACTTTTCCGCCAACCGCACTATCATGAGCTAAAATCGTTGTTGGAATTTGCACAAAGCGAATGCCGCGCATAAAGCTTGCTGCTACATAGCCAGCTAAGTCACCTGCTGCTCCCCCACCAAAAGCGAGAATACAAGATTTTCGGTCTAGCCCTTTTTCGAGTGCGAATGTTAAACACGCCTCGAATGTGGCAAATGATTTCGCCGCTTCTCCCTTAGGAACGGTTAACCATTCGTAAGGGACGTTTGACGGGAGCGATTTCTTTAATGTTTCTCCATGAAGAGCAGCGACATGTTCATCCGCAATGACCAAAATTTTCGTCGTTTCGTGAAGAGAACCTTGAAACAACTCTACTAATTTAGTTAATGCCCCTTCTCCGACATATACAGGATACGTCTTATTCGGCATTTCGATCATTAATTGCCGCATTCTCAAAACTCCTTTGCATAGCGTTTTGATTCTTCTACAGAAGCAATGAGCGTCTCCATGCGGTCACTATAAAATTGGCTAACAAGCGCCGATGCTAATTCCCAAGCAACAGCCGCTTCTGCTACAACAGCAGCTGCTGGTACCGCACAGCTATCGGAACGCTCAATACTTGCCGTGAATGGCTCTTTCGTATCAATGTCGACACTTTCTAGCGGCTTATAAAGCGTTGGAATTGGCTTCATCACTCCGCGAACGACAATCGGCATTCCGTTTGTCATGCCGCCTTCAAAGCCACCTAACCGATTCGTTTTACGGTAGTAACCCTTCTCTTTCGTCCAAGCAATCTCATCATGTACTTCACTACCAAACCGTTCAGCCGCTTCAAAGCCGATGCCAAACTCCACCCCTTTAAAGGCGTTAATGCTGACAATCGCACCAGCAATTTTAGCATCTAACTTTTGATCATAATGAACGTAGCTTCCAACACCGACCGGCATCCCTTCAACAATCACTTCTACAATTCCGCCAATGGAATCGCCATTTTTCTTAGCATCATCAATCGCCTGCATCATTTGCTTTTCTGCTTCATGATCTAGACAACGAACTGGTGAGTCTTCACTCTGTTGTTGAATTTGCTCAATCGTTTCTACATCCGTTGGCTTTGCTTTAATTCCTCCAATTTCAACGACGTGAGAAGCTATCTCAATCCCTAGTAGCTTTAATAGCTTCTTAGCTACTGCTCCAGCCGCTACTCTCACTGTCGTTTCACGCGCGGACGATCGCTCTAACACATTTCTCATATCGCGATGACCATATTTAATGCCGCCGTTTAAATCCGCATGTCCAGGACGCGGGCGAGTAATTTGACGCTTTACTTCTTCCGCTTCATTTTCATCTAGCGACTCAATCCCCATAATTTTTGTCCAATGCTTCCAGTCATCATTTTCAACTACTAACGAGACTGGCGAACCGAGTGTGTATCCATGACGCACTCCACTTTTAATGCTAACTACATCTTTCTCAATTTGCATTCTACGGCCTCGTCCATGACCTTTCTGACGACGACTTAGCTCAATATTAATATCCTCTGCCAAAAGCGGCATCCCGGCAGGTAGCCCTTCTATAATTGTCGTTAACTGTGGTCCGTGTGATTCCCCTGCTGTTAAATATCTCATTTTACTTTCTCCCTTCAACTCGTTAAAGCGGTTATGTAACACTATAACACATTTTTTGAAAATTTCCATACACTTATGTACTTTTTGAGATTTTACCATAACTACCGATATATTTGTCACAATTCATGATATTTTCAAAAAAATTATTCGTATATAAGAATAGAGACCTAAACTTACAGGTCTCTATGTTCCTTAACATATTAAATTTTCATAGCATGTTGTGATCTTTGATAAAAGAACGTATCCTCCACTTCGAACCCGTATTCATTCGGGTTGAAGATCTGCTCCGTACTCCCAACAAACAGCACACCGCCAGGCTTTAATGCTTGATTAAATTTATGATATAGCTGATCTTTTGCTTCCTCTGTAAAATAAATCATGACATTGCGACAAATAATTAAATCGAAATTAGAGTCGAAACGATCGGACAATAAATTTTGTTGTTTAAATGTCACCGTACGCTTAATTTCATCCGCCACTTTAAAAAAGCTTCCTTCTCGAATGAAATATTTCTCTTTCGTTTCTTTCGGAACTTCCGCGAGTGCCCGTTCAGAATAGACACCGATTTTCGCTTTTTGAAGCGCATTTTGATCCAAATCTGTCGCTAAAATTGAGATTTGGGATAACGGCATAAATTTCGATAACACCATCGCTGTTGTATACGGTTCTTCCCCTGTCGAACAAGCCGCACTCCACACTTTCAGCTTTTTATTAGAGGCAAGCAAACGCGGGAATATCTTCTTTTCTAACACTTCCCATCGCTTCGCATTGCGATAAAATTCGGAGACATTGATCGTCATTCGATCTAAAAATTCATTAAAAATCTCTTGATCCCGATTCATCGCTTCAAAAAACTCTTTAAACGAGCGAAATCCCCTTTTTTCGTATAAAGAAGTTAATCGTCTCTTCATTTGAGCCTCTTTATACAAGCTAAGATCAATGCCTGTTTTCCGATTGATTTGCTGAATAAACTCTTGGTAGTCGCCCATCTCCTATTTCCTCTCCCTATTGAATAATTGACATAAATTGTAGTTCTTTTGTCTTATTATATCGTAACCACGAAGTAGCACAATAGCTGTTTTAGAGAAATATAAAAAACACTGCCCGTAGACAGTGTTTTAAATAGCAATTAGTAGATCCACTCATTTACTGGTTTGCTGTAAGTCGTTAATTCTTCTTCTTTGAAGAAAATCGCGATTTCTCTTTCTGCGCTTTCTGGAGAGTCAGAACCGTGGATGATGTTTTTACCAACAGTGATACCGAAGTCGCCACGGATTGTTCCTGGAGCTGCATCTTTCGGGTTAGTTGCACCCATCATTTGACGAGCTGTTGTAATCACGTTTTCACCTTCCCAAACCATTGCAAACACTGGGCTTGAAGTGATGAAGTCCACTAATTCACCGAAGAAAGGACGCTCTTTATGCTCTGCATAATGTTGTTCAGCTGTTTCTTTAGAAACGCTCATTAATTTCGCTCCAACTAGTTGGAAACCTTTTTGCTCAAAACGAGCAACGATCTCACCGATTAGTCCTCTTTGTACGCCGTCTGGCTTAACCATTAAGTATGTTTTTTCCATTATAGTCACTCCTATTTTATGTAAGTTTATTTAAAAATAATGAATCCTTCAAAATAGTAACATTGATTGCTCAACTTGACAATGTTTTCGTCAAAAAACTAGTATTTTCGCTTGCCGATATATTTAGCGATATCGCGCAATGCTTTTTTATTACGATTAGAAGGTAGTTCCTTCAAAATATTTAACGCTCTCTGTAAATAACGCTGACTCAATGCATGCGAACGTTCAATCGCATCACTTTGTTTCAATAATGCGATGATTTCATTCATTTCGGCTTTCGTCGTCTGTTCATTCACTCGAATAATTTTTTCTTTCAGCTGCTCATCCTGCATCGCGTACAGAACAGGCAAAGTAATATTTCCTTGCCATAAATCACTTCCAGCTGGCTTTCCAAGTTGAGCTTCCGTTGCGGTAAAGTCAAGGATATCATCCGTTATTTGGAACGCCATCCCAACGTTATAACCAAATTGATACAGCTTTTGATGAACCTCTTTCGGAACATCGGCAGCAATGGCTCCTAATTGGCAGCTAGCCGCAATTAAAAGCGCCGTTTTGCGTTTTATTCTCCGTAAATAATCACGCAAGTTTTGCTCATATCGGTATTTGTCTTTAATTTGAACAATTTCACCTACACACACTTCCACAATCGTCCTCGACAAAATTCGATGAGCTTCAATATTTTCGATACTTGTAATATATTCAAGTGAACGAGCAAAAATATAATCGCCGGTATACATCGCAAAACGATTATCCCATTCAGCCTTCACAGTCGGTTGCCCTCTTCTAAGCTCGGCATTATCAATGACATCATCGTGAACGAGTGACGCCATATGAATCAATTCTAAAGCCACAGCAACATGTTTTACTTTCTCAATCTCATACTGGCCAAATTTAGCAGAAAGCAAAACAAATACTGGGCGAATACGCTTGCCACCTGCTTGCAACAAATGCAACGAGGCGTCGCGTAAAGATGGCGACTGAGAGGAGATGGCTTGTTCTAGTTCTTTTTCAATTAAATCAATATCCGCTTTTAAGAACGAATATAGCATATTTAACTTCATGTTTTCACCCAACTTATTTACTTTTGTTTATAACCAATATGGGTTGCTGCTACTCCGCCGGTATGAGACTTGTAGCTAACATTAACCAATCCTGCCTGTTCAAACATACGAGCTAGCTCCTTCATGCCAGGGAAGTCGCGCGCAGATTCTTGCAACCAAGAATATTCTTGGTAACTTTTCGCAAATAACTTGCCGAACATCGGCATAATAAAGCGGAAATATAAAAAGTATAGCTGGCGATAACCAATCATCGTCGGCTGAGAAGTTTCAAGACATACCGCCATGCCACCCGGTTTTAGCACTCGATTCATTTCTTTCAAAACATGCATGTAATCTGGGACATTGCGCAATCCAAAGCCGATGGTCACATAATCAAATGTATTATCCTCAAATGGAAGCTCCATCGCATTCCCTTGAATCATGTCTACTTGAGGTAAACGAGACGCTTTCACTTTTTCGCGACCGACCTCTAGCATATTATGACTGAAATCAAGCCCAACGACTTTCCCTTCTTCTCCGACAACTTCAGCAAGGGCCATCGTCCAATCCCCTGTTCCGCAACATACGTCGAGAGCCTTAGCCCCTTTTTCGACCGCCATCCGTTTCATCGTATCATTTCTCCAGCGTTTATGCTGTTGAAAGCTGATTAAAGAATTCATATGGTCATAATTACTCGAAATCTTCTCAAAGACCCCATGTACTCTTTCTTCCTTCGATTGTTGCATTATTTACCCTTCTTCCACATAAGTTTTATTCCCAAAAAACTCTATTGACATTCTTTCGAAAAGATGAAGGATCGGTTCATGAGCAAACTCTGTATTCATTGTTCGTTCGACAGCTGCTCGTGCTTTCATAATATATTCTTCGCAAAGTTGAAAAAGACTTCGCTGCTGTTCCATTGAAAGCGACCCTTTAACTTCAGGAAACTTCAGCTGTTTAAGTGAATCCATAATAATGGCTTTTTCACCTGAAAGAAAGGCTTCCTTTTCTTTCAATAACCTTTTGACAAACAGCACGTGCGAAACCCCTGAAAAAAGATGTTGAACATTGAAGAATCGATAAAACCTCTCTACAATTTCAGTCTCTATTTTATAAACGCTATCCATAATCGATTCCACCGAATATCGTTCATTTTGATATAAAGCTATTTTATTTTCATTAATACTTTTTACTGCATCCGCAAGCGTTCGAATCATATGAACATCATTCAAATCAGCAAGAATTTGATAATACAAACCACTAAAATAATCCCCAGCCAATACGGTTAGTTGTTGTTCTTTCAAAATATCACTTGAAGAAGCTGTCACTTTTTCATGGGTATCAAGAGCGATTTGAATTAGCGTGGCAGTTGTAATATATTGTTTTGTTTCAGAGGTTGACAAGCATTCTCTATTAAATGGAAACATTAAGATCATCAGACGAGTTTCGTCAATATCCGGCTTGTCGATATACTTTCGCAAATAAGGGACGGAAAGTTTATATTGCACCTCTTGTTCAATTAATGCTTTTTGTTCTAGCCATTCAGTCATCGTCTTAACCCCTTAATCCCGTTTCTTTTTATTATGTATCATTATCATTTCATCATGCTATAAAACAAGCAATATTATACCACACTTACTAACTAAATACGAACAGATGTCAGTAAATTAAACAGATAAAAATTGTTTCTAACCATCTGTGGATAAAGTGAAACTTCGATCAGTGGTTTTTTTCTTTCTCCCACTGATTGTTAGTTGAACTAATCGGGCGTTTACGGGCTGTTGATCCCCCTTCTACATGTCCGTACTTCTTCTGTCATATTAAGATGAGGTCTTACAGCCCGTTAATGCGGGATAAATATAAAAGAGCTAGCCTCCTCCACCGTCTTGATATAGCCTAAATACTACTAAGGGGATACTATATGTTGACGTTAGTAGAGAAGCCCAGCATGATCATTGCCTTCTGCTTACCCCAGTCTATTCTTTCACACTTCCGCTTTCCATTTGTCCAAAACTTGTCACAATTTCAGCTTTGCCACGAACTTTAATGGCAGAAGTATGCTCTGTGAATTGAGCAACCATCACTTCACCACGGTCTAGTTTTTCCGAGTGATGAAAGCGTGTGTCTGATCCTCTCGTTAACCCGATCACATTCACACCATCTTCAAGCGCGCGAATCATGATGTAATCAGCTTGGTTTAGCTTCATGCTTCATCATACCTTCCTCTTCTTAAGCCTTGATTAATTGTAACAATTCGGAACGAGCGTGCACATCATCCGCATACTTCCCTCGAGCAGCCGTCGTTACCGTTTTAGAACCAGGTTTTTTCACTCCGCGCATCGCCATGCACATATGCTCCGCCTCAACTACAACCATCACGCCATGCGGCTCAAGTGTATCCATAATCGCATCAGCCACTTCAGAAGTAATACGCTCCTGCAATTGCGGACGTCTCGCGACTGTTTCCACCGCACGCGCTAACTTACTTAACCCTGTAACCTTTCCGTTTTTAGGAAAATAAGCCACATGAGCATGACCAAAGAAAGGCACAAGATGATGCTCACACATCGAATAAAAAGGAATATCTTTAACTAAGACCAATTCCTCATAGTCTTCCCCAAAAACCGTTTCAAAATATTCTTTCGGATCTTTATTTAAACCAGAAAAGACCTCTTCATACATCTTCGCTACCCGTTTAGGCGTATCTAAAAGACCTTCACGGTTCGGATCTTCCCCTACTGCTTCTAATATCAATCTAACTGCTTCCTCAATTTGAGCACGATTTACTTCAGCCATATCTATACAACCCTCTCCATCCACGTTAAATAAAATATTCATTTACACTATAACAATATAAATATTAGCACAACCCAACAACCACATCAAAGAGAAGTGTGTGAACACAGAAAAGCAGAAGGCGCCGTTTAGCGACGTATGGACTGGAACGATCCGATCGAGATAAAGGGAACACGATGAACATAGTGAATCGATATTGACTTATCGCAAGGAGGATCGTGGAAGTACACTAGTCGCTGGCGCCTAGAGCTGGACAACTCGAAAAGCAGAAGGCGCTTGCCCATCGGCGACAAGCAAAAGACGAGCCGACTGAAAGGTTGTTCTTTAACCTTTTGGACGGATTGGCTTTTGACCTCGAGCCGATAGCGCCTGGAGCTGGACATTCGAAAAGCAGAAGGCGCCCTATTAAAAAAGGAGACCTTTGTGAGGTCTCCTATTAGCCAACAGGCTATGTAATTATTTTACCGCATCTTTCAATGCTTTACCTGGTTTAAACGCAGGTACTTTGCTAGCAGCGATTTCAATTTCCTCACCTGTTTGAGGATTGCGTCCTTTACGAGCAGAACGTTCACGCACTTCGAAGTTACCGAAACCGATCAATTGAACTTTATCGCCGTTTGCTAACGTGTTTTGGATGGCATCAAAAACGGCCTCAACCGCTTTAGTCGCATCTTTTTTAGAAAGTTCAGCTGCTTCTGCAACTTGATTAATTAAATCTGTTTTATTCATGCCATTCACCTCCTCCCAAGGGGATATTAAACGAAAGTTTTGTATTTAAATCCATTACTTTCATTAGTAAGCTATTTTTTCTAATTCTATACATAAAACTAAAAAAAAGCTATCAAATCAATGTTTCTACATTAATTCTGTTAAAAGATTATCACATAAGAAATGGCTTATCAAGCAGAATCCCTTAAGTTTTAAGCTTTCTTTCATCTTTAGTTAAAAAATACAAAGCAGACCCTCCTTTAGTAGAGAGTCTGGGCATCAATATATTTATAAAATAATAGCGATCATCCCCCCTGAACCTTCGTTAATGATTCGCTCTAACGTTTCTTTCAATTTATACCTTGCATTTTCCGGCATTAACGCTAATTTCCCTTGAATTCCTTCTCTTACAATCGAGCTTAAATTTCGACCAAATATATCGGAATTCCAAATGGATAATGGATCATCTTCAAAGTCTTGCATTAAATAGCGAACAAGCTCTTCGCTTTGTTTCTCCGTTCCGATGATAGGCGAAAACTCAGACTCTACATCGACTTTAATCATATGAATAGATGGAGCAACTGCTTTTAATCGAACTCCAAACCGAGATCCTTGACGAATAATTTCCGGTTCATCAAGACTCATATCTTCAAGAGAAGGCGCAGCCACACCATAACCAGTCTGTTTCACCATACTTAACGCATCCGACACTTGGTCATATTCCCTTTTAGCGTTCGCAAAATCTTGCATCAATTCAAGCAAGTGGTCCTTCCCGCGGATATCGACTCCTACGATTTCTTTTAATACTTGATCATACAATTCATCCGGCGCAAATAAATCAATTTCTGCGATACCTTGCCCCATATCCATTCCCGCTAACCCTGCACTTTCAATAAATTCATAATCATCGAATTGCTGAACAATGCGATCTACATCGCGAAGGCGTTTAATATCCTGCACGGTTTCTTTAATAGCCTCTTGATAATGCCCTCGAAGCCAGTGATTATCTTTTAATACCATAACCCAACCTGGTAAGTTCACATTCACTTCATGAACCGGGAATTCAAATAATGCTTCTCTAAGCACATTAATCACATCAGTTTCTCTCATACTTTCAACAGACATCGACAGAACGGGAATATCATATTTTTCTATTAAGCTGTCTCTTAATTGGTCTGTTTCTGGATGAAACGGCCTAGCGGAGTTGACTATCATAATAAACGGTTTCCCAACTTCCTTTAATTCCGCGATAATTCGCTCTTCTGCATCTAAATAATTCTCTCTAGAAATCTCGCCGACGGTACCATCTGTAGTAATCACTACACCAATCGTAGAATGCTCCTGAATCACTTTACGAGTGCCTATTTCCGCTGCTTCATGAAATGGAATCGGCTCTTCAAACCAAGGAGTGTTAATCATTCTAGGCCCATTTTCATCTTCATATCCTTTTGCTTCTGGGATCACATATCCTACACAATCAACAAGTCGGATATTCACATCAAGGCCATCATCTACTTGAATGGAGATCGCCTGATTTGGCACAAATTTAGGTTCAGTCGTCATGATTGTTTTTCCTGCTGCACTTTGCGGCAGTTCATCAAGCGCACGAGCTCGTTCTGCTTCGTTTTCTATTTTCGGAAGCACTAGCTGCTCCATAAATTTCTTAATAAACGTTGATTTCCCTGTTCGAACAGCCCCTACAACACCTAAATATATATCTCCTCCTGTGCGTTCCGCTATATCTTTAAAAACATCTGTTTTTTCCACTTGATTCCCTCCCTGCTTTATTGCTTACGTTTCCAATTAACCCGTTTCTCATACATTAAATTGTATGATGTTGTCCCTCTTTTATATGACTGAAAATGATAAGCAGAAAAAAAGAGCCTCCAATCGGTTGCATTGGAGACTCTTTTCTATACGATTATTTCACCATAAACACAGGCTCATTATTCTCATCTACTGTATAAGGAAGGGAAAAGCCCGGAGCAATGACAGAGTCCTGATAAAGTAAAGGACGAATATCTTCTCCTTGTTTAAGCTTCTCTTTAGATTTCTGTAGCACAGCATACAACTCACTGCTATAATCGACATACACTCGACCATCACCAGAAATCACTAGCGGTAAATTATTATTGGAATAAGGACTGACTACATAAGGTTCTTCTTCGTAACCTAGTTCGTCATGCTTCAATGAATACACATTCGATGCGATTTCTTGATCATATGGTGGGTATTTATGCGATTTAATTCGTAATTGAATATCACGAAGTTGCTCCGCCATTCTTAAATCAATGAGTTTAACAGTTGGATTTTCCTCTACATTCACTAGAACATATTGAAAAATCCCTCCTGATTCAAAGGCATTTCCAGGTGGCTCTGCCATGAATTGCGGCGCAAGCTTTTTGAAATCAATCGGATATTTTTCATATAGCGGTGTATCTGCTTCTTTATTTTTAATCGGTAATAGTCCATCATTTTGCTCTTTAAATTGATTGACCGCTGTTTGTACGGATTGCACTTGATCTTCATATGGCGTCTGGTTAGCCGCTAGCCGATCTTCTGGAAACATACAGCCGCTCATAATGGAAGAAACAAGAATTAACAAAATGATGATTGGATACTTTTTCATGATCTCTCTTCCCCCTAAGCTCCTGTTGGACCACTAAACACAATATAAACCATAATCATTCCACCGATCATCAAACAAGCATAAGCCAACATAGCAGAGATAAATTTAAAAAAGCTGTTTTTTATTTTATAACGACTCAAATAAATCATCATGACGGCTAGAATCATCAGTCCCATACCGGCAAAAGAAATCCACATATTTAACATTGCTGTTGACATCTGGCACTACCCCTTTCAGTTATCGACCTGATTATATCATAATGCTCCACTAAATTGGACCGCGAACTCGCTAAAAACCTTCTTCAATAAGGCTTGTCCATAAAAAAAAAGAAAAAAATAAAGTCATTTCAAAAAAAGCTGAAGCAGATTGTTTCACCGCCTCAGCTGATTCGACCGCCATTTCCTAGTATAGCTGGCTTTCTCACCATATTATATGGAATACTTCTTACTTTTGACTCAGCGAACGTCTCTATATTTCATCATATTGACGATCTTCATACACATTCACTAAATCTTCCATCTCATGTGTTTTCATACGAGCCATTAATTCATCAACAGCTGATTTTGCATCTTGTCCTTCGAATAAGATGCCATAAAGAGCTTCCGTGATCGGCATATTCACCCCGTACTTTACCGATAATTGTCGCGCAGCCTTCGTCGTCCGAACCCCTTCGACGACCATTCCCATGTTGGCTAGCACTTCTTCTAGCTTTTTCCCTTGACCAAGCATGTTTCCTGCTCGCCAATTGCGAGAATGAACACTCGTACAAGTGACAATTAAATCACCGATGCCAGTAAGCCCTGAGAATGTCAATGGCCTTGCCCCCATTTTCGTTCCTAATCGAGCAATTTCAGCTAATCCCCGCGTGATTAAAGCCGCTTTCGCATTATCACCATAACCTAGACCATCGGAGATTCCAGCGGCTAAAGCGATAATATTTTTTAACGCCCCACCAATTTCCACTCCAACGATGTCAGAGTTTGTGTATACGCGAAAATGTTGATTCATAAAAATATCTTGAACCCTTCCGGCAGCCTCCATATGTTTCGAGGAAACCGTCACCGTTGTTGGGTGACGCAAACTCACTTCTTCCGCATGGCTAGGACCAGATAAAACGACAACTGCATCACAAAGCTCTTTCGGCATCTCTTCTTCAACCATTTCAGAGATGCGCAGCAGCGTATCCGGTTCAATTCCCTTGCTAACGTGAACTATAGTTAGCGATTGTTGTTGATGTTGTTGGATCGATTGTAACACTTCTCGAATCGCTTTTGTTGGTACTGCCAAAACAATCAAATCAATCCCATCCAACACTTCTGTCATAGAATGATAGCCAACAATGTTTGTTGGAAGGGAAATATTAGGCAAATATTGATGATTCGTATGTTGCTCATTAATTTCTTGAATGCGTGCTGAATTATGAGCCCATAGGCGAACGTCATGGCCATTATCCGCAAGCACAAGAGCTAGAGCCGTTCCCCAACTTCCAGCTCCAATAACAGCTATTTGCTCTTTTTTCTTCATGTTTTATTCACCAGCTTTTCGTTATTTTCGGGCACGAGAAAGAATGCGAATCGGTGTTCCTTCAAAGCCGAACGCCTCACGAATTCGATTTTGCAAGAAACGTTCATAAGAAAAGTGCATAAGCTCCGGTTCATTCACAAAAACAACAAAAGTAGGCGGCTTAACAGCTACTTGTGTTGCATAATAAATTCTTAATCGCTTTCCTTTATCTGACGGTGTAGGATTCATCGCTACCGCATCCATAATCACATCATTTAACACGCTTGATTGTACGCGCATAGAATGATTTTCACTTGCTTGATTAATGACTGGTAGTAACGTATGAACTCTTTTCTTTGTTTTAGCAGATAAGAAGACGATTGGTGCATAGTCTAAAAATAAGAAATGACCACGAAGGTTTTGTTCAAATTCTTTCATCGTTTTCTCATCTTTTTCAATCGCGTCCCATTTATTGACGACGATAATCACCGCACGACCGGCTTCATGAGCGTAACCAGCAATATGCTTGTCTTGCTCTCGAATGCCTTCCTCCGCATTGATAACAACTAAAACGACATCTGATCGTTCAATCGCTCTCAATGCGCGTAGCACACTATACTTCTCTGTCGTTTCGTATACTTTTCCTTTTTTCCTCATACCGGCTGTGTCGATAATGACATATTCTTGGTCATCATACGTATATGGAGAATCGGTCGCATCTCTCGTCGTTCCGGCAACATCACTAACAATGACACGCTCTTCTCCTAGTAAGGCATTCACTAAAGAAGATTTTCCTACATTCGGACGACCAATTAAAGAAAACTTAATGACATCGGGAGCGTACTCCTCTTCATCCATCTGAGGAAAATGAGCGATAACGTCATCTAACATATCCCCTAAGCCGATTCCGTGCGCACCGGAGATTGGAAAGGGCTCTCCAAAACCTAACGAATAAAAATCATAAATTTGGCTACGCATTTCTGGGTTGTCTACTTTATTGACAGCGAGAACAACTGGCTTTTTGGAGCGGTATAAAATTTTCGCCACTTCTTCATCCGCTGAAGTCACACCTTCTCTTCCACTTGCTAAAAAGATGATCACATCCGCCTCTTCAATCGCAATTTCCGCTTGCTGGCGAATTTGCTCTAAAAACGGTTCATCTCCTAAATCAATTCCACCGGTATCAATAAGGTTAAACTCTTGATTTAACCATTCTCCTGAACTATAAATTCGATCTCTCGTTACACCAGGAATATCTTCGACGATTGAGATTCTTTCGCCGACAATTCGGTTGAAAATGGTTGATTTCCCTACATTCGGGCGCCCTACAATGGCGACTACTGGTTTCACCATTTCATTCATCCTTTCCACACTTGCATTCTATTTTGCTTAGTATCATTATTGTCTACGTCCGTATAAATAAAACCCTTCTGATGTAGAAGGGTTTTATGAACCTATACATTTTATCAATATTCTCCTTAGCAAGCAACTAAAACCACGAAAGAGTTCTGTTTCGATCATATTGATGTCACGATCTCCTGCTGAAAAGAGCAGGTTCAAAGCCGCGCACATCTAACCAATGATAGGTCTCTCCCTTGATGACAACGGGCGCTTGCTGTAACTCTTCAATTGATGTGGCCCCAAGAGCACACATCATCATATGTAAGCCTTCATGCAATTCTTTTATTTCTGCTAACAATGAATCAAAACCGTCCTGCAACAAGACTTTCAATAAAAAACCAGCCATTCCAACGGCGTCAGCTCCAAGAATCAGCGCTTTGAACACATCTAGGCTATTTTGGATACCACCAGACGCAATCACGCTCATATTGTTCGCCGCTGTTTGCTTCGCTTCTACAATCGATGCAGCTGTAGAGATTCCCCAATTATTAAAGTAAGTAAGCGCTTTGTTTCTGCGAGCATTTTCAATCGTAGCAAAATTTGTTCCACCAAAGCCACCAATGTCAACAGCCGCTAATGGACTAGCTGACAGCTTGCTAACCGCTTCTTTACTAAGCCCAAATCCTGTTTCCTTCACAATCACTGGTACTGGCAATGATTCCGCCATTACTTGAATTCGCTCACAAGCTCCTGAAAAACCACGATCTCCCTCAGGCATAGCAAGTTCTTGTATTACGTTTAAATGGATTTGAAGCGCATTAGCTTCTAACATCTCAACAGCGGCTTGTGCTTGCTCAACCGTAGCTTCACTGCCGATATTCGCCCATATCATTCCTTTAGGGTTCATTTGGCGAACGACACGGAAGGTTTCTCTTTCTGACGGATTTTTAATCGCCGACATTTGTGAACCGACTGCCATCGCTAAGCCTAATTCTCTTGCAGCTATCGCTAGGCTTTCGTTAATTTTTTCCGTTTCTCTACCTCCGCCACCAGTCATCGCATTGATGAAAATTGGCGAACTTAAAATAAGTTCGCCAATTTTGGTTTGAATTGAGACATCATTCAAAGCGATGTTCGGAAGGCTTTGATGAACGATATCGACATCATCAAAGCCGGTCGCACGACTTTGACCTGTTGAGAGTGCATATTGAATATGTTCTCTTTTTCTTTGTTCCCTCGTCACAACTCATCACCGTTTTCTCATTCAAATAGCATTGCTTATTAATTATTGTTTTTTAAACCTTTTAATTTGTCTCCAATCATTTCTCCAAGTTGGAAACCTGTGCTTTCTTCTGGCATTTCATACGATTCAACTTCTTGCTCAACTTCTGCTTCTTCTAATTGCTTCATGCTTAAAGATAAACGATTTTCTTCCTCGTTCACATCAAGAACTTTTACTTGCACTTCTTGACCTTCTTCTAGCACCTCATGTGGCGTACCGATATGTTTATTAGAAATTTGCGAAATGTGAACAAGCCCTTCTACACCTGGGAATACTTCCACAAATGCTCCGTAAGATACAAGACGCTTCACTTTTCCAGTTAGCTCAGATCCGATTGGTGCCTTCTCCGCAATGTTCGTCCACGGTCCAGGTAATGTTTCTTTAATCGATAAAGAAATTCTTTCGCTATCTCGATCAACAGATAATACCTTAACTTGCACTTCTTGACCTTCTTTAATGACATCAGACGGCTTATCTACATGCTCATGAGATAGTTGAGAGATATGAACAAGTCCATCTACACCACCAATATCAACAAAAGCGCCAAAATCTGTTAGTCGCTGTACTTTACCTTCTAGCACATTGCCTGCTTGAATTTCTGAAAGGATTTTTTTCTTATTTTCTGATTTCATTAGATCAAGAACTGCACGATGAGATAAAATCAATCGGTTTTTCTCTTGCTCTAATTCAACAATTTTCAAACTTAATGTTTTGCCTTTATAATCTTCAAAATCTTCTACGTAGTGATCTTCCACTAATGAAGCAGGAATAAAGCCGCGAATGCCAAGGTCAACAACAAGTCCACCCTTCACTACTTCTTTAATTTCAGCTTCGAACACTTCACCATCTTCAAAACGTTTGTTCATCTCTTCCCACGCTTTATCAGCATCCGCTTTGCGCTTAGAAAGAACGTAAAGATCATCTTCTTCTTTTGTTACGAGCAGTTCAAGCTTGTCGCCCTCATTTACTACATCCGTAGCTTTTTCTACATGAAGACTGGATAGTTCACTGATTGGGATGATACCGTCTTTTTTACTTCCTTCAATTTCAACTTGCACTTGCTTCTCTTCCACTTTCACCACTGTTGCTTGGACTTTGTCGCCTACTGCATAGTTGTTCACTTCTACTTGGTTCATATCCTCTGTCATATGTACTCCTCCTTAATACGAAACTGCTAACATTTATTTAAATAAATATTCTTTCTATTAACTTCTAACAATTACAGCCATTTGTCAAGCAAGAAGCTTTCATTTATGGCGATCGTGCAACTGACGAATATGATTCATTATAATTTCTGTCACTTCATCCGCGCTCGCTTTTCTCTCACGAAGCTCGGACATATCAATTGGTGGACCATAGACAACTTTCAGCTTATGAAAAGGTTTATATGGACCGACAATGGCACACGGCACAACGTGCACATCTGCGCGGAGAGCAAAGAAACCAGCCCCGGCTAACCCCTTCCCCACCTCACCTGTTTTCGAGCGAGTGCCTTCGGGAAAGAGTCCCATTACTTTTCCCTCTTTTAAAAAATTTAATCCTTTTCGTAACGCTTCCCTGTCACCGCCCCCCCTTTTCACCGGAAATGCATGTAAATTAGAGATCACTTTTCCAAGAATCGGCACGTTAAATAATTCTTCTTTCGCCATAAATGATACTGGTCTTGGCGCTGTAATTCCGACGACAGGAGGATCTAAATTATCAATATGGTTCGCACAAAGAAGCACGCCTCCGTCTTTCGGAAAATGCTCTCTTCCGTGAACTTCGATTCGATACATCGGCGTTAAGATCGTTTTTACTACCGTCTTAGCAATCGAATAAAAGGTCATCATTTCCCCTTCTCCTCTTTCACTACTGCCATAATTTTGTCAACGACATCGCTAATTGTTAAAGATGTCGTATCCAACTCAATCGCATCATCTGCTTTTTTCAGCGGAGCAGCAGCTCTTTCAGAATCAATTTGATCACGAAGAGCGATCTCTTCTTTTAATTTCTCTAAATCTGAAGGAATTCCTTTCGAAATATTTTCATTATATCTTCTTTTTGCACGTTCCTCCGTACTTGCCTTAAGAAAAATTTTCACTTCGGCATCCGGCAGGACGTGGGTGCCAATATCACGCCCATCCATGACCACCCCTCCAGCTTCCGCAAAAACTTGCTGACGCTTCACCATTTCTTTGCGCACTAGCGGATGCTTAGCGACGAAAGAAACGGTATTCGTGACTTCGTTCGTTCTAATCTCATTCGTTACATCGTTTTCGTCAATAAACACTTGCTGACCGCTCTCTCCGGGCTTTAAAACGATCTCTAACTGCTGAAGCAGCTGTAGTAATGCATTTTCATTTTCAGGATCCACCTGTTGTTGTAAAGCTTTATAAGTAAGTGCTCTATACATCGCACCTGTATCAATATAAACATATGATAATTTCTCAGCAATTATTTTAGCTACTGTGCTTTTTCCAGCCGCAGCTGGTCCATCGATCGCAATTTGAATTCGTTTCGTCATTATTTCACCTTCTAATCAATTTATCTTTCCATTTTATCATACGATGAAAAGATATTCTTCAAAAAAAAACTCGTTAAAGGCGAGCCTTTATACGAGTCCTTTTCTTTTCAGAATAATTTGGCGTTCAAAACAAAAACGCATCAATAGTTGCTGTTCGATTCCAGAAAGATCATTTATTTGAAAGGAAGCGATGGTTCGATTACTTGCATCTTCCTTACGCATCCTAACCACTTCACCTGTTATTTCAAAATAGTGATGATCTCCTGATTGAAAAGGAATAGACAGAAACACTCTTCCTTGGTCACCTTCCTCGATATTCATTCCACGAGGAACTGGAACGGCCAGTCCACCAGCACTTAAATCCGTCGTTACCGCAGTAAAAGGAGGATGACCTTCTAAATGCAGAGCCACATCTACAGCTGTAGATACGCGCACAAATTTACGACGCTGAATCCGCTGATAGTTGTTTACACCAGGATCTTGCAAAACTAACATTGGAATCGATTGTTTCACACGACCAATGACCTTTGTACTAAATAGATAGACAGCAGAAGCTGCTGTCGGGTCAATAAATTCCGCCATCAACTCCGTATCATCCACTAATAATGTGGTACGATTCGATTTGATATTTACGGGATAGTCAATAAACACTTGACCATCTTTCACATCGGCCACCTTGCAACGATACGATTCCTTCTCCTCTTCATCTGATACATGCAATGGCTCAAGCATTAAATCTATTCCTACTTTAAGCATTCGAATCCCTCACCCTAATTTCTGACTGCCCATGGTTCATTTTTACTATAATGGGTATAATCCAAATTATAGATGGTGATTTCTAAAAATGCAATGTAAGAATCTCTTTATTGGGTCGTTTCCCCCATGTTAATAAGCTATAAGCCTCCTCATGTCACTTTATAATTCACAATACGTTATCATAGATCGGTTCTGCGTTACGTAACCTTTCAACTTGTTCTTCCCGGCCATCTTTCGCATTAATTAAAACTCTATATGTGTCTTCTCCTAGCGTACCTAAAAATTCGTAGCAAAGTACTTCTTGATTTAATTCATTTTGAATCATAGCTAATCTTTTTTCTTCCACTCTTACTTTTGGATTAATGAAACTTTCGGCTTTTTGTTCAGATATAGTCGGTTTCGCTATCTTTCTTTTATGATGATTTTCTAGATATTCATTAGCGGTCACTCCGATAATTTGCCCGTTATCTAGCGCCACTTTTACTTTCACCACATCTGGATAAATCCTTACATCATCTTGTTTTCCAACGAAAGTAAATACTCCAACATGATCATATTGCGTACTATCATCGAGTTCTAAATCTGTAAATTGATGATTCTTTAAAAAAGCAACAGCTTTGTTATTCGCTTCGTTTAAACCAATAGTTGGCTGTTTCACCTCTCTGTTGATAATAAACCAAAGAGGGTATCCCCCTTTTCTCGTTAAATCAATACTTGCCTCCTCTCCATTTTTATTTTTCATATTGACGCTATAGAAAGAGAAATCGGACCCCTTCCCACTTTTCGTTACCTTCACTTGTTCCGCTGAGTCTATATTCGTGAATGTCTTCGCCTTCTTCACCGCTTCTTGCTTAGAAATCGGTGCCTCTTTTAGCTCTTTTAACCGATGATTATTCAGTTGATCCGCTTGACCAGGCAAGCTATTGACGTTGGATTCGTTAAAGCCTGTTGATTTCTTCTCAACCGTTTTAAAACCATCAATAATAGTGTTATCTGCATTTTCTTTTTCCGTTGCTAACGCGAGCTCTACGTCCATCCAACGCAAATTATTTTTCAACACCATATGCTGAACCTTTCTCAACTCACTTTGAATATCGGCTGACTGCTTATACAAATTTTTTAAATGGTTATATTCTTGATCGGTTAATGGTTCCTTCTCTAAGTCTCTCACAGCTGCTTTATAGCTGAATTGACCGATATTCCCTAGAAATTCTTCCGTTTTGTTAAAAGGCAATAACGTCAGCGGCAATTGCCCAACATTGCTATGGGCCTCGGATGTTAATCGCCACACATCCGCTAAAGCAGGTGAAAGAGAGTGTCGTGTATTCATCGCTAGTGTTGCTCCAATTTGATCATGAATTTTGTCCACTCCATACGTTAAATCATGAAACGCCCGCTGATAACTGTTTTCTGCATTAATTAACACGGCATTTTTTTCACGATGCTCCTGATACCCCCAAAGCCCTACACCTACTACTGCTAATGACAAAAAAACGATTCCTATTGTTCGAAACATCATTACTTCCCTCCTTTATTCGCAGAAAATATGTTTACCAATTTGTTTAATTTGCGGTCTCGTCCAAATCCACTTGCTCGTCGCTGTCTCCGGGTTAAAATAATATAAAGCATCGCTCGTAGGATCCCAGCCATTAATCGCATCAATCACCGCCCGTTTAGCCGTTTCATTCGGCGTCAGCCAAATTTGTCCATCGGCGACCGCTGTAAAGGCTCTCGGTTCAAAAATAACACCTGAAACTGTGTTAGGAAAATTTTGACTAGAAATTCGATTTAAAATAACGGCAGCTACCGCCACTTGGCCTTCATACGGTTCTCCACGCGCTTCTCCGTGAACAGCATTGGCCATTAAGCTAATATCATTTTGAGAAAAGCCACCTGGTACACTTGCCGCCGTTGCTTTTTTATTAGAATTAGAGGAATTGGACTTTTTTCCGTAGGTCGTGAAAGACTTTCCCTTGCTAATCTGATTTTTTACGTAACTCTTATCATATTTAGATGCTTTAATAAGTTTATTCTTCGTCGTTTGACCTACAAGCCCATCGATCGGTAATCCAAATGCTTTTTGAAAGTTTCTTACCGCCCAATATGTTCCCCATCCGTAAACACCATCAATTTTACCCTTATAATAACCAACGTATTGCAGTCTAGCCTGCAGTTCAATGACATCGTCTCCAGATGCCCCCTTTTGAATCACTTGTCCTGAAAAGGCAGCTGTATGTAACGGTGAAATTGATAGATGACCTATCACCAAGCTCAGCAGCAGAACAAAAACAACTACTGTTTTTTTGATTTTTGCACCAATTCTCATTTTTTTACCCTCCACATAAAGTATGATGTGTATTCGTAGTTTTCGCTGCCGATCTTTTTTTATTCAGTAAACTTTCATAATCAATGAGCTTTTCATCTTAAAAGTCACACAGACAAAATAAAAAAGAAGCCCTTTTCATTAAGAGCTTCTTTCTCGAAATAATCCGCGATGATGTTGTTCGGTTAAAATATGGGCTTGCTTTACTTTTCTTAACGCAAACCACCATAAAAAAAACATAAAAGGAACGATGTAATAGATCCAAACCGTCTCTAAATATAAAATATAATCAAAAAGCCCGTGAAGTAAAAACGGAATGAGTAACGCTAAGAGCAAATATGTTTTCTCTTTTCCATCGCGATTAAACTTCGCCTTTCCAAAATAAAAGCCCATCACAACGCCAAACAACGCATGACTTGATACAGGCAAAAGCGCTCTTAAAAAAGCGTGTTCTACACCGTGAGCGACTAAATATAGAATGTTTTCAATCGTAGCAAAGCCAAGAGAGACACTCGTCGCATAGACAATCCCATCATATGGCTCATCAAAATCGACATGTTGATAAATCAAATAAAACAAACTAAACCATTTAACGAATTCTTCAAGGAAGCCGACAACAACAAGCGCCTCAATGAGAGCCGAAAACGTCATCCCTTCCTCTGCTAACACGTATTGAATAAACATCGTTGGGAAGGTCAATAGCGCTCCATAAATAAAGGCTCTCGCTACGGAAGTGACAGGCTCTGTTTCATATTTGTCTCGAAGATAAAAGTAACATAATAGCGCAAGCCCTGGTGCAATACCTGCCGAAAAGATTGCCAGCATCCATCTGTCCTCTTTTCTTTCTGTTTCCTTCATCGTATCATTAATAAAAGGGATTGAGAATACAAAATTTGCAAAAAGTCTTAGGAGGTTTTTCTTTTGTCTAAAAAACATATTTTCGTTATACATACAGGTGGAACCATTTCGATGATGGAAGACAAACAGTCAGGTGCTGTAACACCAGGGGAGAAAAACCCTTTACTGACATCGACCAACTTGTTAAACGAAGCGGCTCGCATTACAACAGTAGAGCCTTTCCATCTTCCTTCTCCTCATATCACTCCAAAAGAAATGCTACACTTAAAGCAATTAATTGAAGAACGTTTTCAGAAAGAGCCTTTTGATGGGGTGGTCATTACTCACGGCACCGATACCCTTGAAGAAACGGCTTATTTCCTTGATTTAACGTTGACGGTTGATGTACCCGTCGTTGTGACAGGTGCGATGCGATCAAGCAATGAGCTTGGAGCTGACGGGTTGTATAATTTATTAAGTGCTGTACGAGTAGCCGCCTGTGATTCCGCTAAAGAAAAAGGAGTATTAGTCGTTCTGAATGATGAAATCCACTCAGCAGAAAACGTGACGAAAACGCATACGAGTAATATTTCGACTTTTCAAAGCCCTCAGTATGGACCAATCGGTATTGTCACTAAGCGAAAAATTGTTTTTCACCATGCACCGACAGAGCGGCAGCAAATCGATGTTACGACGATTGATCAACAAGTCGCACTGATTAAAGCTTACTCTGGAATGGATGCCTCACTTTTATTAGCTTTAAAGAAGTTAAACTATGATGGCGTTGTCATTGAAGCTCTTGGTCAAGGAAACCTTCCTCCTGCTGCTGTGGAAGGAATAAAGGCATTAGTGGAGCAACAAATCCCCGTTGTTCTTGTGTCACGCTGCTTTAATGGCATCGTTCAAGACGTTTACGGTTATGATGGTGGAGGAAAGCAATTAAAAGAGCTTGGAGTGATCTTCTCTAACGGTTTAAACGGGCAAAAAGCGCGAATTAAACTATTAATCGCCTTATCAGCTCAACACGATCTCTCGTCCCTTGAACAAATATTTGAATGAACATCCCACAACAAAAGAAAGCGGAGCCTAATTTAAGCGCTCCGCTTTTTCTTTACTTCCATTGTTCACGAGCCGCGATCGCCTTGGCGATGTCTCCCCCATGAAAACGACCATTTTCGATAAAGATTTCATTGGCATTATTGCCAGCTGCAATGACACCCGCAATAAAAATGCCTGACACGTTCGTTTCCATCGTCTCCACATCGTAATGAGGACGACCACTCTCATGATTGATCTCTACACCCATTTTCTTTAAAAATTCGTGATCTGGATGGTAGCCAGTCATCGCGAACACAAAATCATTTTCCACTCGTTTCGTCTCGCCATTTTGTCGATAAATGACTTCTTCTTCCGTAATTTCATCCACGTCCGCCTGAAATTCCATTTTGATTTCCTCGTTTTTTACTAACGCCTCAAATTCAGGAAGAATCCACGGTTTAATACTTGGAGAATATTCGCTTCCTCGATAAAGAACTGTCACTCTAGCTCCTGCCTTATGTAGCTCTAATGCTGCATCGACAGAGGAATTCTTGCCGCCAATGACGACGACATCCATATCAAAATAAGGATGTGCTTCTTTAAAGTAATGGAATACTTTATCCAGCTGCTCCCCTTTAATATTCATTTCATTCGGATGATCATAATAGCCTGTCGCAATCACCACATAAGGTGTTTCATACTGACCTTTAGAAGTATAAACATGAAACAAACCATTCTCTTGCTTTTCCACTTTGCGCACCATTTCATAGCGGTTAATGCGAATATCCTTTAACTTCACTACTTCCCGATAATAAGTTAGTGCTTGATTCCGCTTCGGTTTTCGCCCTTCAATAATAAAGGGTACATCACCAATTGCCAGCTTTTCACTTGAACTAAAAAACGTTTGGTGCGTCGGGTAATTATAAATCGAATGAACGATATTCCCTTTTTCAATCACCAATGGACTTTTGCCAATCTCCATTAACTCAATCGCAGCAGAAAGCCCACAAGGTCCACCACCTACAATGATACAATCTTCCTTTTGCATCTCATTCTCTCCTTGTTTCACAAACCTTTTCATAAAAAAACTCCTATTCATATAAATGATAGGAGAAAAGACAACTAATTTCAATGATTTCAACTTTACACTTGCTTAATGAAATACTGATAAAGCTTGCGCATCGCATCAGACGGAATGATCGTCAATGCATATTCTTTTAGCATTTCTTCTGGTAAACTTGAATACATTCCATATTCCATCAGTATCGCTTCAAACGCATCAAACTGACTATCGAGATCAAACGAGAAGCTTGCGTAGTAGGCCCCCTTAAAATAAAACAATGAGCTTTGTATAGAACGAATTCTTTTATCATCGTGCACTAAACCAATAACATCCTCAATATCGGTAAACTTAATCGTTTGTTCAAAGCCATACTCATCACTTTTTCCGCCTGAGACATCATCTAACTTATTGAAAAAATCTAACTGGTCAATCGTTAAAATAAGCACTAGCTCATCCCCCGCCATCGAATGTACTTCAATAGCGATCATCCCTTCTGTGTCCATATTCAACTGTTCTTCAATTGCATCTAACATTTCGTCAAAAATCTCATGCCACACGAAAGAATCTTCCAAAATATGCTTCTTTAAACAACCTCTTTTTCTTAACTCATCGTAAGTAACGGAAAGCTTTACTTGATTATCTGATAACCTTTCTATCCTCATCATCTGCTGCCCCCTGCTGAAAGGACCTCTTTAACACATATTATGATAAGAAGCGCAGATGGTGAGTTATAAAAAGCATTATTGTACTCGTTGATTTAACCAATTTTCCCATTCTTCTTTCTTATTTCCAACAATATGGCATCCGTAGTCTTTCGCTAGCTGCCCACTCATCTCACTCACAGCCGCTCCGCCTACGCCAATCTCAAGGTCGATATGCTCAGCTTTCAGTTGATCCACTAATTGTAACGTTTTCGACAAATGATCCATTAACGTAACAGAAAGAAACAGGAATTTCGGTTTCACCGTATTTAAGACGACTTCTATATCTCCTTCTTTTAGGCTCGAACCTAAATAAATCACTTCATAGCCTCGCCGACGAACAAACAGGGTAAAAATTAATAGCCCGAGTTCATGCCACTCATCCGGCCCACAAACAGCTACCACTTTCGGTAAAATTCCATTATGAGGAAACGAATGCATAATCATACCAATTCGCGACCGCAAAATAGAAGTCGCAAAATGCTCATGAGCAGTTGTAATTTCTCCCCGCTCCCACATGTCTCCGATCCGAACAAGTAAATCCGCTAAAATGTCTATCGTTACTTTGTCTATCGTGTACAAGGAAAACGCTTGATTAATCAATTCTTGTGCCCTCACCTCATTAAATGAAAGCAAAGCTTGTAATAAATCCTCGGACAGCGAGTGCTGTTCCTGATAAGTATTCTCTGTGACTTGTTGGTCTACTGCTACTTCATGTTGATCCATTAGCGAAACCGCTTGGCTAATAGTAAACCCTCGATTCACTTTCATGGCAAGCCACTTTAATTTCTTCATATCTTCTTCTGTGTACAGCCGATGCCCTGAATCATTTCTGACAGGATTCAATATTTGATACCGTCTTTCCCAAGCACGAAGGGTTCCTGGTTGGATGCCAACTAAATTGGAAACTGCTTTAATATTATATTTACCTTCGCTCATTGTCTCAACTTCCTCTCTACACCTTCACATTTTATCCCAATTATATAGTGAAGGCTAATACGTGTAAAACTTGTATAGGTTTTTTATATATTTTGTATCAACTCAATTAGAAATAATAGTGATCAAATGCGTCTCTGCTTTCGCACCTAGTCGAAGAGGAAGAGCACTCGTTCCATAGCCATTACTGATAAGCATCGCCATCTGTCCTCTCCATTCCCAACCGCCTTTTTTATATAACCCCATTCCAAAAAGCCGAATCTGTCCCCCATGTGTATGACCGCTCAAAAAAAGAGCGACTTGATCTTTTTCGATCACTCGTTTCACAAACAAAGGGTTATGGCTTAGGAAAATCTTAAATCCTTCATTTGGTACATATTCACATGCACCTTTTTTATCGCTCTGGCCTTTACCTAAATCATCTACGCCTAGTAAATAAACGTCCGTTCCATCCGCTGTTTGAAAACAAAAAGAGTCATTGCGTAAAATCACCACGCCATGAGCAGTTAATAATTGTTCAAACGATTGTTTAGGTAGTTCATAATCGTTATTGCCCCAAACAAAAAAAACAGGAGCAACCTCCCTTAACAATTGCAAATTATGAGCGATGCGTTCAAAGCTTACACCTTTTTCTGCTAAATCTCCACCGATGATCACAAGTTCTGCTCTACCTTTAACCTTGTCAATAATCGATGGATGAATCCCTCTTCTATGAATATCAGAAATAAAAAAGAATGTGAATGGCTTTTCTCCCGGATAGCTACTCAAGGAAATCGTCTCTTCTTTGACGTCATTTCTGTGAGCCTCTTTCCACATATATAACAGTAAAGCCACTCCTAATAAAACGAATAACAACATCAACCCTATCATATACACTACATCCTCTAATACAAATGTTATTTTACTCAATCAAAAATAAATAATATCTCAACTCGCTCCCCCATACAATAGATTGAAGAATAGACAATATAAGGAGGCTTGGCATGGATAAAAACCAATGGTATCGCACGTACCGACCTTTCATAAGCCCGATGGACCCCTGTCCGCCCATTCGAATAAAAAGATATTCAACCGGCCCCCAATTATTCATGGGGTTTCAACCACCAGGATTAGAGCAATTTCCCCCTCAAGTTGCTTTAAGAAAAGGGACGTTGTGGAAAGCTTTCTTTGACCCTTATTTTCCATTTATAGAACCGACGGAGGGGGCGAAAAAATGAAGTCGCTTTCCGAAGACTATTACCGTGAACTTGAAGAAATTCAAGCCGCCGACTTTGTGATCGTAGACTTAGCCCTTTATTTGCATACCCACCCGGATGACCTCCAAGCGATACAACAATATAATCAAATGGTGAAATCGAGCAAAACGTTAAAAAAAGCATTCGAGAAAAAATACGGAGCAATGACTAGCTTTGGCTACAGCTATTCACGCCACCCTTTTGACTATAAAGAAGAACCATGGCCTTGGCAAGTATAAACAGGAGAGGAGAACGATATGTGGGTTTATGAAAAAAAACTGCAATATCCAGTGAAAGTAAGCACATGCAATCCGACGTTAGCGAAATATTTAATTGAACAGTACGGTGGTGCAGATGGAGAGCTAGCGGCTGCTTTACGCTACATGAACCAACGCTATACGATCCCAGGTTCTATTGTTGGGTTATTAACCGACATCGCCACAGAAGAATTGGGCCATTTGGAAATGATCGCCACGATGGTCTATAAACTCACAAAAGATGCCACTCCTGAACAAATGAAAGCCGCTGGATTAGGTGCTCATTACGTCAATCACGATCGTGCCTTATTTTATGAAAATGCAGGTGGATCTCCGTTCACAGCGACATACATTCAAGCAAAGGGGGATCCAATTGCCGATTTGTATGAAGATATTGCTGCGGAAGAAAAAGCGCGAGCCACTTATCAATGGATCATTGATGTTAGCGACGACCCCGATTTAAATGACAGCCTGCGCTTCTTAAGAGAAAGAGAAATCATTCATTCACAACGATTCCGAGAAGCAGTAGAAACTTTAAAAGAGGAACGCGATCGCAAAAAAATCTTTTAACCTATAGTATAGAAAAAGGGCGGAAACTGTTCGCTTCCGCCCTTTCTTATTGATCCACCATGTCATAAGCCTTCTCAATTACTTCTAAGTTAGATGGTTCTTTCTTACTTTGTTCATATGAGTACCATAACCCTGTCAAAACGGGAATCAAAATAAAAGAAACTAAAAGGATCGTTAACAATGGATTTCGACGAGGTTTCTCTTCTTCTCGCCTCTTAATACGCGAATGGTTGTCTGTTTCATCCGATTCCAGCTTCTCCACATGAACTTTTTGTATTTCTTGGCGATTTTTTTTGGCTAATTCACGATAAGGATCTACTGTCATTCTTTCTCTTCCTCTCTCACACTACTTGCCTTTTCCCTCGCTTGTCTCCGAATAGCTAAACCAAGGAAAAAATCAATCACAAAATGCATCATGATCGTAGCGGCTAAATTGTTCGTCCACTCAAACAACCAACCGATGGCAAAACTTAAAAGCACAACATTCAACGTTAAATACCATTGCGATAAATAGCGAATATGAATCACAGCAAAAATCAAACTAGTAACGACAAAGCCTAAAGACGTTTGTAACATCCCTCGGAAAAATACCTCTTCAGAAATGGCCACTAACGCCGCGATCAAAAAAATTTCCCAAACGGAGCGACGAGCAAATAGTCGCTCATTAATCCCACCATCATCATAATACTTATCCGGTAACCACTTCATGAAGCAAAGATCCAGTATCACGACTACGATTCCTGCTCCTGCCCCTACGATAATGATTTCAAATAATGACCATTGAAACAGCTCGTAAAATGACGAAAAATCTGAGAATAAAAAAATGCCAACAATAGCTGAAAGCAGCAATAAAGCAAATTGCGTCATATATAATGATTTTAAAAGTTCCTCATCCGTTAGTTGTTTGATGAGTTCTGACTGTTTATTTTTTTCATTCGAAAACGTAATCATCCTTTAATATTTAATAGCTCCGCTAACAAAGATTTCCAATCATTACTTTCTTTCGTTTCGGCCTTCTTTGTCTGTCCATAGAAATCACTCGCATGAATACCACAAATATCACAACAATGATCAGGCAATGAATGAACGCTTTCACCGAAAAACTGCAATATTCCCTTACGTCGGCATTGCTCTGACCATACCCACTGCAACATGGAATGAAGCTTTTGTTTTTTTTGCTCCAATCTACCGTCCCGCTGTTCTATAATAAAACGCACCTTGTCCTCTTTATGACTCGCCTCCACCTCTTTAGCGTAGTGATGGATAAAGCGATATTGGACATCACTTAAACCGAGCATTTTGATGAGCTCTTCTCGCGAATGATGGGGCTGATACAGAAAATAATTCGTTATTTGCCAATCATTAGGAAACTCCCCTTCCATGATCATCGCATGAACTTCCTCATCCCCTGGTGTATAGAGTAATACTGCGAGCGAACGATTTCCGTCCCTTCCCGCACGGCCAATTTCTTGCAAATAAGACTCTAGCTGTGCCGGCGGTTGATGATGAATGACAAACCGAATATTCTCCTTGTTGACTCCCATTCCGAATGCACTAGTCGCACAAATCACCTCTAATTCATCATGCAGAAATTGTTGCTGAATTAAGATGCGATCTTCCTGCACCATTCCCCCATGATAAAAAGCGGTTCGCTGAATGCCTTGTTGCTTTAACCATTCCGCTCCCTCTTCAGCTCCACGGCGACTCGAAAAATAAACAATTCCCGGTTTTTCTAAGCCAACTACTAACTCAGCTAGCCGCTCTAGCTTTTCCGTTCTTGAAGCGCATTCCTCGACGGCCATCGCGATATTCGGACGATCCACCGAAAAAACCCATTCCTTCGCCTCTTCAATATGTAAATAACGAAGGATATCCTTCCTCACTTCGGCCGTAGCCGTAGCTGTCAAAGCTAACGTTAACGGGCGACCCAATTTTTCTCTTACTTGACCGAGCAAGCGGTAATCAGGGCGAAAATCATACCCCCACTGGGAAATACAATGTGCCTCATCGACGACAAATAAAGCGATATCGATCTTCTGTAACGCTTGAATGACCGCCTGATTCATTAGCATTTCAGGAGATAAAAAAATAAAGCGATAATGTGGTAAACGACTAAACACATCGTTCTTTTCTGTAAAGGTTAAGAAAGAGTTAATGGCAATCACTCGTTTTTCTCCACGCATTTTTAACTGCTCAACCTGATCTTGCATAAGTGATAAAAGCGGAGAAACGATAATAACACTCCCTGGTAATATATAAGAAGGCAGCTGATAACATAGTGATTTCCCTGTCCCTGTTGGCAGCATCGCTAATGTATGTTGCCCTGTAAGCAAGGAATCGATCACCTCTTTTTGCCCCATACGAAAATGAGCATAACCAAATTGTTCAAATAGAATGTTCTCTATATTTTCCATACCTTCACCTGCTATGTCTAGCTAATACTAGTCGAATTTGAAAATACGTGACATCTGGAATCTGGTCTTTAATCGGCTTTAACTTTTTATGCTGCTGCTTCAAAGCTACAGCCAGAATTTTCTCTACTTGTTGATCACTCACATACAATTCAAGCGGAAAGTTAGTTATATTCAAAGCTAATTCAACGATATGATCTTCTACTGTACTCATTTTCAATCTTCGTTGCTGAGCAATTTCTGCAAGTGAATAGCCTTTGTTCAATAATTCCGCCGTCTTTTTTGTTGATTGAGTAAGGGTCACCGATTCATATATGTCCTTCAACACTTCGTATAACAACGGAAATTGTGAGGCATGCTGATAAATGTACTCGACTAAAAAATGAAGCAGATTTAAAAATCGATACCAGTATTCGGTTTCCTCCATATGGACAAGTTCCGCTGTTTGTGCAGCCGTTTTTCCTGTTTTGTTTTTGCCAGAAAAGCGAAGCACAAACACAAGTGGATCTTCAAAGCTTTGACTTTGCAAACTATGTATAAGTTCATCATTCAAAGCTTGAGCTAACACCTCTTTCGACAACATTTGTTGAGATAAAAACATTTTTACCCAATACTGAATGTGTTCATCTCTTGTAATCGGCTGATATTCCTTGTTCTCATGCACAAGATGAGACGTCACTTGCACAAGTAACGTCAACCTTTTCCAAAACAGCAAACAACAATCTTGTAGCTTAAAGCCTTGTATATGTTGAAGAGTGGCTAACGTATCATTAAAACGAGCAAGCCATTGCTCTCCTGTTTCCGTCACTAACAGACTGTTTGGATCTCCTACTATATAGCCTTTTTCTAGCAACTGTTGAATTTGTTCATCATACATCTTTCTATCGAGAAATGGTGCAGTTTGAAACCATCGATCTAATCGGAATAAACGAGCATCTTGTATCGTTTGAGAAGACTTTTTCCCTTTTAATAAATGATAAATGGACGAGGCTGTTCTCTCGCCGTTTAATTGCTTAAGCATCAATAGCATAACCGCCTGAATGAACAACTTTCTCGTCTCCTTTTGGACTTTTGTTCATTTTACCACGAAATACGTCAGATGTTTGTGAAAGAGTATCGATAATTTATGAAAGCCCTATCATTTTTTCCACGAGAACTTTTTATTGAAAAGTAAATACATCACATATACAATAAAATATAGAAGTTTTCTAAGGATTTAAGATTGGCTTAATCCATTGAGGATTTGGTATACACTAAGGAGGTTTCATAATGCCAAAATATACAATCGTTGATAAAGACACATGTATTGCTTGCGGTGCTTGCGGAGCAGCTGCACCAGACATTTATGATTATGATGATGAAGGAATTGCGTTCGTTATTTTAGACGATAACGAAGGAACAGCTATCATTCCAGAAGTTCTTGAAGAAGATATGCAAGATGCGTTTGAAGGCTGCCCAACAGACTCGATTAAAATCGCAGATGCCCCGTTTGATGGCGATGCTCTAAAATACGAATAAAACAGTCAGAAACCCGCCAATTGATCTGACCCAATAAAGTTAGACAAATAATTTTAGGCAGCTTCCAAGACTTGAGTTCGGTATTCTACTGGGCTCAGGTCTTTTAATTTTGCCTTCATTCGTTTGTGATTGTAGTACTCAATATAATCTTCCAACTCTTTTTCAAAATGCTCCATACTCCCAAACTCTTGTAAGTATAGTAGCTCAGACTTTAATAAGCCGAAGAAATTTTCAATTACGGCATTATCTAGGCAGTTGCCCTTACGGGACATACTTTGTGTAATTTGGTGATCTTGTAATGTGTTCTGATACTTTTTCATTTGATAATGCCAACCCTGATCGGAATGA
>NKXN01000042.1 GCA_002261155.1 Bacillaceae bacterium SAS-127 | reverse complement strand
AACAAGTGCCGCTTCCATGACCCAACTAAGCAAAACTAGGATAAATATAGGAAACGTCGATGCTCTCCAAAAAGTCTCTTTAAAAAAATTCCATTGACGGCGAAATAGTTCTTTTTTCCACCGAATGATCGCAATAGTGAATACTCCTCCTATGAAAGTGAAAGCGCTAACGAGCACTAGCGGAAACTCCGTCGGAAAAGGTAACCAATAAAGACCGACATAGGCGATTCCCATAAGAATAAAAAAGTCAAACCCTCTCATCACTGCAACTGACTGTAACGCTAGAAAATAACCCAGGTCTTCACGCTCTTTACATACGTAAGCCCGAAATAGCTCTCCTGCTTTCACAGGAAGTAAGTGATTCACAAATAAACTATATAAAATCCCGATCAATGCCGTTGAAAAGCGAATTCGCCCACGAAGATACCATGCCCATGCCACAGCTTTGATCACAAATGACATACCGTAGGTGACTAAACCACCCATTAACAACCATGGATGTTGTCTAACTGTTTGTAGAGAAGAAATCAGCATCGATAAGTCGATATATCGATACAATAGCCAGAAAAACAAAACTAAGATCAGGAGAGAAATCCCCCTTTTCATTTCTTTATAAATACGCTTTGTTTTCATACGCCCACTCAATTGTTCGTTTCATTCCTTCTTCTATCGAAGTAACTGGCTGAAATTCTAGTTCCTCTTTCGCTTTCGAAATATCTGCCCATGTCGAAAACACATCTCCAACTCGATGATCACCGTAATGAATGTTCATTTGTGGAAACTCTTTTTTAAGTAACTCTAACAACCGAGCCATACTAGTCGGAGATCCCGCACCAATGTTCCAAACAGCATAGTTTTGTCGGTCGTTTAAGCTTAATAGAATGCCATTGACAACATCAGTCACATACGTATAATCACGGCCACTTCCTTTGCCATAAATCTCGATCGGCTCACCGTTCATCGCTCGTTTAATAAACTTTGCCACCGCCATATCGGGACGTCCCCAAGGTCCATATACTGTAAAAAAACGTAGGACAGATACGGAATAAGAATAAAGATGAGCGTATACATGACAAAATGATTCCGCGCTCCATTTCGACGCGGCATATGGAGAGATCACTCGACCACTAGCCATCTCTTCCTTTAATGGAATCCCCGGCTGCTCCCCGTATACAGAAGAGGAAGAAGCGAAAACAACCTTCTTTACTCCTGCTTTCCCGGCTGCTTCAAGCACATTAATCGTTATTTTAATATCATAATCGACATATAGTAATGGTTCCTTTAATGAGTAAGATATACCAGGTAAAGCCGCCAAATGAATGATCGCATCTGGACGTATTTGACCGATCAACTCCACCGTTGTCTCTCGATCCAGTAAATTATGTTCATAAAAATGAACTGCTCCCACTTGATTAACGATCTCTAGATGCTTCTTCTTCCGTTCTGGAGAATAATATGGGTGGAAATGATCAATAATATGCACTTCATATCTCTCTTGAAGTAACTGAATGGCTGTGTGCATCCCGATAAATCCTGCCCCACCTGTGATTACAATTTTCATCTTCTTCACTCTTTTCTATTTCAACATCACACGTCATTGTATCACAGCTCAATAGAAAACAAGAAAAGCCGCTTGATGACAAAACGGCTCTCTACTTTCGTGTCTTATTTAATCTGGCTAAGCCCAGACATAATTTCTTCACTCAGTGGCTTCGCTTCATCCATTTTTTCATTAGCCACCGCTTCAAACCATTTTTCTGCTGCTGTATGAAGTGTAGCTGACTGCTCTTCGCCTAGTTGTTTCTTTAATTGAAGGTTGATCATATTCATGAACATATTGCCTTCTAACGCTTCAATTTTCGCATCAAGCGTTTTATCAGCAGCTAACGCTTCTGGTACTTTTTCATGATAATTGGTTACTTTACCGATGATCGCCGTATTAAACAGACTATTTACTTCTGCTGCTTTAATTGTTTTTGGATCCGTATCAAGCGAGAACAATTCATTTAGTTTGTTCGCAGCTTCTTCGTTTCCACCGGATAATGACTCTTTAATCGCTTGCAAGAATCCGTATCCTTCTGCTTGCATAATCTTTAATTCGTCTTCTTTTCCTTCAGCCACAGCTGCTTCGATTTTTTCTGCATAGCTATTTGCTGCTAAGTAGTATACTTTATACACTGATTTATCTGTCAATTGCACATACACTTGGAAATCATCTGCATGTCCAGCTGTTAATGCTTCCTCTTGTACTTTTAAGCCGTTGCGAATGTTTTCAGCAATGCTATCTTTTCCTGTCAGCTCATAATATGAATCGCGCTTTTCAGCTGTTGGAATAAATACGCTTTCAGCTAATTGCTTCATTTCATCAAACATCGCTTTCGCTTCATCAGCTTTATTTTCCGTTAAAGCTACGCTCGCATCTTTTTGTAGACGTTTTTGCTTTTGGTAGAAATAAGATTGTGTTAATTTATCCACTAACTGCATAGAAACAATCGGCTCAAGCTCACCTGTTTTGCCCGCTTCAATCGCTGCTTCAATCCCTTGAGCGTATTCCCCATTCACTTCATTAATAGCCGCTTGCAACTTCTCTGCATAAGCCTTTTCAACATTAGACCAATCTACTTCTCCGCCTTCTTTTAGTTTATCTTTTTCAGCGGAAAATACTTGATGAGCCTCCAGTTGTACCTTTATAACTCCTGTTGTTTCAGCTGGCGTTTGTTCTTGATCTTTCGCTTCCTCTTGCTTTTTCTCTTCTTTCGGTGCTTCCTCTGTTGATCCACAACCAGCTAGAACCGTCCCCGCTACTAAAAATGAAGCAAATACCGCTTGTAATTCTCTCTTTTTCATCCTTATTCCTCCATGTTCGTCCCATCAATTAATTGATAATGCCTTTCAATATAAGCACATTATAGAGAGAATGATTCTCATAGTCAATGGTAATTTTGCGGTAATTTATTCCTTAACAAAACGCTTAAAAACCTCGACATGTCCTGCTAGATAGCGCTTTCACATAAAATATTGAGAGAGTTAAGAAAAACGCCCTCTGTCTATGACAGAAGGCGTTTATGTACGTTATTAAGCATGTTTATTAATTAATTCAGCTAATGCTTCTTTCGGTTGGAAACCGATCACTTTATCAACTGGTTGACCATCTTTGAAAAGAATAAGAGTTGGGATACTCATTACACCAAACTTTCCAGCTGTTTCTTGGTTGTCATCTACATCGATTTTGACAACTTTTGCTTTGCCGTTTAATTCAGCATCTAGCTCTTCAAGTACTGGAGCGATCATTTTACAAGGTCCGCACCAAGGAGCCCAGAAGTCCACGAGTACAAGACCGCTTTCTGTTTCAGTTGAGAATGATTGATCAGTTGCATTTACAATTGCCATTAAAATTACCTCCTAAAATAACGATATACTACCGATAGTATATCACCGATTATCATGCGATGCGACTTTTTTGCTTCAAAACTACTTTGCCCAGCAAATTTGATTATATACATAAAAGGCTACTAGCCTATATTAGACTAGTAGCCTTCTGATCATATTAAGACATAGCGACTTTTAATTTTTTAAATTCTTCTGTTAGCATTGGTACGACGTCGAAAAGATCTCCAACGATACCATAGTCCGCTACACTAAAGATGCTTGCTTCTGGATCTTTATTAATCGCTACAATTATCTTTGAGTTAGACATTCCGGCTAAATGCTGGATTGCTCCAGAGATTCCACAAGCGATGTACAAATCAGGTGTAACGACTTTACCTGTTTGACCAATTTGTAAGGAATAATCGCAGTAATCCGCATCACACGCACCACGAGAAGCACCAACTGCTCCACCAAGTACATCAGCTAGTTCTTTTAATGGCTCAAAGCCCTCTTCACTTTTCACTCCGCGTCCGCCAGCAATAATCACTTTCGCTTCTGATAAATCGACACCTTCGCTCGTTTTACGAACGACTTCTTGAATGATCGTACGAAGATCTTTAATCGTTGCTGAAACCGATGATACATCGCCTGAACGAGACTGGTCTTTTTCAAGCGGCGTAATATTGTTTGGACGAACCGTTGCAAGTACGATTCCTTCGCTCACTGCTTTCTTTTCAAATGCTTTTCCGGAATAAATCGGACGTGTAAAGACAACTTCTCCGCCTTCTTCTTCCACAGCTGTCGCATCAGAAATCAAGCCTGCTTCTAGCTTCGCCGCGATTTTCGGTGATAAATCTTTTCCTAATGCTGTATGACCAAAGACGATTCCCTCTGGACTTTCTTGATCTACAACAGCTAATAACGCTTGTGAAAAACCGTCGGATGTATATTGAGCTAACTTTTCATCCTCTACTGTTACAACGCGGTCCGCACCGTAATGAATCATTTGCTCAGCGTATGAGCTTACAGAATCACCAAGCAATACCCCAACAACTTCTCCGCCTTCTGCTACTTTCTTTCCAGCTGCAATTGCTTCAAAAGATACATTTCTTAACGCTCCGTCACGAACTTCACCTAATACTAATACTTTTTTTCCCATGTTTGTCCCCTCCTGTCAGTTAAATTACTTTCGCTTCTTTATGCAATGCGTTCACAAGTTCCGCTACTTGATCGCTTAAATCGCCTTCTAGTACACGCCCTGCTTCTTTTTTCGGTGGTAAGAAAATATCGATTGTTTTTGTTTTTGCTTCGACATCGTCTTCCTCCAGATCTAAATCATCAAGCTCTAATTCTTCCAAAGGTTTTTTCTTCGCTTTCATAATCCCTGGTAAAGATGGATAGCGTGGTTCGTTTAATCCTTGTTGTGCTGTCACTAATAATGGCAGCGTTGTTTGAATTTTTTCGGAATCCCCTTCGACATCGCGAACGATATTGACTGTTTCACCGTCAATTTCGATATTTGTAATCGTTGTCACGTAAGGAATGTCTAGTAGTTCCGCTACACGAGGCCCCACTTGACCGCTACCGCCGTCGATCGCTACGTTACCAGCAATGATTAAATCCGCTTCTTTATCTTTTAAATACTCAGCCAAAATTTTCGCTGTCGTAAATTGGTCACCGTCTTCCACATCGTCTTCGATATTAATAAGAACCGCTTTATCGGCCCCCATTGCAAGCGCTGTGCGAAGTTGCTTTTCACTTTCTTCTGACCCGACAGAAACGACCGTTACTTCGCCGCCTTTATCGTCGCGGATTTGAATTGCTTCTTCAACGGCATACTCATCGTATGGGTTGATGATAAATTCTGCTCCGTCTTCTTGAATGGCACCGTTAGCCACGGAAATTTTTTCTTCTGTATCAAATGTTCTCTTTAACAATACGTAGATGTTCATATTTTCCCCTCCTGCATTCTTAACTTTCTATCGTTTTGAAAGATTATGAAAATTTTTCACAAAAAAATTATTTACCTGTAAATTCAGGCTGGCGTTTTTCGATAAATGCTTGAATACCTTCTTTCGCATCTTCAGAAACGAACACCACCCCAAAGGAATCAGCTTCCTTTTGCACGCCTTTATAGTATTCAGCGTGTTTTGAATAGTTTAGTAGCTCAATAGCCGCTTTAATACTAACCGGGCTTTTTTGAGCAATTTTCGCTGCCATTTCTCTTGCTTTTGGTAATAGGTCTTCCTCGTCATAAGCGTGGTTGGCAAGACCCCATTGAACCGCTTCTTTTCCTGAAATCGGTTCACTTGTCAACAACAGTTCTGCCGCTTTTGCCATACCTACATATCGTGGTAGACGTTGCGACCCAGCAAATCCTGGTACGAGACCTAGAGTGAGCTCAGGTAACCCAAGCTTCGCCTTCTCCGTTACTAGTCGGATATGACAGCTCATCGCTAGCTCTAAGCCACCGCCAAGCGCCGCCCCATGAATCGCGGCAATCACCGGCTTGGAAAAGGTTTCAATTCTTTCGAATACACGTTGCCCTCTTGCCGCAAGCTGTGAAAATTCCTCTCCTGTTTCGATGGAGGTGAACTCCTTAATATCGGCTCCAGCTGAGAAAAATCTACCTTCTCCCTTCATAAGAAGAACTCGAATCTCTTGATCATTCTCCAACTCATCCAACACATGATCGATTTCCTCAATCAATGCACTAGATAAAGCATTGGCCGGTGGACGTTGGATCGTGATCTCAGCCACGCGACCTTCTTTTTGCAAAGATATGTACTCCATGTTCTCACCATCCCTTTATTCAATTCGTTAGCGGGCAGAAAATCCATTCAACAACATGTCTCCCACTTCTCTTGCAAGTGCTTTGAGATCATATTTTTGATCATTCACCACCCAAGTGGTAACGATTTCATCCATCGTGCCGAAAATCATTTGCCGAGCGAGTAAAATATTTAGCGACTCCCTAAACTCACCCGTTTGTACGCCTTCTTTTAAAATGTCATCCATTAACAATAAATAGTCTTTAATGACGGCATTAATTTGTAGGCGTAACTCCTTAATCGATTGTCGAACTTCAAGCTGAGTGACGACGGCTAAATGAGGATCTTCCGACAAAATTTTAAAATGGTTTTCTACCAACACTAATAACTTCTCCGCCGCTGTCGATTTTCCTGCTACAGCTTCTTTAATTTTTACGACAAAATCCCCCATTTTTTCACGAAACAGAGAAATTAATATATCATCTTTATTTTTAAAATATAAATAAATGGTTCCATCCGCTACGCCTGCCTGTTTCGCAATCTTGGACACTTGCGCTTGATGATAGCCGTTTTCTGCAATGACAACGACCGCTGCATCAATGATTTGATGGTATTTTGGTTTGTTTTTTTTCACAAGCTGACCCTCCTAACCGCCAAATGAATGACTATTCATTCATGATTCTATATTATCTTTTTTTTCTGACATAGTCAAGAGGGTCGCTTGCTTACATTAACTTGTTTTTTCTAATTTCTTTTTTTCTTCGTCTATGAGGGCACGGCGCAAAATTTTTCCGACAGCTGTTTTTGGCAGTTCTTTTCGAAATTCGTAAATTTTTGGCACTTTATAAGGAGCAAGATGATCGCGAGCAAAGGCCTTCATCTCTTCTTCTGTTACTTCGTATCCTTCTTTTAGCACGATATACGCTTTCACCGTTTCGCCGCGATATGGATCTGGTACACCTGCAACAACGGTTTCTTGAATCGCTTCATGCTCATATAATACTTCTTCTACTTCACGCGGGTAAATATTATATCCGCCGGCAATAATCATATCCTTCTTGCGATCCACGATATAAAAATAGCCCTTCTCATCCATATATCCAATATCCCCCGTTAAAAACCAGCCATCTTTAAATGTCATTTCCGTATCTTCTGGACGATTCCAATAACCTTTCATAACTTGCGGCCCTTTCACGACAATTTCACCGACTTCACGAGGAGGTAAAAATTCTCCCGTTTGCATCGAAAGGATAGCAGCATCTGTATCTGGCCAAGGAACACCGATACTTCCTTTCATTCGTTCGCCGTCCCAAAGGAAATTAGCATGAACGACAGGAGACGTTTCGGACAATCCATATCCTTCGACCAATTTACCACCTGTAATTTTTTCGAATTTCTGCTGTACTTCAACTGGTAACGGGGCGGAACCGCTCAAACATCCATGGATGGAGGAGAGATTATATTTCGGCAAATCTGGATCATTCAATAGCGCAATATAAATCGTTGGCGCCCCTGGAAAAAGGGTAGGTTTTTGTTTATCAATCGTTTTCAGCGTCAGTTTCGGATCAAACTTCGGTAACAGCACCATTTTATAACCTTGCATAATCGATAAGATCATCACCGTTGTCATACCATATACGTGAAAGAAAGGGAGCACGCCAAGGACGACTTCTTCGCCATGCTTGCATTTGTACAACCAAGCATCGCACATCGCTGTATTAGAGACTAAGTTTTTATGGCTAAGCATGACACCTTTTGGAAATCCTGTCGTCCCACCTGTATATTGAAGCAAAGCAATATCCTCTTCAAAATCGAGTGAAATCTCTATTTCTTCTGCTTTCTCATGAGCCATAATTTTTTTAAATTCATGGTTGATTCCCCATTCTTCGATGTGAACGACAAGACCAGTTTGTTTCTTCTGAATGTAAGGGTAAATGATGTTTTTCGGAAAAGGCAAGTAATCTTTGACAGCGGTTACAATTAAATGTTCAAGATCGGTATTTGCCCATACGCTGCGGACGCGTGGATAGAGAATATCAAGGGTGATAATTATTTTCGAACCGGAGTCTTTCATTTGGTATTCAATTTCTCTTTCTGTATACAACGGATTCGTTTGAACAACAATTCCCCCGGCATACAATACACCGAAATAGCTAATCACAGCTTGGGGACCATTCGGCAACATAATCGCTACTCGATCTCCTTTTTCTACGCCTAGCTTTTGTAGATAGCGAGCTAGTTTTAAAGCCGATTCATACACTTCTGTAAATGTCAGTTCTTTTCCTAAAAAATGAATTGCTATTTTATTAGGATAATTTTTCGCTGCATTTGTTAAGTACTGCTGAACAGGTTGCTCCTTGTACGTCAAAGTTGCTGGTATTTCCTTTGGATATTGTGAAAGCCACCTCTTGTCCGTCATCTCCATCCCCCCTTATTAATTTAGAATATTAAAAATATTCTATTTAATTATAATGTATTTCGATCATCGATGCCAATTATTCTTTTTTTACATTTTACCCCACAAAATACAAAAGCTCGACTTTTCCTCCCTCATTCAACGAGTCGGATCAGTCAAGCTTTTGTACTATTCATTTTTGTGATTAAGCTGTTTTTCTTCCTCTGCGCATGACATTTTTCCGATCACGTTTCACCGCTTTATAGATGGAAGGAATGACAATAAGGGTTAATAGAGTGGATGTCGTCAGTCCACCAATGACTGTAATTGCTAACCCTTTTGAAATCAGTGCCGCTGATACAGATTCTGTGTCGCTCGATAACGCAAGTGGGATAAGCGCACAAATCGTAGCAACAGCAGTCATCACAATCGGGCGAAGACGGACTTTTCCTGCTTCTACTAACGCTTCTGTTACATCCATGCCGTTTTTACGATTCATTTCGACACGATCGAGTAAAACGACTGCATTAGTCACTACGACACCAATTAACATGAGTAACCCGATCATAGAACTTAATGACAACGGCTGCCCTGTTAATAACAATAAGCCAAATGCGCCGATCGGAACGAAGAGAATGGATGTTAAAATCACGATAGGTGTTAATATTCCTTGGAACGTCGCACATAATACGATAAACACTAAGCCGATGGCCATCAGCATCGCTGTGATCATTTTGGAAAACTCTTGATTGATTTCCTCATTCGCTCCGCCTGTTTTTAATGTCACACCATCTTCAAAAGAGAGCTCTTTCATTTCTTTTTCAATCTTTTGAGTGACTTCTAAAACATTTTGGCCTTTGACAGTCGCTGTTACTTTAGCAAGCGCTTGACCGTCTTCATGTTTAATTTCTACCGGTGTTTTCACTTCTTTCAGTTCAGCTATATCTTTTAACTCTTTTTCACCTTTCATCGTTAACACTTTTAAGTTTAACAAGTCTTCTTTAGTGGCTACTTTTTGGTCATATTCCAGTGTAAGATGATACGTGTCATCCTTTAATTCATAATCCATTAATTGAACTGGAACTAAACGCTCTTGAATGGCAGCCATCAACTGAGTTCCATCAACATTGGCTTTACGCCCCTCATCGTTAATTTCCACTTCCCATTTTGTACGGGCGCCAGTCATTTCATTTTTAATGTTCTTTAACTGATCATTTTCTTTTAAACGTTCTTCGACTAGTTTAGAAGCCTTCTCTAGTGCGGCAAAATTGTCGCCATATAATTCTACATTGACGATGTTACCTGCTGGTCCAGACCCCATCGTAGCTGAATAGTCTTCCACCGTTATTTCAGCAGTTGTTACTTTGTTTTCTAAATCTTTCTTAAATGGTTTAAGCAATACATCGGCTTTATAACCATCTTTTAACTTTACAATAAAAATAGCTTGGTTTTCCGTACTTTGCATCGACATCGGATCAATAGATTGCCCTACTTGAACACTACTATAATCGACTTCTTTGCGACTTTCTAAATAGCTCTCTACTTTTTCAGAAGCTGTGTTTGTGTCATCAATTTCCGATGAGGCTGGGAGCTTCATGCCAATTTTTAAAGATGTTCCGCTTTCAGATGGCATTAAAGAAAAGCCCATCATTGGGACAAGTGCAAAGGAACCGACTAATAACAGCAGCGAAGCAATGATCACGAGCCATTTTCGTCTCAAAGCACCACGTAACGTTTTTTCATACAAACGAATCGTTTTTCCTTCTTCTTCTTTCTTTGGCTTCACTTTTAAAAATACGCTTGAAAGCATCGGAATTAACATGATCGCAACAAAGAATGAAGCAAGAATAGAGAAAACAACCGCTAAAGAAAACGGACGGAATTGTTCACCTGTAAAGCCCGTAACGAACACGATCGGTAAAAAGACGATACAAGTGACAAGCGTAGACGAAGCAATTGCCTTCATCACTTCTTGTGTAGCTTTGCGAGCGATTTCTTTTTTCGGAAGTTGCCCTCCTTGCTCCTTCAGCCAGCGGTCGATATTTTCAATGACAACGATACTATCGTCGACGATGCGTCCGATCGCTACCGCTAAACCACCTAAAGTCATGACGTTCAAGCTGTAACCCATTTTTTCAAAAATAAAGATCGTCACAAAGATCGAAACCGGCAAGGAAATAATTGAAATAATAGTTGCTCGGAAGCTTCTTAAAAATAGGGCAATGACGATGACTGTAAATAATGCACCGAACAATCCTTCTTTAACAAGTTTAGAAATAGATGTCTCAATTTCGTTTCCGAAATTCATAATGGAAAATACTTCGTAGTTTCCTTGTTTTTGATATTGATTAAGCAGTTTATCAACAGCCTTCGTTATTTCAACGGTATTTCCACCCTTTTCTTTCGTTACATTGATCACAAAAGCCTTGTCACCATTATAACGAGATAGGTCTCCGCCTTCTTTCTTCATCTCAATTTTAGCGATTTCCCCAAGTTCCACAGGTGCTACTGGCGTCCCAAGTGTAGCAGGAGGAGTGATTTTCGTCTTCTTCAACTCTTCAACGGTGCGAATCTGTCGGTTTAAGCTCACAGGAATCGTGTTGCCCTCACTCTCGATCGCTCCTATTGATACATCTTTATTTCTCATATCTAACGCTTCTCTTATAGCTTGCAGCGTTAAACCATTGTCTTGTGCTTTCTCCTCATCTACTCGAATGAACCATTGATTTTCCGATTCACCGCTCACATCAATACTGGCGATTCCTTCCTTCTTTTTCATTTCAGGAATCAATGTATCATTAAGAAACATTTGTAAATCATCCGGCTGATCAGATGTTAAAGCAAATTGCATAATCGTATTCATCATGCTGTCAGTCGTTAAAATATTATGCTCAGTATACTCTGGAAGCGATAATCCGCTCATAATGGATTCTAGCTTAGCAGACGATTTATCCAAATCGGTGCCGTATGGGTATTCGATTTGAAAGGTAATCATTTGACTGGATGTAGTACTGATCACGCTTTTGGCATCGGCATTGGCGTTCAACTGTTCTTCAAATGGCTTCGTGATCCGCTCTTCATTTACTTCCGCCGATGTACCATTTGGGGTCGTTACTTGAACAAATAAAGCTGGGTAAGTGACATCCGGCATAATTTCTTTCGAGATCGTACTCGAGGAAAATATTCCTCCCCCGAGAATTAATAAACATAGTAAAAAAACAGCAATTCCATTTTTCAGACTCCATTTTGTCAACTTAATCATTTGACTGGGGCCTCCTCTTCATTTATTGAGTTCACTGTAAAGATAACAGACGAATATGAACTCAATATGAACAATTCTTGGAATTATGTAAAATTTTACCCGTGTTGTCCTTTTTGTTTAAACGGTAAACTAACGACGAAGCAACTCCCCTTGCCGACTTCACTGTATACGTGAACTTCCCCTTGATGCATCGTCACAATCCGCTTCACAATAGATAAGCCAATCCCATTGCTCGCCTTTTCTGTCCTAGACGTATCTGCTCGATAAAACCGCTCAAAAATATGCCGTTGGTCTTCATCGGCTATTCCAGGCCCTGTATCCTCTATACCAACTTGCACCCGCTCTCCTTTACGCCGCAACCAAATTCGAATTGTTCCGCCTTGATGATTATATTTAATACTATTTTGCAATAAATTCATCCACACTTGATAAAGAAGATCACGGTCTGCTTCAATTGTTGCTTTTGGCAATTTAATCTCAAGCTCCAACGCTTTTTCCAACCATTGAGGCTCCATTTTCAAAATTAAGCCACGTATTTGTTCATCTAGAGCATAGGAAATGGGATGAAAAGGATGTTGATCCGACTCTAACGAGGCAAGGCTAAGTAAATTGTTGCATAATCTTGATAATCGTTCGCTTTCCTGTTCAATCACTTCACTGAATTCAATTCGATCGGTTTCTGATAAGCCATCTCGCTTCAACGCTTTAGAAAATCCTCGAATAGAGGTAAGCGGTGTTTGAATTTCATGGGAAACGTCAGAAATAAAGTTGCGGCGCATTTCTTCAAGACGGCTTAAATCTTTCGCCATGGAGTCTATGCTTCTAGCGAGCGTTCCGATTTCATCTTTTCGCTTCGAGTGCAGCTGCACATCAAATTGGCCTTTAGCGAGCTTCTTCGTGGCATTTGTCATTTTCGTCAGCGGCTGAACAATATAGCGGGAAACAACTAAAATGAGCAGCGCTCCAAGAAAAATAGCAACGAACAAGCCTATGTTCAATATTCGATAAAAATCGGTCGTCAGTCCTTTATCATCAATGTAGACAAATACGGCATATTGCTCTCCTTCCATATCGAAAGGAAGCCCCATCGTCATATAGCCAAAAATATTTTTCTCGCTTTTATACGTCTTCCCCTCTTGAACAGATCGAACAAGATCATCGGAAATCTTTTCTTGCTTCCCTTCTTCACTACCGAATACTTGAACATTCCCTGCTTCATCATATAATTGAATGCGTAAATACAACGATTCTAGCAATTGACTATATTCCTGCTTTAACGACTGCTTATCAGGAACCATTTTATAAATCTGTATAAAACTTTCTCCTTGCTCTAGCAGCATTTTATCTTGCTCTTTACTATATTTTTCATCCATAAAAAAATTCACTGTGGCGACGCCCGCCACAAGACTAATAATAAAAATTAAAATATAAATAAGTGTAATTCTCGTATATAGTGTTTTCATGACATCATTTCTAAGCGGTATCCGAGTCCACGAACTGTTACAATTTTAAAATGTTCATCCATTTGTCTCGTTCGCTCACGAATTCTCTTAATGTGAACGTCAACGGTACGCTCATCTCCTTCATAATCCATCCCCCAAATTTGCTCAATCAATTGAGCACGAGTGAAAATCTTTCCTGGGTAGCTAGCTAAACGGAATAATAACTCAAACTCCTTTTGTGGGAGCACAATCGATTGCTCATTCATTGAAACGCTCAATGCTAATTTATCAAGCAATACACTCCCAAGCTGAAGATGGTGAGACCAGCTAATCCGATATCTTCTTAATAAAGCTTTCACTCGCATCACAAGCTCCATCGGGTCAAATGGCTTCACGATATAATCATCCGCTCCATTTTGAAAGCCATTTAATTTATCGATTCTCTCTCCTTTGGCAGTAACCATTAAAATTGGTAACTGTGAAAAAGTGCGCACTTCTTTACAAACTTCGATCCCATCCATTTTCGGCATCATAATATCTAACACGAGTAATTCCGGCTGAAGCTCAAACAGTTTATGAAGCGCTTCTTGCCCATCATAAGCTTGAATCACTTCAAACCCTTCAGGCTCTAAATAAATTTTCAACAACCGTTGAATATTAGGATCATCCTCAGCCACTAAAATCTGTACCATGAGTCTATTCCTCCTATTGTTTTCTTCCATCATACCGCAACAATATGAACTAAACGTGAACAAATTTCCAATATTGGAAATAAAAAAATGCCTTACCATATAGATGATAAGACACCGGATTCCATTTCCACTCTTCATTTAGTTGACACATAACTTTTCTGCTTTTTCATTAATCGTACAAGTAAGCCAGTAGCAATTATCATCAACAGGCTAGATGTATATACCGCACTCGGAACAGTCATCATATCGGTTAACACTCCACCAAGCAGAGGACCAATGATCATCGCGAATGCAAACAACATATTAAAAAAAGCGTACGCTGTTCCATATTCATCCCCATCGCCGCCATTGCCATCAACTACCTCTCCTAATGCCGAAAGAGTCGGTGAAAGAGTAAAGCCTGCTGCTCCTCCAATAGCGATACCAGCAAATACAAGCACCCACATCGAGGTGCTGATCACGAGAAACGGCAACGATAATGCCATCCAAAATAGACCGATCATCATAATTTTATAAGAATTATATTTGCTAGAGAGCGAACCTGAAATTGGTGAGAATATACTATAGGCAATCGTCATCACACCGAATAACAAACCAATCGCTTGGGCATCCATGCTTAAATTGTTAGCAGCATATACCGGCAGTACAGGCTCTAACATCGTAATCATGCCTTCACCAATCAAAATAACCGCCGTAATCCATCTCACTTCTCTCACTTTCAACAAGGAAAGAATGCCGCTTTGTGATTGGGATGGTGTACGTTTCGGTTCTTTTAATAAAAACAACGTCACAAGAAAAATGAGCAAGTTACACACGATCGTTACAATAAACGGTAATTGATAACCACCTAGATTAAACAGCCAGCCACCAACAGGCGCACCGAGCAATGTGCCCGCCGATACAGCTGATAAAGCAAAGCCCATAATTGGCCCTCTGCTTTTCCCTGGAAATAAATCAGCAAGTAAGGCAAAGCCTGCTGTCCATGAAGCACCGGCCGCCACACCTTGAATAAAACGAGCAATGATTAACATCCACATATGCTCTGCAACAATAAATAACAGCGTAGAAATAATGAGCGCAAAAATTCCTAGTAGCATCGGGGTTTTTCGACCAATCTTATCCGATAGTCGCCCTAAAAAGGGAGTAGCGATTAATAATCCGACAGCATATGTACTAAATAAGACGCCCATCATCGTCGAAGTCGGTTGATACGTTTGATCAAGATAAGGGGTAATCGGCACAAGCAAACTATACATGATCATATCGGTAAACAGTACAGCAATCACAACGAAAAGCCCTGTCTTTTGCAAGTTTGTCCATTCTTTTTTCATTTGAGCCCTCTCCTATTTGTCCAGCTATTCATGAAAAAACTTCCTTATGTACAGGAAGTTTTTTCAATTAAATTAAGCAAGAAAAAATAAATAAATAATGCCGATAGCGAAAAAGCCGCCGCCCACCACGAGTAACACTTTTGCTAAAGTTTCCATCGCTTCACTACTCTCCTTATCATAATAAAGCTGCTCCAATGACATAGGATAGACCGATAGAGATGACCATAGAGATAAACCCAACTGCTCGATTGTCTTTTTCAATCTCCTCATCAATTTTAAAGTGCGGGGTTAAAAACTCAAACATAAAGTAACCGATCAGCAGAAGCGAGAAACCACACACACCCCATCCTACCATCGCAAGCAAAGAATCATTATGCAAAATGGAATGGCGAAAAACATTCGCAATCCCGAATATTTTTCCGCCCGTGGCCATCGCTACAGCCATATTTCCTTTTTTGATTTCTTCCCAATTACGATACTTTGTCACAAGCTCGAACACAGCTAAAAATAAAATCACACAGACAATAACGACACTAATATATCCGGCAAGCTGAACGAAATTATTTTCCCAGAATCGGTTCATACTCGTAATGTCCCTCCATTATGCATTACTTGAGCTCAACAACGGTTACGCCACTACCGCCTTCTCCTGCTTCACCGAAACGAGTGCGCTTCACAGAGCGATGATTCTTCAAATATTCTTGTACGCCTTTTCTCAAAGCACCGGTCCCTTTCCCATGAATAATGGACACACGAGAATAGCCGGCAAGCAAAGCATCATCAATATACTTCTCTACCTTTAACAAAGCATCCTCATAACGCTCTCCTCGAAGATCGAGTTCAAGGCTCACATGAAAATCCTTTCCGCGAAGAGTCGCCATCGGCTTCGGCTCGGCTTTTTTCTCAGATTTGATCCATTCTAAGTCCGATTCCTCCACCTTCATTTTCATAATGCCCATTTGGACGTGCCATTCCTTGTCTCCACTCTTTTCAATGAGATGACCTTTTTGACCGAAGCTTAATACTTTCACTTCATCTCCTGGTTTGAACGTGCGCTCTGTAGACGCCGATTTTTTCTTCTTCGGCTTCGCGGTCTCTGGAACTGCTTCTTCAAGACGGCGCTTCGCTTCAATTAATTCATGCTCTTTAATGCCCGCTCGCTGTTCTAGCTGCATTTTGCGTAAGTCTTTCATCACCGCTTCCGCTTCCGCTTTTGCTTGTTCGATGATCGCCGCCGCTTTTTCACGCGCTTTTTCCGCTAATTCTTCTTCATGCGCATAGAAATCTTGCATTTGCTTTTGCATATCTTGATGAAGTTTTTCTGCCGTCTTTAAATAATCGCGTGCTTCCTTCTCTTGTTCTTCTGCCTTCTTGCGGCTTTGTTCGAGTGAAGCAATCATTCGGTCGACTTCATTCGTATCTGCACCAATTAAACTCCGAGCCTGATCAATAATATCGAGGTTTAACCCGAGACGCTTCGAGATTTCAAAAGCGTTACTTCGGCCTGGCACTCCAATTAAAAGTCGATACGTCGGACTTAACGTCTCTATATCGAATTCCACGCTCGCATTAATGACTCCTTCACGGTTATAGCCATAAGCCTTTAATTCAGGATAGTGCGTCGTAGCAATCACTCGCGCCCCACGGTGATGGACTTCATCTAAAATCGAAATCGCTAGAGCCGCTCCCTCTTGTGGGTCCGTTCCTGCTCCTAACTCATCAAACAGAACTAAACTTTCATGATCGACTTCTTGTAAAATGTCGACGATGTTCACCATATGAGATGAAAACGTACTTAAGCTTTGTTCAATGGACTGCTCATCACCAATATCAGCAAATATAGATTGAAAGACTGCTGTTTCGGAGCCATCAAGTGCAGGAATCGGTAGTCCTGCTTGCGCCATTAACGTCATTAATCCGACTGTTTTTAACGTCACCGTTTTTCCGCCTGTATTCGGTCCGGTGATAACAATCGTGTTGAACTCTTTTCCAAGCTCAATATCACTCGGTACAGCTTCATCAATCGGCAAAAGTGGATGTCTCGCTTTATGTAAGCGAATGTAGCCATCAGGGTTAACATTCGGCTTCGATCCTTTAATCGTCTTTCCATACTTTGCTTTCGTAAACATAAAGTCTAACTCGCCAAGCAAACCGGTTAAATGATAGAGCTCAGACCCGTGCAGTTCGACTTCCGCCGTCAACTCGGTAAAAATCCGTTCAATTTCTAGCGCTTCCTTCAACTTCAAATCCCGGACTTGGTTGTTCATTTCTACAACTGATTCTGGCTCAATAAATAACGTCTGACCAGACGAAGACTGATCGTGAACAATACCACCGTAATGGCCACGATATTCCTGTTTCACCGGAAGCACATAGCGATCGTTACGAATCGTAATAATCGCATCCGATAGCATCGTTTGTGCATTTTTCCCTCGGATTAAGCTTTCTAGCTTACTGCGAACACGGCTTTCATTCGCCCGCAATTGCTGGCGAATATGTCTTAACGTGTCACTCGCAGAATCTAATACACCGCCATGCTCATCGACCGTATGTTTAATTCGATGCTCAAGTGGAGTTAACACCGGAATCCTTTCTTCTTTTTCTGAAAGGATCGGCAATTGCTCTCCTTCTTCCATCAATCCAATAATGAAATTTTTCATCATTCGACCTGCATAGATCGTGCTGGCGATTTGGACAAACTCCATTCCGTTGAGCATGCCGCCAATTTGTGAGCGTTTCACATGCGGACGGATGTTGTAAATACCGCCAAGAGGCGCATGCCCTTTCATCCGCAAAACTTGAGCGGCTTCATCTGTTTCTTCTTGTAAACGGACGACCTCTTCATAAACAAGTGCCGGCATTAACGCTTCTGCTTGCTCTCTTCCTAACGAGGACGCTGCGTGTTCCGCCAATTGCTGCTTAATTTTGTCAAACTCAAGAGTCGCTAATACTTTTTTATTCACGGAAAAAATTTCCTCCCACTTATCTATTTAAAAAAGCTAAGAAATCGGCTTTACTGTACGTGTTGATGACCGTTTCTGGACGAAGCCACCCTTTACGGCCAGCCTTCACACCGACCTCCATAAAGTTAAGATGCTCAATCGCATGGGCGTCGGTATTAATCATCACTTTCACACCCGCTTCTTGCGCCTGACGAAGATGCTCGGCGCATAAATCGAGCCGATGCGGATTCGCATTTAATTCTAGAGCCGTGTTTGTTTCCTTCGCTAATTGAATAAGCATCTCCATATCAACAGCATAGCCATCTCGACGGCCGATAATTCTGCCCGTCGGGTGCGCAATCAAATCGACATGCGGATTACTTAATGCCGTTTTTAAACGGTCCATAATGATGTTGCGTGGCTGAGAGAAGCTAGAATGAATCGATGCAATCACAAAATCGAGCTCGCTTAATAGCTCATCTTCATAATCTAACGTTCCATCTGGCAAGATGTCCATTTCAATACCTGATAAAATTTCAATATCATCATATTTGGCATTTAATCGGCGAATTTCTTCGTTTTGCTTTAATAGCCGTTCAATCGATAGTCCGTTAGCTACCTTTAAATAACGGGAATGATCAGTGATCGCCATATATTCGTATCCTTTAGCTCGACACGCTTCAACCATTTCTTCAATCGAATTGGCTCCATCTGACCATGTCGTATGCATATGAAGATCGCCTTTCATTTGCTTCTCATCTAATAGACTTCCTTCTTCTGTGAATCGTTCCACTTCTGTCCCATCTTCTCGAACTTCAGGTGGAATCCACGGCAAGCTAAAATGATGGTAGAAATCTGCTTCAGATTGAAATGTTTTCATTTCACCTGTTTCGTTATTTTCTACCCCATACTCACTTATTTTCTCCCCACGCTCTTTCGCTAGCTGACGCATACGAACATTATGGTCTTTTGAGCCGGTGAAATGATGAAGAGTAGAGGCAAATTCCGCTTCTGTCACAATCCGAAAATCAACAGAAACATCCCATTCTCCATCGAGAACAACGGATACTTTTGTATCTCCACCAGCAATAATTTCTTTAATATTCGGCAATTCTAATAGTTGCTCCTTCACAGTCGCCGCTTCTTTTGTCGCGATGATAAAATCTAAATCCTTAATCGTTTCTCGTAAACGACGTAAGCTACCCGCTCGTGAAAATTTCTCTATCTCACGCATCGACGCAAGCTCTGCTTCAACCGACTCCGCTACCGTTAACATATAAGAAATCGGCAGTCGCTCTGGTCGCTGTCCAACATTCGCAATCGCAGCTAAAATTTTCTCCTCTGTTTTTGCCCCAAACCCAGCCAGGCCGCGCACAAGGTTATTTTCACACGCCGCCTTTAATTCATCGACATTCGTAATTTCAAGTTCTTTATAGAGCTTAGCAATTTTTTTGCCGCCAAGTCCCGGGAGCTGCAATAACGGGATTAAACCAGCTGGCACCTCTTCTTGAAGCTCTGCCAAAACGGTCGATTGACCTGTTTCACGATATTCTTCAATGACTGCCGCTGTCCCTTTTCCAATTCCAGCAAGCTTTGTCACCTCATCGATTTCGGTTAAGCTTCTTTCATCATTTTCTAAAGCCGCGGCTGCCTTCCGAAACGCTGATATTTTAAACGGATTGTCTCCCTTTAACTCCATATATATCGCAATTTTTTCTAATAAACGAATGATATCTTTTTTATTGATCATAATGGGTCACCATGCTTTCCAAATGACTATCTTCCTTATATACTAGCAGAAAAGCTAGATAAAATAAAAACTTCTCTACTAAAAAGAGAAGTTGTTCACATAGCTCATTGGGTCAAACGTTCTTAACGCTTCTGATAAATAAGGTGTGTCATGAAGAATATAAGTAGCGATCGTGGACTGTGCCACCATCTGTTGGATGTCATTCCCTGCAAACAAAGCCCCTACATAAAGCAAAACAAATAAAACGAGGTACACTTCCGCAAATCCGAGAAGTCCTCCACCGATTTTATTGATCTCCTTTATAAGAGGGATTTTCGCCAGCATATTGACGAAAGATGCCACGATCGATAAAGCGACTTTCACAAGAAAAAATAAGAGGATAAAGGCAATTGTGCCATAATAAAAGGCTTCAAAATCACCAGTAACATATTGGAATATAGGCGTATCCTCAATCGGTGGCATCGGAATCCATTGAAGCATCGGCGCCACTTGTTTACGCATTGTAATCGCCACAATGACAGCAATAATCGAGCCCGCCATATGAAACACTTGCAAGATAAAACCTCGCTTTAGCCCTATGGCAATCCCTGCTAATAAAAATATGAATAAAATAATATCAATCATAGAGGTCAATCCTTTATTTTTTTTAGTTCTTCTTTTAATTGTTCCACTTCTTCTTGAAGCTTCAAATATTCATGAACGGTATTAACAGCGGTTAATACAGCGATTTTATTTAAGTCTAGCATTGGATTCTTTACGCTGATCTCACGCATTTTTTCGTCCACCATATTGGCCACTTCACGAATATGGCTTTTCGATTCTGTCCCGACAATAGTATAATGATGTCCGTGTATTTCTACGGTAATCCGAGTTTTTTCTCTACCTTGCAATTTGAATGGCCTCCATTCTAAAGAATCCTAACTGTTATCATACCACGAGTAGTATTGTGTGAAAAGTCGAAACTATAAAGGAGAATCTTCATTGAATCATACTGTATTGAAAGTTACTAATCGTACGCTTGAAGAGATGACAAAGCATTACGCAAGCGCTGCCACTGGAAAGTTACCAACAGGTGCTGTATTCGCTGCCAAAACGAGCAATTGTTCGATCACCGGCTATCGCTCAGGCAAAGTGTTATTCCAAGGAAAAGGAGCTGGCACAGAAGCCTCTCGCTGGAGTGGAGAAACCGCCGCTCCTGCCCAAAAGAAAAAAACAACGAAAAGTACCTTGCCAGCCAACTTTCACTCATTGTCCGTAATCGGCAGTGATGAAGTTGGAACGGGTGATTACTTCGGTCCGATCACAGTCGTTGCAGCATTTGTGAAAAAAGAACAAATCGCTACGCTCCAAGCAATCGGTGTTCAAGACTCAAAAAACTTAACCGATGCACAAATTATCAATCTAGCGAAGCAAATCATCAAAATAATTCCTTACAGCTTGCTCATTTTACACAACGAAAAATACAACGAACTGCAAATGCAAGGAATGTCGCAAGGAAAGATTAAAGCGTTACTTCACAATCAAGCATTAATCAAGCTCCATGAAAAAATCTTGCCTGATCGCCCTGAAGCGGTATTAATTGACCAGTTTGCCGAAAAAACAACATATTATCGCTATTTAAAAGAACAGAAACGAATTTTCCAAGAAAATGTCTACTTCAGTACAAAAGGAGAAAGCGTCCATCTCGCTGTTGCCGCTGCCTCAATCATCGCTCGCTACGCATTTGTCAAAGAAATGGACAAATTGAGCAAGGAAGCAGGCTTCACCATTCCTAAAGGAGCGGGTAGCCAAGTCGATGTCGCTGCCGCCCGCTTAATTCACGAAAAAGGTGAAGCCGCTCTCCTTCATTTTACGAAACGGCATTTCGCTAATACAGAAAAAGCGATGCGGCTGCGTAAACGGATTTGATCCATTCAGTTGCTGTATAAACGAAAAAGCACTTCCACCGCAACAACAGGGGAAGTGCTTTTTTCATTTAGCTACGTAATTCAGCACCAGCTTTTTCTTTTAATGCTTCAAGAACACCAGTGTGGACTTTGACTACTTCTTCGTCTGTAAGTGTTTTTGCCGGATCTACGTATGTTAATGTGAAGGCAACAGATTTTTTACCTGGCTCCATATGCTCGCCTTCATATAGATCAAATACGTGAACGCCTTTCAGCAAGTCACCGCCCGCTTCCTCGATGACTGCTTGCAGGGCTCCTGCTTCTGTTTGACGATCAACAACAAGGGCGATATCGCGAGTAATCGATGGGAAACGTGGAATCGGCTCGTAAGCAACTGCTTCTTTTTCCGCTCCAAGAAGAGCGTTCAATTTTAATTCAAACACGTACGTCTCTTTTACATCGAGATCTTTCGCTTGCTGCGGATGCACTTGGCCGACAAATCCGATGAATTGACCATCTAATTCCACAGCCGCTGTACGACCTGGATGCATGCCTTCGATGTCTGCTTTTTTATAAGCGACGCGCTTCTCTAAGCCTAAACGAGCGAATAAGCCTTCAAGTACACCTTTCGCTACGAAGAAATCGACCGCTTTCTTTTCTCCTTGCCAAGCGTTTTCTTCCCATAATCCAGTGACGATACCAGCTACATGTTCACGTTCAACAGGTAATTCACCCTCGACTTCTTTTAAGAACACTGAACCTACTTCATAAAGAGCTAATGAGTCGATTTGACGTGCATTATTATAAGCAACAACTTCAAGCAATTGCGGAACAAGGCTTAAGCGTAAAAACGCACGCTCTTCACTCATCGGCATCGCTAAAGCAACCGGCTCACGAGTTTCTAACGCGTATTGAGTTGATTTCTTCTCACTCGTTAAAGAATAAGTGATCGCTTGGTTTAAGCCTGCCCCTTCTAAATAGCGGCGAACGACGCGACGCTTTAATTGATAATCAGTTAATCGGCCCGGTGTTGATTCACCTGTTGGAAGCGTCGTTGGCAAATGATCATAACCATACATACGCGCTACTTCTTCCACTAAATCTTCTGGAATCGTAATGTCGCCGCGACGAGTTGGAACAGTAACAATAAATTCATTATTGTCTGTCTGTACTTCGAACTGTAAACGACGGAAAATATCTTCCACTTCGACTACTTGTAAATCCGTACCGAGGACACGATTCAATTTTTCTAGTGTAATGGAAACGACTTTCGGCTCTGCGGCCATTTCTCCTGCTACGACACGACCAGAAAGCACTTCTCCACCAGCTAGCTCGACCATTAATTGAGCCGCACGGTCAGCAGCTGCTTGCACCCGATTCGGGTCCACACCTTTTTCAAAGCGAGCACTTGCTTCTGAACGAAGACCGTGATCTTTGGACGCTTGACGCACACGTTGACCGTCAAAATAAGCCGATTCAATTAGAACTGTTGTCGTATCGGCTTGCACTTCAGAGTTCGCTCCACCCATCACACCAGCAATCGCGACTGGCTCTTCGCCGTTTGTGATCACTAAATGCTCAGCCGATAAAGTACGCTCTGCCTCATCCAATGTAACGATTTTTTCGCCTGCTTGAGCGCGGCGAACAACGATTTCCTTTGACCCTAAACGATCATAATCAAACGCATGAAGCGGTTGACCGTACTCTAATAAAATATAATTCGTAATATCAACGACATTGTTATGCGGACGAATACCCGCAGCCATTAAGCGAGTTTGCAACCAAAGTGGAGATGGCGCAATTTTGACATTTTTAACGACACGAGCGATATAAAGTGGGTTATCTTCCTTCGCTTCAATGCGAATATCGATATGTCCTTCTGCTTTTTCGCTCACTTCTTGCACATCTGTCACAGGAAGCTTGACGCTTGTGCCAAGAATAGCGGCCACTTCATAAGCGACACCTAACATACTTAAACAGTCGGAACGGTTTGGTGTTAACCCAAGCTCTAACACTTCATCATGTAAGTTCAACTGCTCAAGAGCGTCTTCACCTGGTGTTACTTCATTCGGGAATACAAAAATTCCTTCTGAAAATTCTTTCGCTACTAGCTTGCTTTCAATGCCTAGCTCTTGTAGCGAGCAAATCATGCCGTGAGAAGCTTCGCCACGTAGCTTTGCTTTTTTAATTTTGAAATTACCAGGCAGGACAGCGCCTACTTTTGCGACAACGACCTTTTGACCTTTATCCACATTGGCTGCGCCACAAATAATTTGTACCGGCTCTTCCTCGCCGACATCGACTAAACATTTATTTAATTTATCGGCGTTCGGATGCTGTTCACGCTCAAGCACGTGACCGACAACGACATTTTTAATGCCTTCGCCTAAGTGCTCGACTCCTTCTACTTCAATTCCGCTACGAGTAATTTTCTCTGCTAATTCTTTTGCTGGCATTCCGCCAAGATCGACGTACTCGCTCAGCCATTTATATGAAACGAACATTGTTATTTTCCCTCCTAATTATTCATGTACCGAAAATTGTTTTAAAAAGCGTAAATCATCTGTATAGAATAGACGAATATCATCGATGCCATATTTCAGCATTGCGATTCGTTCCGCCCCAATTCCAAAAGCAAATCCAGTATATTTTTCAGAATCGTAACCAGCCATTTCAAGCACGTTCGGATGTACCATGCCTGCTCCTAATACTTCGATCCATCCCGTCTGCTTACAAATGTTGCAGCCTTTACCGCCACACATACAGCTGACATCTACTTCTACTGATGGCTCAGTGAATGGGAAGAAGCTTGGGCGTAGACGGATTTCACGATCCTCACCAAATACTTTCTTCATAAATGTTTCAAGTGTGCCTTTTAAGTCACCCATGCTAATGTTTTCATCGACCGCAAGACCTTCAATTTGCATAAACTGATGAGAATGTGTTGCATCATCGTTGTCGCGGCGGAATACTTTTCCTGGACAAATGATCTTTACTGGGCCTTTTTCTGTATTACTCTCCATTGTTCGTGCTTGCACGGGAGATGTGTGCGTACGAAGTAAAATATCTTCTGTGATGTAGAAAGAATCCTGCATGTCGCGTGCTGGATGACCTTTCGGAAGATTCAATGCTTCAAAGTTATAGTAATCCTTTTCCACTTCTGGTCCTTCTGCAACAGCATAGCCCATGCCGATAAATAAATCTTCAATTTCTTCGACTACGCGTGTTAACGGATGGTGGTTGCCTGTTTTCACTGGACGACCTGGAAGCGTAATATCGATCGTTTCTTTTGCTAATTGTTCTTGAATCGCTTGTTGCTCTAATGTTGTTTGCTTTGCTTCGATCGCTGAAGCAATCGCTCCGCGCACTTCATTGGCAAGTGCCCCCATTTTCGGACGCTCTTCCGCCGATAATTTCCCCATGCCTTTCAATACTTCTGTCACAGGACCTTTTTTTCCTAAATAAGCGACACGAATGTCATTCAGCTGTTTTAAATCAGCGGCTGTTTCAATTTGCGCCAGCGCTTCTGTTTGTAATTGCTTTAATTGCTGTTCCACAGTGTAACTCCTCCTTTTTTGTTGGCAAAAAGCGATTTCCGGTAGTAAACACAAAAAAGCCCCGTCTCCCGAAAAGGGACGAGGCTTTGGTCGCGGTACCACCCTTATTAACATGCTTAAACACACGTTCACTTCATTGATGTAACGGTTCTTCACCGGGGCACCTTTACGCCTATAGCGGTCCTGATGCCGGCTCAAGAGGTGAACTTCGCTTACCGTTTCATAAAAGTGCTTTCAGTCTGCGGCACTTTCTCCCTGAAAAAAACTAGCGTAAACTACTCTTCTCTATCATTGCCTTTTGCCTTATACAATTTGTTCTTATTATAGTACATTTTCGCTCAAAAGTTCAAACGTTTTTCAATGAATGTTTAAAATGATACAGTAACACACCAGCGGCAACCGCCACATTTAACGATTCACTGCCGCCGTAGATCGGAATGAACACATTGCTTGTCGTCTCTTTCAACAGCGATTCGTTGACACCGCTGCCTTCATTACCAACTAGGAGAGCAAAAGCATCTTGTACTTCCGCTTCTCGATAATCAGTCGCTTGTTGCAACGATGTGCCGAATACCGGAATTTGCTGATTTTTTAATTGTTGAATTGCTTCGTTTAATGACATTTGAATGAGCGGCAAATGAAAGTGGCTTCCTTGAGCTGCACGAAGTACTTTCGGATTGTACGGATCGGCACAGCCTGTTCCTAAAATCACACCATCTAAACCTGCAGCATCCGCCGTGCGAATCATCGTTCCGATATTTCCCGGATCTTGCACCGCATCAATGAGTAAATACGTCCGACCGATGAAAGTCTCCGGCAATGGGCGTTTACGACAAACAGCAAACACTCCTTGGTTCGCCTCTGTATCAGCAAGCTCCTTCGTAACCTCCGCTGTCACCATCGTCATTTCAACCCCATCCATGTTCCAATGGGCAGGTAAAGAAATATCTTCTGACATAATGACTTCCACGATTTCTTCTTTATGCTTTAACGCTTCTTCGACTAAATGAAGACCTTCTAGCAAATATAGCCCTGTTTTTTCTCGCTCTTTCTTCGTTAACAGCTTTTTCCACTGCTTCACTTGAACGTTTTTCGTTGATTGAATAAATTTCACTGTTTCCGCTCCTTTAATGCGTAAGGGTTTTCGTTTCATTATAGCTTATTTTTTTCGCATATTAAATGACAGCTCAGGAGAAAGTAATAAAGACTATGTGAAAAGGAGCGATTTGGATGAATTTTAATTTGCGGCAGGCAGTATTAAATAATGTTACAGGTAGTTCCCAGCAACAGCTAGAGCAAACGATTGTCGATGCCATTCAGCGAAATGAAGAGAAAATGCTTCCTGGTCTTGGTGTGCTATTTGAAGTATTTTGGCAGCACGCTGAAGAACAGGAAAAACAGCATATGCTACAAACTCTTGAAACTGGCTTAAAGCAGTAAAAAGAGCGATCTCAGATTATCCTGGGATCGCTCTTTTTTCCATATGTATGGGCCTTTTTTGGATGTTCGTCCGATTCCTTTTATCCTTTCCCTGAATATTGTATTACTGTAGTACAAAAAATTTGAAAGGATGAAATATATGTCTGTTCCTGAGTTACCTGGTAATACGTCCATTAGCCGTAATGACGCCATCAATTTATTGTTAGCATCTGTCGCTTTAGAAGAAATTGCTCTTGCCCATGTTATTAATGCTGAAGCAGAAAAAATTCAAAAAGTAGTAGGTACACTTGACCCTCCTATGAGACCCCGCCCTTCCGTCCAAGATTTATTAAGAGTCAATAGAAGTGTAGAAAAAGTGTTAAAAAAGGTCATTGCAAAAGAACTGATCTTATTATTTAAATTGGAAGAAATTTTAGAAATTCCTGAAATACCAGTAGAACCTCAGCCACCAGTACAAGATTGTTTATGTTCTTCGTTCTATAATCAAGGTGCTCTTCCAGCTGTCAAAATGGAAGAGGCAATGGACGATGTTAGCGGAAAAGCTACTCCTTTAACCCTTCGTTTCTGTGATCCTTGTGATGATCCTAAGTTTAATCAAGTTAGGTTGCATTTTAACGCAGATAGTGGCTCAACAAATGATTTTAAATTTAATGGATTCGTCACAAAAATAAATGCATGTGACCCAGAAGCTAATACAATCTCACTAGAAGGAGAAGGAACCATTGATAACACGAATTATAGCTTTACCTTAGAAATTACTGACTCTCCTCAAATAATCACATTTGTCTTTACAAACCTAGAAGACAATAGCATGTTCACAGTAGTGATTACTCCTCCTGATGCTAATCCAGATAAACGTGTAGATCTCGAAGCTTGTGAATAAAAGAGACTAGTTACTTTTAAGAACCAACCTGCGCCACTATAGCGCAGGTTTCCCTCTCTCAATAAAAGGACAATAAATCGAAAGCCAAGTCGTTGCTGGATCATTGTTGAAACGACTAGAATAAGAAAATAACGCTCGCCGTTTTTTATACCATTGTTGATTTTCTTCTAGCGCTTCATATAGTTCCTTTCGTTCTTCCATTGTAAGTGACAAAGAGTTAGCAACCGTATGAAACTTAGATAAACTGTCACTTAACAATAACGATTGATCAAAAGGATCACTGATATAAGACTCCCCCGATTGTTCGAAATACATAAGAAGTCGTTTGTTTTTTTTGAATAATAACTTTTGTAATTGAGCAATTTCTGCACAAATAGAAGTGATCAAATCCTGCATTGCTTCGTTTTCAATATCCATACGCTGCTCCGCCTCAATTAACAACGCTAATGCAGCCGCAAAAGTAGACAAAGCTTTTTCAGCTACGACTATCGAATGAGAAAGAGGACACTCATGTTGGTCTTTACACGTTAACATGGATGGTGCCCTTTCCCTTTGCACGTATGGCAATGACAGTGGCTATAGTGGCTTGGAATCAACTCCATCACGCTTTCTAATTTTTTCAGCAATAACCACTCTTTCATGACAACTGTTTCGATTAGACTCTGAACAGATTTATTAAACTTGATGATCTCATGATTATTAGGCTTCGTTGGAAAATCCAAACATTCACCGACAAATGCTTGAATTTTTTCCGCTTCTGCATTGAGGATATGTGATAATGCAATTTCCTCTAGTGCAATCGATTCTAGTAAATCGATAATAACTTCATGTTTATCAGGACGATGAGGTTCTTTAGGGATGGACGGCATACTCATAACAATTTCACTCCTTTTTCGGATTCTCTAATTAATGTATTAACAATCCGAAAAATAAGTTCCTTCCCAAACTCAATAAACCTTACCCATTTTCTTCCTCATCATAAGCAATTAATACAATGTTTTCTCCTATTTCGTTGCGTAATTCTTTCTCCAAAGATTGAACTTTATTCAGTTGATGCTCATTCAGTGCAGCAATAGGATAATTATCATTATTTGTCATAACAAACCCTCCTTTTACAACTTAATCTCCCCTATATTACTGGCATTATGCTTATGTAGTGATTCCAATCGAGTAGGAGGAGGTGATTAACCTCCGACCTCTCACACCACCGTACGTA
>NKXN01000041.1 GCA_002261155.1 Bacillaceae bacterium SAS-127 | reverse complement strand
ATTCCAATCAAAATACTTGTTTGTTTAGCATTCCGAAATAGTTTCCTCATCCACTTTAGCATATAGCGTTCATTATTTTAAGAGGTTTTTCACCGCTTCTCGTTTGCTTAATGAAGGTAGTGAATGCTGCTCAACAAATTGTAATACGAATGAAGGGTTTGTTTTGGCGTATTCTCTAAGCGCCCACCCGATCGCTTTTTGGATGAAAAATTCTTTCTGTTCGGAATGGGTGAGAATGATCGATTGAAGTAGATAAACATCTGTTTTTTCCTTATATTTTAATTGGAATAAAATAGCGATTCGGTTGAGCCACATATTGTCGGCTTGATTCCAACGTGATACCCAAGTTGTTTGCTCATCTGGATATTGTCTTAACACATGACCAATAAATTTAGAAGCAATCAAATCAATCGTGTCCCACCAAGACTTCGACAAAGCGATCTCTTCTAGTAAAGGCACATGCTCTGGAGTCAGCTGGCGCAGCGATTTTTCTAAAAAAGTTAACGCACAATATTGATACTCTCGCTCTGGCATCGCCCAAAGTGCACGAACAATATCCGGTAGCTCCTCTATTGTCGGCTTCCCGTATTCCTTGATAAACTCTCGAAAAATCGCTGTCCGTTCTGGTGCAGGGATACCGAGGAAGGCGAAAAAATTTTTCATATACGCAGACATTTTTTCTGCTCGCTCTTTATCTCTTTCAGCTTGCATAAGGGTGATTAGTGGTTGTATGTATAATAACTCCATTGCTCACATTCCTTTCCGATCAAATTCGTGCACACCTTTTTAGTAATCCCATAATAATACGTTGTGTCAGGTTCATCTTTAGAAAGGGATTCCATTCATAAAAAGCGATAACCTCCTAAAATAGAAGGTTACCGTTTTTTTCATTCACAAAATCAAACATTTACAACTCATAGCCTTTTAAGCGTCTAAAGACAGGCATGGGGTACGGAAGACTATAACAATTAATATTGAGCTTTTTCATGAAACCATAATGTTGCAATCCATTTTTCTCCCTCATTTACTAAACATCCCTCGTGCAATGATAATAAATGGCTTCGATTCGTTCCTTTTGTGCAATTTTCGAAAACTAACAATCTTCCTTCTGACGGAGTCACACTAATATTAAGTCGAGGAAATAAAGTCGCTCCTCCTGAATCGACATTATTTAAATAAAGCAATGCCGTAATCAATCGTTGTCCGTGTTTTTCAATATGGCTTCTTCCCATTTGGGTCCATGGATCAAAACAATCCACATGAGCATTAAATTTTCCACCGGCAGTATATCTTGCCACTTGTAATTTCTCTGCATAATTGAGTGGAGAATCAACGGTAGCAGAGATGCGTTCACATATTTGACGGACAACCTCATTAGAATCATGGTTAAACCAAGTATTCTCTGACTTTCTTATAGCTGAGACTTTTGAATTTGTTTTCCCCATGACTGTGGCGGGTTGAAGCTTCTTTCGAGATAAATCAATGAGTTGACGGCATTCTGATGGTGTGACAAGCTGTTCATAATAAGCGATGAAAGGAGTTTCATATAGTAATTGTGAAGGTTGCTGCATATACATTCACCTCACTTTTTTACAAATTATTCAAATGCTTTATTATCTTATGCAAATAATATAGTATCGGTTCCTTAAATTCAGCGCTTATTATGACTCCTGTGAAAGAAATAATTTTTTATCGACAAAAATCGAGGAGTGACAGGCACCTACTACTGCAACGGAAAATAAACATGCACATAGTAAACAGGACATTCGTTTACGTTTTGGTATAGGTAATATAGTTCGTAAAAGTTTGGTTGGAGGCTTAGGTTGTTTTCTGCACAGTGTTGTATGACTTGTGTTTTAATTCGGTTGCGATAGGTACGATCGGAGAAGGTGTCGCCGATGTAATTATATCTGAGCGCTCGCGTAAACTTGAGTTTTTCGATGTCATCACATTCACTCGGAATGATATTCGAGCAGCACACTTGTCCTTTTTGAGGATCATCGCTATTTTGGATCGTATTGGTAAAGCTAATAATGGAAGTTTTCGTCCAAAATGGATCGTCTACCGTCTCTTCGTAAGTCGGTTCATCGATATTGAAACCATCTTCATCGGCTGTAAAACTTAACGCATGACAGATGTAGATAAAGTCGTTTTCTACATATTCTAGCTGATTGGGGCTGCGTTGGAAGCTTTCCATTCTAGCGTTGAACTGTTGTAAATAATTTATTTTTTTGTCGATCAGCTGCTTCTCTTGTTGAAGCGCTTTAATATAATCAGAATGAAAGGAGGTCACTTCATTTAAATCACTGTAGGTGAACCAATCCTTAATTTGGTGAAGCGGCACCCCTAACTCTCTTAACCACGTCACACTGCTGAATTTTAACGTATCATTGAGCGTGTAATATCTGTATTTATTATCTTTCACGACGGTCGGTTCTACTAGTTTTTCTTTATGATAGTATCTAACGGTGTCCGGGGAAACGTTGTGAAACTTCGCTACTTCTCCCGTTTTGAAATATTTATTCACCACGTCAAAAAACCCCTTTCTTGAAATAATAAAAGACTTGTACATAGACAAGCCTCTTATCGAACACTTTATTGATTATTATAAGCTTCCTTGCTTAGTTGAAGCAATATTTCACTATAGGAAGGGTACGGATGGATTGCTTCTTGTAATTTATAAAACGGAATATGCAACGACTTCATGACTTGAAGCTCACCTAACAATTCACATGCTCTTTCTCCTAAAATACTAGCTCCGACAATGTAACCTTCTTCATCACAAATGACTTTTGCCATGCCTTTTGTTTTTTCATCTACGACCGCCCGATCTAATTCGCTATATGCCTGTGTATACACTTGCACACGGCCATCATATTTCGATTTTGCTTCTTCCTCCGTCATCCCTGCTCTTGCTAATTCTGGATGAGTGAACGTGCACCAAGCTGCATGGTCATAGTTTATTTTTCCTTTTTCCACTGAAAAAGCATTTTGCACCGCTTGCTTCCCTTGTACTCCGCCCATGTGAGAGAATAAGTAAGGTCCGACGATATCTCCTGCGGCATACACATTCGGCACTGTCGTTTCTAAGTATTCATTTACTTCGATGCCTTTATGATTATATTGGACTCCTATTTCATCTAAGTTGATCCCTTCAACATTAGGCTTTCTTCCTAATGCGAGTAATATTTTTTCTCCGGTAAGATTTGTCTTTTCCCCATTTTGTTCGATCGTGAGCGTCACTCCTGTGGCATCAGTTGTCACTTCTACTCCTTTAGCCGAAGTGAAGCATTCAACCCCTTCTTCCTTCAGAATGGATTCCAGTTCTACCGCCATGTCTTTCTCTTCTCTAAATAAAATAGTCTCTGCCATCTCAACTAGTTTCACTTGAACGCCTAGTCGTTGAAAAGCTTGAGCGAGTTCAACGCCGATCGCTCCTGCCCCTAAAATGATTAAATCTTTAGGCAAATCTTCAAGTAAAAAGACATTTTCATTCGTTAAATAGTCGACAGTCTCTATTCCTTTAATAGAAGGAATAAGCGCGGATGATCCTGTAGCAATGATGACTTTATCGGCTTGGATTTCCTTTCCATCTACATCTAATGTATGAGCATTTTTAAACTTTGCGTAGCCTTGAAGATAATCAATCCCAGCCTCTTCTAATACCTCAACAGCTTCTGCTTGATGAGCTGTCTCGATTAAAGTACGCACTTTCGTTAATATTTGCTTTCCATTGATCTCGATGTTTCCATATTTTTTCGCAGTATGTATTTCATCAGCGATTTGAATAAGCGCTTTACTAGGTATACACCCAGACCAAGTGCATTCCCCACCTGGCTTATACTTGTCAATTAACCCAACCTTCTTGCCGAGCATTAAAGCTTCAAATGAAGCATTTAACCCACCTGCTCCAGCACCAATCACAGCAAGATCATACTTTTCCATATCCATTCACCTCATAATTTATTTTCATATTATGGTGCCAGTATGAACTATGGAGTCGTTCAAGAGTCAAATAGAAAAAGCTCTAGGAACATGTTTACATTTTCACATAATCGTTCCTTGTAATACTCATTTTACTAATTGTTTCGATATATAATGGTAGAGCTATTAATCACATCTACCAAAAGGAGTCTATTCAACATGAATATGTTAGAAGTTTTAACAGCAGCGACGCCCTACATCCATAAAGCATTTAAAGGAGAAGCAATCGTCACTGTTGTAGAAAAAAAACAAGAAACAATGGTGAGCTATTTACCTGGTAAGCGTGTAGATACAGGCAATCAAACTGGTGATGTATACAATGCCGCTGACCAAAACATTACTGGTGCGTTAAACGGAAAAGAAACAAATATTTACATACCTAAAGAAGTATACGGTGTACCCATCCAGGCCTTCGCCTTCCCTATTTATGAAAGCCGTCAAGTTATTGGTGCACTAGCATTTGGATTGCCATTAGATAATCAAGAGAAATTAGAATCATATATGGATACCATTAACTCGATCGCTAATAACTTACAAGATAAAGTGCATACTATTGCTTCACACTCAGAAGAGTTAGCAGCAACAAGTGACGAAATTAATGAACAAACTGCCCACGCTTTAAAAGATTCAGAACAAACAAATGTTATTACTGATCTCATTAAAGACATTTCTCGCCAAACAAACTTACTAGGATTAAATGCTTCTATTGAAGCTGCCCGTGCTGGACAACATGGAGCAGGCTTTAATATCGTTGCTGGAGAAGTACGAAAACTATCTATGGAAACCTCAAAAGCCACAGAACAAATCGAAAACTCCCTCAGTAACGTGAAAGAAAACTTAGAGAGTTTAAAAGAAAGCATGTTTCAAATTAAAAGCGCCTCTGGAGAACAAGCAACTCTCGTGCAAGACTTTAGTGAAATTATTGATCAACTAAATAATTTGAGTGTTGAAATGAATACCTTTATGAAAAAAGCATTACGATAAATAGGAAATGGACGGCTTAAACATTGATGTTTAAGCCGTCCATTTTTATTCTACAATAGATTTTTTTACACTCATGCCACTATTTGTTTTTCAAACTTCAGACTAACAAACTAAACACTTAAGCCATATCCAACCCTTTCACTGTATCTGCTTTTTAGTCGAGGAGTGACAGGGATCTTCCCTATCATCTATTCTCTAAGGAATTCACACAACTTTTTTCACTATGTTTTGTTTCAGTTTCAATTATATCGGTAACGCCATTCTCCAGTAGTCTGTCTTTCTCACAAAATTGTTTAACATGAATAAATTAATACGTTCCTTTTCCTTCTTTTCTCTATCGTTTTTATTATTATTTGGATGCAATAAGGATGAAACAGACTTGGATTACTTATCAAGGGTAGATGTGGAAATTACTAGTCAAGACGATGTTCCTGAAATAATTGCGGAAGATGAAAGCATTGAGGAATTGCGAGAAATATTTCATAAGATCAAGTGGGATGAGGAGGACAGCGTTCAAATGCTGAAAAAAGAAGATGTAAAGGCTACTTTGTTTTTGAGATATAATGAAAATGAGCCTGAGAGATTGGTTAACTATTCTATCTCGTTTCATCAAGATGATGAACAATCAACGATTATGAATCATGATAAAGAATACATTGGCACATTAGGCAAAGAACATTCCACACGATTAAAAGAAATTTTGCTCCAATAAGAATGTACATTTCTCCTTATCTTCACAAGTAGCAACAAAAAGCCAGGATCAAATTCCTGGCTTTTCATTCGACAAACTTCGGGGAGTGACAGGCACCTTGAGAGTACTCAATAATAATCCTAGACCTGCGCCAACTAATGCCGGAACGATCCACTCTAGTCCAAATTCAGCTAGTGGAAGGTGTTCTCTTACGGTTTGCAGCGGCCCTAAGTTGATGCCGAATGTGTGCAATCCTCCGAGTACTGCAAATACTCCGGTGAATAAAACGGTGCTTCCGTATACTTTCTTTGAGTTTTTAAAATAACGATGGAAGAATGTGAGAACGATGAGCACGATCGTTAATGGATACGCTGTGACAAGAAATGGTACCGATACTTTTAAGATTTGCGCCAGGCCTAAATTCGCTAACGTAAAGCCAACAATCGTTAATACTAACACCAATGTTTTATAGCTGACTTTCGGAAATTGCTCGGCAAAGTATTGGCTACAAGAAGTTGTTAAGCCGACGACAGTTGTAAAGCAAGCTAACGTGAAGATCAATCCAAGTAAGATCGTTCCATTTTGTCCTAATAAAAGAACGGATGTCGCGGTTAAAATGTCTGTTCCATTTTCAAAAGAGCCGCTTGCTGCCATTTTTCCACCGATTAAACCAAGGCTGATATAGACGACGGAAAGCAAGACACCAGCGATCATTCCCGCTTTTAACGTATATTTCGTTAATGCTTTGCTGTCAGTGATGCCTTTTTGGCGAATCGATGTAAGGATAACAATTCCGTAGGCCAATGCAGCAAGGGCATCCATCGTGTTATATCCTTCGATAAATCCTTTAAATAACGCACCACTTTCATATCCTGCTGTCGGTGCTTGTAACGGTGCATCTAATTTCATAAAGCCAACGACACAAAGGATTACCATCGCCACAAGTAAAACTGGTGTGATCCAGCGACTTAAATATTTTTCCATTTTTGAAGGATCTAAACTGATGACATACACAAGAGCAAAGAAAACAAATGTATAGATAAATAAGGTCAATGCTGGGTTCCATGCTTCGTTTAAAAATGGTTTTACGCCCATTTCATATGCCACATTCGCGTTTCTCGGGATGCCAAGAAAAGGACCGATGGATAAGTATACGCCGAACATGAAAACTTTGCTAAAGGCTGGATGTACGCGATTACCGATCGTTGGTGCGCCATCTTTCACAAGGGAAACAGCTAACAAGACGGCGAACGGTAAGCCCACGCTCGTGATAATAAATCCAGCCATCGCGAGCCAATAGGACGTTCCCGATTGCGCTCCTAAATGAGGCGGAAAAATCAAGTTCCCTGCTCCAAAAAACATTGAAAATAGCATTAAGCCGATAAATACTGTGTCTAATTTCTTCATTGCAAATCTCTCCTTTTGTTTTTGTAAAATAAGAAATGCGGAAGGCGCTCGTTCAGCGACGTATGGACTGAAACGACCCGATCGAGATAAAGGAAACACGATGAACGAGAGTGAATCGATGTTGACTTATCGCAAGGAGGATCGTGGAAGTACACTAGTCGCTAGCGCCTACAGCTAGACAATAAATATGCGTATGTACTGATTCTGGAAAAATAAAAAAACTCGTCCCCAAAAACAGGGACGAGTTTATGCTCGCGTTACCACCCATATTCTGCCCGTATCGACAACGATACAAAACAGCTCTCCAGTCACGTACAATCATACGCGCTCCATGATAACGGCGGAAAACCCGTCAAAGCTTACTCTTGTTCAGCTTTGCATCTCAGAGATGATTTTCGGACAAATCCTGAACATCGGCTCTCACCAGCTGCCGATTCTCTGTAGAACAGGGGGCTTGTCGTACTCTTTCTCGTCATAGAATTTATTGATTGATTAATAAATTAACAGACTATTTTTATTATGTCAATATATTTTAATAATTTTAATTAAAGAGATTATTCTTTTTAATCTTTGATTGTTTTTTCAGATACCTAAAGAAACAACTAAGGAAATAGCCACTCGTTTAATATTCATCTTCCCCCTTTTTAGTTGATAACAAGTTCTTTTACTCCTAATTACCCATACATATTTTACCTAACATCACACCTTATTACAATTTCTCCTTATTATGAATGCAGCTAGAAACCTAGTTACTTAGGCAAGTTTTTATTCGTTAACGAGCCTCAAAAAATGCCAACCTCTATATTCGCTAACAAAATCGACATAATTCGGGTGGTGACAGGCACTCCCCGGTCAAGGTATAATTATGTCTACAAAATACTACAATATTCGGGGAATTTATGGCCTGGAAAAGGATGAAGATATGACAAAGAAGAAGATTGCTTGGGTGACAGATAGTACGGCTTTTATTACGGAAGAGTTGCGCAATCATCCGGATGTGTATGTTGTTCCTCTTAGTATTATTTTTGGTGAGGATGCATTTGAGGATGGCATTACGTTAACGACAGATGAATTATATACTAGAATTAAAGCGGAGAAGAACATTCCGAAAACTTCTCAACCACCTGTGGGCGTATTTGCTAGTTTGTTTGAAAAGCTGAAAGAAGAATATGAATGTGCAATCGCCATTCATGTATCTAGTAAACTAAGCGGCACATATGCGACCTCCAAAGCTGGTGCAGAGATGGCTGGATTGGACACTTATATGGTCGATTCTAAATCGATGTCCTATGCCATTACTTCGCTCATATATAAAGGATTGACATATGCGGATGAGGACATGGACCCACAAACAATCGCCGAGAAGCTAAATGTGGAAACGGCCAAATCACAAAACTTAGTGCTGTTAGGGAGCCTAGAGCAATTTTATAAAGGCGGCCGGATGTCAGGCACTTCTTATTTGCTCGGTACAATTTTACAAGTAAAGCCGATCATTTGCGTCAATAGCAACGGCGAATTTGAATTATGCGAAAAAGTACGTTCTGAGAAAAAAGCGCTCAAGCGTGTAATTGACATCGTGAGAGAAAAATATGACATGCATCGCATTCCTGAAATTCGGATCATGCACGGAAATGTCTTAGAGAAAGCACAGTCTCTTCAGCAAATACTTGAACAAGAGTTTCCAAATGTGAACTTTGTCATTGGAGAAATTAGCTCAACGATTGCTGTTCATGCTGGTGAAGGCACGCTCGCGCTCATTTGGGAGAACGAATAAGAGGAGGTCCTATAATGGGACTTCCTCTTTTTTTGCGATGCTTTCAGACTCATAAATATGCATGCCTCGACTCTCTGTTAGTGCTGTAGCCATCATGGCATAAGCAACTGTTTTCGCGTGAATCGGCTGATATTTTTTCAGCGGTCCAGTAAAAAGAAAAGGAAACACGCTAGCTAACTTTTCAGTGGTTGCTTCGCCAAGACGGAATTCCTCCCGCGCCCCAAGTAACAGCGACGGACGAAAAATGTGAAGTCCATTTAGTTCAAGTTCTTGTAGCTGCTGCTCAAGCTCTCCTTTCACTTGACTATAAAAAAATGGAGATTTCACACTAGCTCCCATCGAAGAAATGACGAGAAATTGAGAAGCTTGATGTTTTTTCGCCAGCTTAGCTAGCAGGAGCGGATAATCTAAATCGACCTTTTGAAACGCCTCTTTCGTCTTCGCTTTTTTGATCGTTGTGCCGAGACAGCAGTACACATGATCGATCGGCTCGTCTAACGTCAGTGCATCAAAATTTACGACCTTCTCCTCCAGCTTATCATGCACCATTTCAGATGAGCGCCTGACAATCGTGATCACTTTTTCATACTCTCGTGTCGCTAATAACTGTCGAACTAACTCACTTCCAACCAACCCCGTCGCCCCAGCAACAAGTGCAATTTTCCCCATACAACCTCTCCTCTCAAACTTTTTTGTCAAATAGGGTGTCCTTTTCGCCCCGCTTTTTCTATATAGAGGGTGAATATATAGAATGGGGGGTATCTAACATGCGGTCAGGTCCGATTACTCAATTTCAATCATACAGTCAATTTCGTGATTTACAACAATTCAACCATCATATCGAAGCGTTCTTATTCGAGCATAAAAAGGATTTCACGAAAAGTGAACTGATTTGCTTCAAAACATTACTCCGTTTTTGTGCCAAAGTCATCGGCGTCAGTAATGCCTCGATTGCGGTTTTATTAAAAGCTGCCGGAAAAAAATTAGGTCCTATCTCGGAGTCGACGTTTCATCGCATGAGAAGAAAAGCGGTGAAGCTTGGGATTTTAACTGTGTACGCCACGGAAAGAAAGAACCAATCGCAATCAAGCAATCTTTGGGTGTTCAACCGCTGGATCAACAATGACACCCCAAAAACAAAGAACGAACAGCCTGAACCCGCATCACATCAAGAAAAAGTTGTCGAGCCATTGGCACCCCACGAAACTAGTACTCTTTCAAAAACTAACAAGTCTTTAAAAACACGTAGCTTAAAACATGTACCCGAATCATTTATTTCCTATGCGAAAGCGATTTGGAATGACTCTGCTATGATTAAAGAGTGCTATCGCGTCGTACAGCTTTCCACCAAATTTTATTTTCACTATACTGATGAAGATCGTACCAAGCTTGGCCGCGAAGCCTTAGCCATTCTCTTTCGTAAGCTAAAAAACGGCAAGAAAATGAAGCGCGTATTTGGCTATTACTGGGGAATTGTCAACCGTTTATTAGACGAGCGGCATTTTGAAGTTTTAGATGAAGCAAGTACCATTCAGTCGTGAAATACAAAAAAAGGGGTGAACTAAAAGTTCCCCCTCACTCTATTTAATCATCATCACGATCGTCATCGTCATCGTCATCTTCGTCGTCATCATCTTCGTCCTGATCATCGTCACGATCATCTTCGTCATATCGATCGTCATCCCAGTCATCGCGATCATCATTGTCATGGCGAATGGATGAGATTTCACCTGTTTGAGCGTTTATGTACATATCCGTTTCGCCTTTGGCTGTAGTAACTTCCACTTCGTATACCCAGCTACCATTTTTGTTTTCTAGTTCAATTTCGGTTACTTTGCCTTTGACTTTAGCTAAAGCGATTTTCTTCGCTTGATCGCGAGTAACTTTCACTTGACTCTTTGCTAAAATTTTACCTGTTTGAGCATCAACATGTACTTCTTGTTCACCTTTTGTTGTGCGGATTTCTACTTCATACACCCACTGTTTATTTTTTCTTTCTAAATCGACGTCAGTTACTTTGCCTTTGACGCTATTCAAAGCGATTTTCTTTGCTTTGTCGCGAGTGATTTTCACAGCTACCTTTTTCTCTTTGTGATCATCCGCCTCCGCTACTTGAGTGATGCCTCCTAAAGTTAATGCTCCCGTTAAAGCGACTGCCCATAATTTCTTTTTCATTTCTCTTACCTCCTTTTTTTGTTACTTCTATCATAAGAAAGGAACATTAAGGAAAAAGAAGAGAAAGATTAAAATTTGATGAGAACTATTCCACTAATACACCTTGTACCATGACGCGCTTGCTCGTTTTCGTCGGAACGTCACAAGTGATCAAGGTGATTTTACTTTCGGTTGTATCGTTGATGACGTCCGTTTCGGTTTCTGAAATGATTTTGTTTTCGGTCACTTTGTAGTGATACTTATTTTTTTTATCTGTTACATAGATGTCTGCACCTTTTTTCAGCTCGGGTACGTGTCCGAAAAATTGATCTTTCGAGCGGGTGTGATGGCCAGCTAGCGCATAGTTTCCTTGCCCCATTTGTTGATCTGGACGCATCGTTGCCGCACCGACAAGTAAGTTGGCATTCGTCGTTCCTTTTAGTATCGGCAATTCGATGTCAACATCAGGTATCGTAATCACCCCGATAACAGCTGGGTCGTCCATGTTCACCGATGAACTCAACACATTAGTCATTGTCGGTGGAGTAATCGCTTCATAGTCAAAGGTTGCTTCCTTCTCATTGTTCTGTTGTAACTCTTCGGCAGAATATTGATCGATAGACACTTTAGAAGCACTAAAGTCGATGAGCTGATACTTGATCAGCGGCGAAATCAATAAAATAATGCCTGCTGTGAATAATAGACCGACAATCCACTTTCTCATGTTCTTCTCCCCTCTCTATCAAAAAAATCCCTCGCTGCTACGACGAGGGATTGTATGCTCGTTTAGATTTTCAAACGAATCGCGGCTAAAATCAAGAATGCGCCAAGAATCGGTGCCATCGAGCCAGCAGTATCTCCTGTTTGAGGTAGCTTACTCGAAGACTTGTTGTCGCTTTTTTGTTTATTAACAGTCGTTCCAGTTGATGTGCTTGGTCTCTTCGTCACTGTTGTAGGTGAATCCGGCTTTTTCACCGGTATTCCAACTCCTGTTCCACTCGAATTTGGTTGTTTTGGAAGCACCTTTTGTTTTTCATTTTTGACTTCTAGTTGCGTAACTCCTCCAGCAACAATCTTGACCGAAAATGTCACATCAGATTTATTATAGCCTTCAGGCGCTTTTGTTTCTTTTAGCAAGTATTGACCTGAAGCTAATTTCTCAAAAAGAGCTACTCCATTTTGATCGGTTGTTTTTGGCTGTGAAGCAATATGTCCCTCTTCATCATACAACTGGAATTCTGCGCCTTTTAACACAGCGCTTGTTTCACTATCTTTCCTAATAACTTTCAAACTACCAAGCTCTTTCGTATTTGGAACAACCATTAAAACATCTTGCTTATTTTCTAGCTTGATGTCGATCGTTTTCGCCAGCAATTGATAGCCTGTCGGTGCTTTCGTTTCTTTTAACGTGTACGTCCCGTCAGATAGCTCTTTCGATATTGCTTTTCCGTTCGTATCTGTCACTAAAGAATCGATAATTTTCCCGTTTTGTAGCAGGTCAAATTGTGCTCCTTGTAATAGTTGATTTTGATCTTCTTGATCGACTTTTACAATTTGAATGTGCGCTTGTTCATTTACCACGCCTGTTTTTGTTTGTGAAGATTGTGTCACCTTTGAATCGTTACGTTTAAGAACAATTGTTTCAGGATTTTCCTTTACATCATGACCGATGATATCGACAGGTACATGATACGTTTTTCCATTCACTTGAAACGCTAGTTTTTTCGTTACCTCTTTTTCTTCCATACTTTTGATTTGCGCCTGAATAAGGAATGAACCCTTTACGTTAGATTTATCCTTTACAGCCTCATCATATGTACATGTAAGTGTCGTTTTGGTAGCGACACATTGCCCAATGGACTGTCCATCCGCATCTTTCATAGAAACTTTTTCGCTGTGGGCTTGTAGCTCTTTTGGCAGTTCGATCGTTACTTGGTCCTTCGGTTGTATCGCTGATTTCGTTGACCATTCTATTTCAATTTTCACATCTTCATATTCATGAAAACTATTCTTTGCCTGTCCGTTTGCAGCTAATAGTCTTATTTGATCTACTACATCCGCCTTCGTTGTTTGAGCCTGTGCAAACGGCGGAAAGGCATTGATCACCATACATAACCCAAAAAGAAACCCGATAATGGCCGGCATCTTCTTCCGAATGTGAACGTTCATCGTCGTCCCTCCCTTTCTTTTCTCTCTACTTTCACTGAGAATCCATTCATTACAATATTTTATCAGTACATAAAAATATTGTAAACGCCCCCCCTGAACATTCATCTATTTTTTTTCGACAAAATCCGGGGAGTGACAGGCACCATTTGTAAAATTTGTTAAGTTATTATGAAGTATTTCGTAATTATATTCCATTTTTATGGTATCGATGGTACATTATTGTCGTTACTTAAGAACTATACGAGGAGCTGACTAAATGAAAAAGCATATCGTTATTTTTGAAGTTGCAGGTGGAACAGATAAAGGACCAGATGGCTATCGTCCTGATACGATGCCGATTGTAAAATCACTAGAAAAACGGGGTTGGACTGCCGAAGTCATTTTTTACTCCCACGAAAAGAAAGATGAAATTTTACAACATGTTTCCAACACAGCTGATGCATATGTAAGTCGTATTAACCCAGGAAATTTAGCAGATGAAGCAAATTATTTTGATATGCTCCGCAAGCTTTGCGACAATGGCGTCAAAGGAATGTCACATCCAGATGTGATGACTAACTTCGGAGCAAAAGATGCGCTCGTTAAACTTCGTGATACTGACTTAGTTCCTGACAACACATTTGCGTATTACGATATTGAATCATTCAGAAACTCCTTTCCAAAATCTTTGTTACATGGCGAACGTGTATTAAAACAAAATCGCGGCTCCACTGGCGCAGGAATTTGGCGCGTTCAACTAGTCGATAAACTAGCAGATGTTAAAGCCGTTCCACTTATGGCAAAAGTAAAATGTACAGAAGCGAAAGATAACCATGTAGAATATCACGAGCTTGGAGACTTTTTAACCTTCTGTGAGCAATATATTACAGGCGATAACGGGATGTTAGTTGATATGCCATTTCTCCCCAGAATTAAAGAAGGAGAAATTCGTCTCCTCATGCTTCATCGCACACCAGTCAATGTTGTTCATAAAAAACCAGCAGCTCAAGCGGATGCCTTTTCTGCCACGTTATTCTCAGGAGCTCAATATCGTTACGATGCTCCGAGCGATTGGCCAGAATTAATCGACCTATTTATTGCTAATTTGAGCACAATTACGAACAAACTTGGCAACTTAGACTTACCACTTATTTGGACAGCCGATTTCATGCTTGATACAGATGAACACGGCAACGATACGTACGTTCTCGGTGAAATGAACTGTTCTTGTGTCGGCTTTACTTCCGAACTATCATTAAGTGAAAATATCGCTGATGAAATCATTAGCATTTTAACTCCGCAATACGCATAAGTAGTCAAATTAAAAACCCAAGAATGTTAATTTAAAACGGCATTCTTGGGTTTTAGCTTCTTCACTTTTTGGGTTGAATCCTTCCTTTTCAAATAGGATCACTAAGCTCTTTATTTCTTAACACTCTGTTCTAAATCAGCGAGCCACTGAGGATCACTATAATTCTCTTTTTGACCAATGTCTTGGAGCTTATTGTTGCTATAGTTAATAGATAACATTAAATCCGGTATCGCATCAAAACCCTTTTTTGCGAGTTCATAGTACGTTGGCCCGTATGTGGCAGCTACGTCATTCACATAGTTACGATTGTATGGATCTTGACGCATCTTTTTCAAATACAGCTGAAATACGTCTTGACCATCAGGGGTTAAAAATTGACCATTTTTCCGTTCTAAATCCTGTAAGTTATAACCGGTTTCCGAGCGAAGAGTGGACACTAGTCCATATTTACGCATCGCTTCTGGCGTCATCTGGGTAGACTTATAATGATTACTTTGGAAAACGTGCAAAAACAATTCTCTTCCATTGCTGTGATCGTTCAATACTTGTTCAATTTGTTGCAATAATTGAGCGTTCTTACTACCTGTCACCGTGACTCGAAAATCATTCGGATTAATCGTGAAAGCTAAGTTCGCATCATCTGGAACCGTAATGCCCTTTTGGACAAATAAATCTTGAAGTTGACGATTCACTTGATCCCGCTGAAACGCTTTCTTTTGATGATTTTCAACGATGCCATTAATAGGAGCGGAGTCTCGGAATAGAGAGTCGTATGCACTAATAAAACCCACTCTTCCCTTTCTCAACATATCCATTTCTGCTTGCCGTGCGACATCTCTTTCCTCAGGGCTTAAATCATAACGAAACTCTTTGGAAGCAGAATTCGAATATTTATTGGCAATATGTTGTTCAGGATCAGCGTACCTCATATTTTCCTTATGAATTCTACTGTATTTCTCTTGTATTAACTTTATACGACGATCTAATTCACTCTCATAGTTATTATTATGTTTAATTTCTTCAGTAAGTTGGTCCTTTTTCTCCGGTCTATTATGGCTAGGTTGATAGTTTGCATACGATCGTGCATAATTGTTAATTTTCATTAAACAGCTCCCCTTTCTTTCATATGGTTCTCATAGATTATATCGGATGTAATAGTAAAATTATAACATCACAATTAACAAATCATGTAAGATAAAAAATAGTTCCCATGACTCCGTGAGCTATAAATCACTAAAAAACAGCCCCGAATTGTTAATTCAGGACTGTTCTGCGTGCATCATATTAGACAGCACCCTTTCATATCATGTATACTGACCTTAATATACATTAGGGGGTATTAAACCGTGACAAAGGAACATTGGAATAAGCATTTCGGACAAGAAGCATTTGCTTATGGAAAAGAACCGAACGCCTTTATTCAAGAAAAAGGGCCTCTTCTTTCTCAAGGAAACGTACTAGCGATTGCGGAAGGCGAAGGCCGAAATGCAGTCTATTTAGCAGCTCTCGGACATAATGTCACCACTTGGGATTATTCGACAGCCGGATTGGAAAAAACAAAGCAGTTAGCCGCAGAAAAAGGCGTTCACGTAGACACGAAATATGTTGATTTAAATGAAGCACCATGGGAAGCGGAAGCATGGGATCACATCACTTGTGTATTCGGTCACTTTGAAACGGACTTGCGCGAAAAAACGTTAAAACAGATCGAACAAGCGGTGAAAACAGGTGGCAGCTTCCTTTGCGAAGTGTACTCAACTGAGCAGCTCGACTACAAAACAGGTGGTCCGAGAGATATAAATATGCTTTACCGTCCAGAAGAGTTTTTAACGACCTTCTCTGACTGGAAGATTAAACATTTCTTCGTTGGAGAAGTAGAACGCCAAGAAGGAAAACTACATCAAGGACTTTCTCATGTCATTCAGTTTTATGGCGTGAAGAAATAGTTAGTTAGCCTCCTCGACAGAATTTAACTATTTCCGGGGAAATACATAAATAAAGGAGAAATTTTCATGTCAAAACATCATTTCCATTTGAAAGCTGATTGGCCAGGGGCACTTAATGGCACTGGACACATTGAATCAGGAAATCTAAAAACAGAAATTTCGATTCCAACCGAAATGAATGGGCCAGGTGTTGGCACGAACCCAGATGAAATGCTACTTGGTGCTGCATCGACATGCTATATCATTACACTAGCAGCCATGCTTGAGATGAGTAAATTAGAAAAAGTGTCGCTCACGATGGAATCAGAAGGCATTGTCGATGTGACAAAAGGAATGGTCACATATGAAACGATTATCCACCGTCCAAAGTTAATTTTAAAAGCAGATGCCTCTGATCGTGACATCACTTTAGCTGAAAAACTAGCCGTCAAAGCGGAAAGCTCTTGCATGATTAGCCGTGCCCTTAAAGGTAACGTCGACATGCAACTCGAAGCTACGATTGAAAGAGCGACTGTTTAATAGAAAAGCCTGTTCAGAAACGCTATAAGCGTTCTGAACAGGCTTTTTGCTAATTAATCATCATCGTCGTCTCCATCATCACCATCGTCATCCGTTTCCCCTCCATCGTCGTCATCGTCATCCGTTGGAGCTGGAGCTGGTTTTGGAGTCGGCTTAGGCTTTGGTTGATTATTACTTGGTGTTGTATTATTTGTTGCTGGTTGGCTTGGCTGTTGTTTGACTGGCTGTTTTGGTGGCTGCTTCGCTGGTGCACCATTGTCAATCGTTGTCGTTGAAATGACTTCACCTGTAATCGCATGGACACGGACGTCAACGATTCGATCATCTTTTTTCGCAATCACTTGATACACAGGCCCTCTGCTCGTTTCGATTAATTTGACAGCAGAGATGGTCTCGCTATCGATTCGATCATCTGTGATTTCCATTGCCTGCTGCTCGCTAATTTTCACTTGTGGCTGTGCGACTACTTTTTTAGAAAGCACTTCCCCTGTAGCTTCAGCAATTTCTACAATCACGTGCTCCTCTTCACTTTTCTTCACCTCTACGAAGAAGAAACGCTTATCTTCTTTCGACTGCATCGTCACTTGAACGACTGTACCAGGCACTTGCTTCACCGCAATCTCTTTCGCTTGCTGTTCAGTCACGTTGCTTGGCTTCTCTTTGCGGACGAGCTTCGTTATCACTTCCCCCGTGGCCTTGTCAATGTCCACGATCGTCGTTTCATTGACTCCTGTTTCGATCTCAACGACATACACCGAGCCATCACGTAAGGTGACTGTTTTTAACGTACCGGCCGCAACACCGAGGGCGAGATCAACAGCTTCTTTTTCAGACACCGCTAAAGTCAATTCTTTCAGTTCAACAATTTCACCCGTTTCCGCATGAACGATCACTCGATAGGTGCCGCGATCGTTCATTAATCGTACATGATAAACCGTTTGTTCCCCTTTTTGCGTCAGTTTAATCGACTCTATTTCACCGCCATACTGGTCTGTTACGATTTGCTTCACTTCTTTTTCAGTTAATACTTTCGTGTCCATACTCGCTACAATACGTTGTACACTAAAGGCAGCGGTCACAAGTACGAAACAGACGATCAACAGTACTTTCCATTTTCGATTCACCTTCACACCTCCCTCTCTTCATTCGGTAATAAAACGGTCACTTTCGTCCATTTTCCTTCTTCACTTTCTAGCTGCATCTCACCTTCATGGGCATCAACAATTCGTTTCGCAATCGACAGCCCTAGACCTGTGCCTCCGGTTTCGCGATTACGTGCTTTATCAACACGGAAGAAACGGTCAAACACTTGTGGTAAATCCTCTTTCGGAATGCCCATGCCGCTATCCTTCACGGAAAAAAAGACACGCTCCTGATCGATCCCGACGTCAATCTCGATCGCATCCGAGCTATATTTCATCGCATTATCTAACAGCACGACGAGCACTTGTTTGATTTTTTGTTCATCGGCTGACATCATCACTGATTCCTCATTCGTTACGAGTTGGAACGTCCGGCCGTAAGCATTCGTTAACTGATCGGCCGCGGTTTGACATACGCTCACTAAATCAATTCGTTGTATATTTAAATTCCACTCAGCACTATTATTAGCGAGCATTAGCATTTGGTTTGTCATCGCCTTCATTCGCACAGCTTCTGAGTGAATCGCTTCAACCGATTCCTCTAACACATCCGGCTTTTTCGTTCCCCAGCGTTTTAATAATTTCGCATAGCTTTCAATGACCGTTAATGGCGTTTTTAATTCATGGGATGCATCGGAAACGAATTGTTGCTGCTTCTCAAAGTTTTGCTGTAATAAGTCCATCATCTTATTAAAGGTGTTCCCCATCTTATACAGCTCATCTTTCGACTGATGCTCAAGTGGGATTTTCTTAAAGATCCCTCGTACTTGAATATCTTCCATCGTTTGAATCATCGAATTGACAGGCCGTAAAATGAGATTACTTAACATCCGCCCCGCAAAAAAGGCTGGAATTAACACGAACAACGAGGCGATAAACAATACATTTTTCAACATATTTAAGTTCTTTTGCAACCCAGCAAAGCTTTCTGTCACTTCTAACGTCATCACTCGACCGTCCGTCCAAATAACCGGCACTTTCACGAAGCCATACTCCATGCCTTTTGCTTCAAAAAGACCGTCCGTCGCTTTCCGTTCAAAACGTGGCTTCGTCCTCGGAATCGGCTCATCGCTATCCGCTTCTTGCGTAACAATCGCACGCGACTCATCATCAATGATTCGAATCATCCCGTTCGTCGGTAAATACGGCTGTAATAACGTTGCAGGATCAATCTTTTCCACGCCTTCTTGATTTAAGCCGTCGGTAATATGTAGTGCCTGCCGCTTTAAACGATCGAGCTCGCCGTCTGTCGTCACCTTCGCAAACAGCCAATAAATCGAACTATTAATAATAAGTAAGATAATGAGCAATGTGACGGTTGAAAATAAATATATTTTATTTTTTATCTTCATTCTTTACCCCTTTAACATATAACCAACGCCTCGTACTGTATGTAGAAGCGGCGTGTCGAAATCACGATCTACTTTTTTCCGCAAATAACGAATATACACATCGACGACATTTGTATCACCGAAGTAGTCGAAGCCCCATACATTCGTTAAAATTTGCTCGCGATTTAATACTTGATTGTGATGCTGCATGAGAAACAATAATAAATCAAATTCACGTGGAGTGAGCTCAATTTGTGTCTCTCCCCTCGTTACTTCTCTCGTTTTCTCATCGATCGATAAATCAGCTACTTGAACTTTTGGATTCTCTTCCTCTTTCTTATACGTTTGCGATAAGCGTAAACACACCCGAATGCGAGCGAGTAATTCTTCAATTTCAAACGGCTTTGTTATATAATCATTCGCTCCTTGATCGAGCCCATTCACTTTATCAACCACGGAATCGCGAGCTGTTAATAAAATAACCGGGGTCACAGAATTTTGCGCACGGATGCGGCGCAGCACTTCCATTCCTGTCAACTCCGGCAACATCACATCGAGTAAAATTAAATCCCACTCTCCATCATGAAACTTCTCTAACGCTTCGAGACCCGTTTTCGCTGTTGCACTTTCATATCCTTCATATTCAAGTTCCAATTGAATCACTCGCGCAATTTTCTCTTCATCTTCTACAACTAAAATTCGCTCTGACATAAAATCCTCCCAAACTATCAATCTTTTTCCATGACTTCAGTTTAGCAAATTCTCTCTTGCCCTCAAAGAGGAAAAAGTTTTACAGTGAGAGGCCTACCCATTGCCAGTACACATAATAAAAGACAATCATTAAAATGAGATGCACGAAACCAACATACAAGCTTAATCGCAATAAATCTCTTGGCTGAAATGTTTCTTTGCTACCTTCTTGGAACATTAATAACGCCTTTGAACTGACCGGGAACGTTAAACAATAATTCATCCCGACAATACCGATAAAGAGAACCGCCACTTCATTGACCTGTAAGCTGCTCGCTAAATACAGAAGAGGTGGCACAAAAATAACCGCTCTTGTCGTATGAGAAGTAATATATAGATGAGAAGTGAGTGACAGAATAATAATGACGAATAATAACGGAAACGTTGATTCTCCACTTAGCTGATCCGTTACAGAGAAGAACCTTCCCATCACCCATTCCGCTGCTCCGCTTTCAATCAATGATTTTCCTAACGCAATGGCGGCACCAACGAAAATAATTAAATTCCAAGAAACGGCTTGCACACCCTCCTTCCATTTCATCACTCCTACATTCGGCAGTGTTAATAGGAAAGCACCAATGACAGTCACTGTCGCAATCTCAATGCCATGCAGCCGCTCGGTTACCCAGAAAATAACCATCGCCGCAATGACTGCAACGGTATATTTTTCATTCCTTGATAACGTGAGTGCTATTTTTTCACTGACGAGCGGTAGTTTCCTTTCTTGCTTATTTAGAAAAAGGAAGAGGACGATCCGACAAGATAGGAAGCTCGCCACGATTCCAAATGGTAAGCCCCACAACAGCCATTCAATGAAGGAAATTTCTTTTCCGCTAAACTCCTTCAACATATCCAAAGCGATAAAATGCGAGCCCGCTCCGATCATCGTCGAGCTCGTTGATACTAAAATGATCGTCGGTAGTAAAATCGCCATCGCTTTCGTCAGACGACGACTGCCGATTTCTGTTGTTAACGAATGAAAAACCGGAAGCAATACCGCCGCCCGCCCCGATGTCGATGGAATGAAAAATGCCAGCAATTGCACGACGATCGTTAATAGCGTAAATAAACTCGTCACATTTTTCGCTCGGCTAATAACAAGATTCGTCAGTTTCTCTGCTAATCCTGTCACTTGCAGAGCGCCTCCAAGAATGAAGGAGCCAATCATTAACCAAATGACATCAGAAGCTAATGATTCAAATAATAGCTCTTGCTTCGCCGTTCCGGTCACGACGAGAAATAACACAACCCCTAAAGCAACGTAAGCAGAATTAAGGCTCGTTGTCGTCCATAAAATGATCGCACATCCGAAACTAAACAAGCTCCACTTCGCTTCCATCGTCATCGACGTGGCAAACAAAAGGAAAAGCTCTAATAAACTGATGAGCACGAGCGGAACAACCCAAGCCGGCCGTTGCTTTGCCGCTTCGGCCAGTACTACCGCTTCCTGCTTCGCTGCTAATGCTGCCTTCAAGAAACTCGCCCCTTTTTCTTTAAACGAGAAGCTAATTGCAAGCCGACTAAAATCGTTCGCATCGCACTTTCGGTACAATCTTTCAACCATTTCTCCGCATGCATAAAAGCTTCTTCAAGGGTAGATGGCATAGGCAAAATGCTCGTGTATGCATCAATCCCATGTTCATAATTCAGTCGCGCTCCTTTGCCGACCGTTCCGACTAACGCGACAACCGGCAATTGATGCTTCTTCGCCCGTTTAGCGACTTCGGCTGGAATTTTTCCGCGCGGTGTTTGAAAATCGATACTACCTTCTGCGGTGAAGACGAGATCGCTTTTTAACAGCATTTGATCCAGGTCAATATACTTCATAATGATGTCATAACGAGGATGTAACTTCGCCCCGATGAGCGCGTGCAATCCAGTACCGAGCCCGCCTGATGCGCCGCCTCCTGGCATCTCTCTAACATCGATGCCGAGATCACGCTCAATGATGCTTGCCAATTGTTCAAGCGCCGCTTCTAATTCCGCTACTTGCTCTGGCGTTGCTCCTTTTTGCGGACCAAATACCCGTGCCACGCCGTTTTCTCCGCATAATTGATTGAACCAATTGCAAGCAACATCAATTTGTACGTGCTGAAGTCTTCGGTCCACTCCCGATAGATCGATTTTGTCTACTCTTAAAAGGGATGTCCCACCTTCAATATCGATTTCCTTTCTCTGTTTATCGAGAAACTTCACTCCTAGTGCCTGCGCCATCCCTGCGCCCCCGTCGGATGTACCTGAATCACCACAGCCGAGTAAAATTCGCTGCACCCCTTTATCTAAGGCCGCTTTTATTAATTCGCCAACGCCATGTGTCGTCGTCTTTCTAGGATCTCGCATATTTCGTGGAACTAGACGAAGTCCTGCAGCGGCCGCCATCTCGATCACCGCTGTTTTTTTCTTTTTACCAAACACGCCGAAATGGGAGGACACCTTTTTCCCGACTGGACCTGTTACTTTCACTTTGAATAATTGACCGTTCTTCATTTTAATAATTGTTTTTGTGAATCCTTCTCCGCCATCTACCATCGGCAACGTTCGCACATTCGAACTCGGCATCACCCGCATAATCCCTTCTTTCATCGACTGAGCCGCCTGCTCCGCATCTAAACTTTCTTTAAAGCCCGAAGGCACAACTAAAATACGCATGATCTATATACTTCCTTTCCCTTAACTATTATTTGTTAGCTCTATACTAATGTTGGAAAAAGAGAAGAGCATGATAACTAGATTAAAAATTGATGAGAAATAGTAAAGAGGGATTGCGCTTTTACTCAGCCGCAGGGGTCGATTTGCAGAATCGTACACCTCTTTCCGGATTCAAAAAAACCAATATATGATATAATTGGAAGAATATCTTTTTGAAAAAAGGAGCAGCGATCATGGAACCAGCGACAAAAAATTCAAAAAAAATAGGCATCATTTTACTTTTTTTCATCTTACTGATTACTTTAATTATCTATGGCAGCATGCAACTCATCATTTTCTTTAACGATCGAGAACAGGTAACAAAGGATGGAGTCAATCTCCAACAAACGAAAAATATTCAAGAGGAAAAGCCGAGTGAAGTGACGGCGGACTCGACCGAAGATGAAGTGTTAAATGTGATGAACAAAATGACACATCAATTTGTGATTGCAGATGACAAATGGGGAGCAATCGAAATGACACCTGAACGTATTGACCAGCTCATCGAAATTGTGTCGGCAAACAACTATCCTAATAAAGAAAAAATGCTTGGGATTTTAGAAAACTGGAGAAAAGGGAACTTCAAAAAGGTGGATGAAGATCATAACGTCATTTGGAGTATACAAGATGGAAATATCGGCAAAGCGAAAGGAATCATGAGTGAGAAAGAGCAAGAAGCGTTTAAAAAGAATAATTTCACACAAGAAAACCAGACAGATGACTGAGAGAGTGCCTATTTATTGGCTCAGATGATGATTAATTCGTCCAATTTCAGACGAAAAATTAGAATATAAAAAGACGAACGATGTATCCATTCGTCTTTTTTCCATTGCTATTGATTATTTCTTTCGCCCTTGTCTTGAATTTTTACAGCTGCATCCGCTTGTTTAAACTTTAAACACATCGAAATGTTCCTTACTTTTTTCTAGCAAACAATTGAATATATAATCATTTTATTGCATAATTATAATTACTTTTTATGATGAACAATGACAGGAATGATGAGGAGAATGATGATGAATATTTTTAATGCGAAAACAATTGATGTGCCAGCGATTTATCAATTAATTCAAGGGTATGCGGAAAAAGGGATTGTGTTGCCGCGTTCGCTTTTATCTTTATATCAGCAAATCCAAAGCTTGTATGTGATGAAAGAGGGCGAGAATATTTTTGGAGTCGCTGGTTTGCATGTGTTAGGACAGGATCTTGGGGAAGTCCGTTCTTTAGTCGTCTCGCCAGAACATGCAGGCAAGGGAATCGGGCGACAATTAGTGGATCATGTGATCAACGAAGCAGCTAGATTAGAAGTGAAGCGTGTCATTTCGTTAACCTATGAAACTGAGTTTTTCACCAAATGTGGGTTTGAGCGCATTAATCGAGAGGAATTGCCGGAAAAAACGTGGATCGATTGCATGAACTGTCCGAAGCTAGAGTGCTGTGATGAAGTGGCCATGATTAAGTATATTCGCTAGTTTAAATAGAACATCGAGCCACTCAAAGTGACCCGGTGTTCTTCTATGATCTGAATTAGTGGGACGTATTCATTTTTTCTTTCACCATTTTAGATAGTTGTTCAGCGTTGGAGCTGATCTCTGCCACTGTCGCTGAAATTTGTTCAATAGCTGCTGCTTGTGTTTCCGTAATCTCATTAATTTGATCGAATGACTCTGTTAAATCACCGATCATCGATTGCATTTTGATCGTAATCTTATCTACTTGTCCAACACTTTCTTTCGATGAATTCGCAAGCTTACGAATTTCGTCAGCAACAACCGAAAAACCTCGACCAGCTTCACCAGCACGTGCGGCCTCAATCGCTGCATTCAGTCCTAACATATTACTTTGTTCTGATATTCCTCTAACAGCAGCAGATATATTTCCAATTTCTTTGGCGCCATCTTCTACTTCATTAACTTTCGAGACGATATTTGTGGAACGATCTGCTAAATTGTTGACAGAAGAAGCTACTTCATTAATCGTGGCGGACGTTTGCTCTACAATTGCAGATAGGTTTTCCGCCACTTCATACAATTGGTTTGCTTTTTCAAGGCTTGTTCCTACGCCTATTCCACCAATCACTCGGTGATGTTCGTCAAATAAAGGGATCGCTTTTGCTATAAGTGGAAAACCGAATAATTCTTTCGGCACATAGTCTGTTTGTTCCTTTCCTTGTCTAATAGCATTTGTGATAATATCTCCTTCAACTAAAGGATCATCAGGCTTTACCTGTAAAGCAAATGTTTTCGCTGGGATGTTAATAATTAATTTTTCCGTATCGTAAATCCCAATCGTCACATCATCTAGGATCAAATGATTTAACAAAGGAGCCACCGTCAAAAAAGATTGGATAATCGGATGATATTGATTGTCTACATGATTCATCTTTAACTTCCTCTTTTCATTAAATTAGTATGGAAACGTCCGTTTCGAACGATTGACGGAAATCCACTTTATCGTTGTAAACTCATCTAAGCTCCATTCTCCATTCAGTCGACCAATACCTGAATATTTCTCACCGCCAAAAGCGACAATCGGCTCATCATTAATTGTGATGTCATTCACATGAATCATCCCTGTTTCTACTTGTTGAGCTAACTGCACTCCACGGTCAATATTACTAGTATGTACAGCTCCACTTAACCCATAATGTGTATGATTCGCAAAAGCAATGGCTTCCTCATCTGTATCAAATGGGGCCACTGTTACGACAGGTCCAAATAATTCTTCTTGAGCCACACACATATGAGGCGAGACATCTATTAAGATCGTCGGATGGACAAGCGTCCCTTCTATTCTTCCTTTTAAAAGCGGAGTTGCTCCTTCTTCGATTGCTAGCTGAATGATCCCTTCTAGACGCTCTGCTTGTTTTTTATTCATTACTGGACCAATGACCGTATCCGCTTCTTTCGGATTACCTACTTTTAAAGAACATACCTTTTCTTTGAATTTACGATTGAACTCCTCATAAAGAGAGTGATGAACGAGAATCCGATTCGCAGACATACAGATTTGTCCTTGGTGAGTAAATCGACTAAATGTCGCGGCTTCTACTGCATAATCTAAATCAGCATCATCTAAAATAATAAAAGCACTATTTCCCCCGAGCTCAAGTAGTGGCTTTTTGAAATGTTGGATCGCTTTTTGACCAATATGTCGGCCAACTGTCGTGGAACCCGTAAACGAAATCACATTTGGAATTGGGTGTCCAACAAACGTATCGCCAATCTCTTTAATGTCCGTCACAATTACATTCAATAGCCCTTTAGGCACTCCCGCTTCTTCAAAAATTTTAGCGATTAACGCCCCCCCGGTAATTGGCGTTTCTTCATGCGGCTTTAATACGACACCATTTCCTGCTCCGATCGCTGGCGCCACTGACTTCATCGAAAGGAAAAAAGGGAAATTAAATGGACTGATCACCCCGACCACTCCAACCGGCTTCCGATATAAGCGATTTTCCTTTCCATCCACAGGCGACGGTAAAATTTTCCCTTCCATTCGTAACGGATAAGTTGCTGCTTCCTTAAGGATATCGATCACAAGCCCAATTTCAAAATTTGCCTTTAATCGTGTGCCGCCTAACTCTTCAATAATAATCTCTATTATGTCTTCTCTATTTGCTTGTATGTAAGTAACCGCACTTTCTAAAATCTCTCTTTGTTTATAAGGATTGACTTTCCCCCACTCCTGTCGAGCTTGATCAGCACTTTTATAAGCATGATCTAAATCTTTGATGCTCGCCAGTTGAAACTTGGCAATCTCTTCCCCATTGTATGGATTCACATCCGCTAAAAATCGGCCACTACTTCCCTCGACCCATTCCCCGTTGATAAAATTTTTGTTTAACTGTTGATACCGCCTCACGCCTACCACCCATTTCTGTTTAAATATTACATATAAAATATCGGATAATTCTAACAAAAAATAAGATGTGGGAGGTAACTGTCACTAAATAGACATTTTTCATGAAACTAGCTTATAAACGATGTAGCAAATAACGAGTACAAGTAGTATTCCTATCTGCCATTGCCATGTTAATTGCAACACTTGTTGCACAGAATACGCTTCAATGAACAAGGAAGGAATTTTTCCAATCGTACTCGCTACACTGAAAGAAAGCAGACCCATTTGACTGAAGGCTGCCGAAAGCGTCACGGCACCAGAAGGGACAAAAGGAACCACCCTTAAGAACAGGACTAAAAAGATCGCTTCCACTCCTGTTGTTCGTTCTAGCTTTTTCAAAAATTTATTTTCTACTTTTAGCTTCCATTTCTTCAAACCTCGACGATATAGAAGAAAACTGACGACAGCCCCTGCCGCTTCTCCAATGATCGATACGACTAGTCCCCCTGTTAATCCAAACACCCCAATATTCACCGCTGTGATGAACGCACTCGGCAAGACACCGACAATAGCCACCACTATATTTAAACTGACGCTCACAATCATAGCGACGAGCGGGTGAGCTGGTAGCCATTGAATCCATTCGTTGTCCATTTTTCAATTCCTTTCGTAACGAGATGCAAGACACTTCATTTTATCTTATAATATATAGGAAATAAAATCCTTGGGGGTGGTCAAATGGTAAATCAGTTCTATTTACCACAGTCTGGAGCGACTCATGCAAAGCCTGATAGGAACATGGCGATACTTTGCATGGGGCGGACGTTCGTTTAACTCACTATCGCCTATTTTATTTGGCTTTGCACCTTATTTTTTACTATTTAAATAAGGGGCTGACCAATATGAAATATGTAAAAGCAACTAATGTGTTACCAGAACAGTTAATTATTGAAATTCAAAAATATGTTCAAGGGGAAACGATCTATATCCCTAAACAAAAAAAGTCTTACGAACCATGGGGGACACGTTCAGGAAGCAGAAAAACGCTCGATAACCGAAACTCCTCCATTCAACAAGCCTTTAAAAACGGCCAAACGATTGCACAACTAGCTGAAGATTATTTCCTCTCTGTGGAAACGATTAAAAAGATTGTGTATAAGAAATAATCCTGATACAAAGCGTTCTTTCTTAATGGAAGACGCTTTTTTAAGTCAAGTTTATTTCCTACTTATTTTCTCCCTTTCTAAAGCGCAACCAATGTTTTACACTTAAAGCGAAAGAGGAGTGAGAAGAATGGAACCATTTATCCGAAGTGATCAATTTCATTTTATTCAGTCACAGGCACAGATTCTTACGAATGGTCATGCGAGTGTGTCTGATATAGATGTTCTTCAAGCGTTGAAATCTCTCGCGAAAGAAAAAATCTTTGCTTTGTTTCCGAATATAAATGAAGAACAGCAGCAAGTGCTTGCTCCTATCCTTACGATTGAAGAAAAAGCCGAAGCTGTGTTAGCTCAATTAAAGCCTTATGTGCTGCCTTTCCCAACAGTCACAGAACAAACACTGAAAAAGCTATTTCCAAAAGCAAAGAAGCTAAAGACTTCTTTTTTAAAGGAAGTGAATTGGGAAGGGATTTCTTATTTAAGCTGGGAGGACCTGGGCTCAAATAAGAGGTTTATTATCGCTCCATATGAAAATAAGCTAATTGGGCTGCAAGGAACATTTAATCCTGTCACAAAAAAAAGCATTTGTGCGCTTTGCCATCAATATGAAGAAGTGGGCATGTTTATGACCGAAGTCAAGGGACCCCAACAAGGAACATTTGTGAAAAGAGGAAACTACATTTGCCAAGATCCACAAGCATGCAATGAAAATATGACTACACTGGATCAATTACACCACTTCATTGCGAGAAATAAGTAACAAAAAAGAACCTCATTTGTGTAGAGGTTCTTTCTTTATGTCACTTGTTCTGTTTTAAGTGCTTCGATTGCTTCGTTAATAAACAAAATGGCCTCATTAATCTGTTTCGTGGATTCAGAGACAAGTTCAATGTGATGATCCGCTTCTGGTATTTCATTGACTGTTAATTGTAAAGAGTCCACGATATCGCTAAAAGAGGCAATAGCGCTTGAGCAAGAGGATTGATTAGTTTTTACAAGTGAATCGAGCTGTTGCATGACAGTTTTCACTCGTTCCATGTCGACTGTCGCTTGATCAATTAATACACCGACTGAATCTGCCGAAGTTTTCGTCGCATCGGACAATTTCCTTACCTCTTGTGCGACAATCGAAAAGCCTTTTCCTGCTTCTCCAGCGCGAGCCGCTTCAATCGCTGCATTTAAAGATAATAAATTCGTTTGATCCGCAATGCTAATGATCAACTGCATCGAACGGATCACTTCTTCAAAAGAGGACGATAGTTTCTCAATTAATATATACGCATCTGAAGACGTCGTTCCCATTTCCGAGAAATGTTCTGTCAGCTGCACCATCGTTCCTTGTCCACTTGATGCTAGTTGGCACGTCTCTTCCATTTTCTCTTTAGTCGAGTGAATGTGAGTCTTTAACTGATTAGAATCCTGAGATAATTCATCGGCAATCTCCATCCCATCTGAAACGATTTGCCCTAAATTATTCGATACTTTCTCAATGGCATTCGTAATTTTCAGTTGGGCTTTCTCATGCTCCTGTTCAATCGCTAGTTGAGTTTCACTGTCATAAGCTTCTAGCACGAGCTGTTGTTCAAAGCTTAATAACTTAGAAATAGAAGAAATACATTTATATTGTAACGTTGCATCTTCAATTTTTTCGGTAATCTTTTGAATCAAACCATTTTGTAGCTCTTGAAAAGCACACATATACCATTTTGGTTTCAACCCAATGCGATAATGTACTTTCGCCACACTTAACCTCTTATGAATAAACTCCGCATCAATCGTTCCGTCAAACAGCTCCATAATATGTCGATGAATCACCTTTTTCAATTTACTAATAGTAGAATGGCTTTGAATAATTGACTCTAATTCCGGGCTTTTCATCACTACTTGATAAAAACGGTCAATGACATCATCTAATTGATCAGTTAAAAGAGCTCCCAACATTTTTACCCGTTGCAAATCTTCCTCTTTTAATCGAACCATTTCTAGCTGAAGCTTCATCTCTGGATCAGCCAGTTGAATGGAGACTTTCTCTTCACTGTACGAATATGTTTCTGTTGCAATCTTGCTTTTTCTCTTTAAAAAAAGCATAAGCCTGTTCCGCCTCTCAAGAATAGGATCTAATAAATACAAAGTAATATGTTAATTTTCCTATTTATTAGAATGAGAAGTCAACAAATACCTATGATTTTCACATAAATTTTACAATTTTATAAAAAAGAAGGGAGAATGATCATCATTCTCCCTTCTTTTTTACTAATATTACCCTAATGCCTCTAAAAGCAAATCAACGATATGGACGGCACGAACTTTTTCACTTAGCCCTTCACGCTCGATCCCTAGTTTCATTTGCAATAGACAACCTGGATTCGCTGTAACAATCGTGTGAGCAGCCGTAGCTTTCGCCTTTTCCATTTTATGATCGAGAATCTGCATAGACATCTCGGATTCGACAATGTTATAAATCCCCGCTGAACCACAACAACGGTCTGATTCTTCCATTTCTCTAAATTCCACGCCTTTAATAGCTGCTAATAGAACACGAGGGGCAGTGAACGTCCGCATCACATTGCGCAAATGACAGGAATCTTGATAGGTGACAATTTGCGGATTGTTCATTTTCAATGGTACTTTTTTATGAAAATCCAGCTCGTATAAAATTTGCGTAATGTCTTTAATTTTGGCAACAAAAGCTTTTGCCCGCTCTGCCCATTGCGGGTCATCTTTCAGTAAGTGATCGTAGTCAATTAAGAAAGCTCCGCAGCCGCCAGCGTTCGTAATAATATAGTCCACTTGGTAAGCTTCAAAGGCAGCAATGTTCCTTCTAGCTAATTCTTTCGCTCCTTCTTTCTCTCCACTATGTCCATGAAGAGCTCCACAACATGCTTGTGTTGTCGGAATGGTAATGTTACAGCCGGCTTTTTGTAACAACTTCATCGTCGCATTATTCGTTTCCATGAACATTGTGTCCATTAAACAACCGGAGAAAAAGGCGACCGTTGCCACTGCTTTTTTTCCTTCGGCTGATAAATTCGTCGGACGATTTTTCATATCCTTTTTCTTCGGTACTTGTGGTAACACTCGTTCCATCGTACGTAAGTTCTCAGGGAATAGATTCATAAAGCCTGCTTTTCTTACAACCTTTTGCAAACCGCTTCGCTGATAAAAGCCGAGTAAACTAGTGACAGTCACCATTCTCTCCTGATGTGGAAACAGCCCTTTGAAGACGACGTTACGCAACGCTTGAACAGGTGCGGAATGCTTTTTATTTTGGTTAATAATGTCGCGAGCTTCTTCTAATAAATGACCATATTTAACGCCAGATGGACAAACTGGTTCACAGGCGCGGCAGCCGAGGCAAAGCTCTAATGAACGTTCCACATCTTCATCCGGTTCAATTAAGCCATCGACCACTGCTTTCATTAAAGCGATACGACCACGTGGAGAGTGGCTTTCTTTATGCCCCGATTCAATATAAGTCGGGCAAGACGGCAAGCAAAAACCACAGCGCATGCAGTTCAGCAATTCATCTTCATTCATCCGTGACTGAAACTCTACTTGAATTTGCCGTTGTTCTTTCAACGTTGTCATTTCGTCACCACCACTCTTTTGCGGCTTTCTTTCGCGAATACTTTCCCTGGGTTCATAATATTATGGGGATCAAATGCTTGCTTTAACGCTTTCATCGCGTGAATTCCTTCTGCTCCGAGCTTCCATTCCAAATAAGGAGCTTTCATCACGCCCACCCCATGCTCACCAGTAATCGTGCCACCTAACGCAATTGCTTTGGCAAAAATTTCAGCAAAGGCTTCTTCCACCCGTTCCATTTCTTCATGATCACGAGCATCCGTTAAACAAGTCGGGTGCAGATTCCCATCTCCCGCATGACCAAATGTACAAATATTCACGTCATGCTTCACAGCAATCTCATTAATCGCTTTCACCATCGCCGCAATTTCCGAACGTGGAACCGTCGCATCTTCTAAAATCGTCGTCGGCTTTAAGCGAGCTAAAGCGGAAAGAGCGGAGCGGCGAGCGGTACGAAGTGCATCTGCCTCTTGTTCCGTCTCTGCCACTTCAACCGACACTGCCCCTTCTGCTCGACAAATATCCGCCATCTTTTTCATATCGCGAGCGACAACTTCTTCCGGTCCATCTTGTTCGATTAATAAAACCGCTTGTACATCGGTCGGTAAGCCAATTTTGGCGAAATCCTCTACCACTTTCAACGTCGGTTGATCGAGAAACTCAAGCGTCGTTGGAATGATTTTATTAGCAATAATAGAAGAAACAGAACGCGCGGCCACTTCAAGGTCTTGATATAAAGCGAGCATCGTCTTTTTCGTTTCGGGCATCGGGATTAACTTCAACGTTGCCTCAGTAATTACACCAAGCGTACCTTCTGATCCGACGAACAAACGAGTTAAGTCATAACCGGCGACATCTTTCGCTAGCTTTCCTCCTGTGCGGATCACGTCTCCGTTCGGTAAAACAATTTCAAGTGCTAACACATAATCACGCGTCACACCATATTTTAATCCACGAAGACCACCAGAATTCTCATTAATATTTCCGGCAATCGTCGAGATTTTCATCGAGCTCGGATCAGGTGGGTAAAATAAGTCTTTCTTCTCTGCAGCATGAATCATATCTAATGTAACGACGCCTGGCTGCACCGTCACGGTTAAATTTTCTTCATCAACTTCAATGATTTGATTCATATGTTTAAAAAGTAGAACAATGCCCCCTTCTGTTGGGCAAGTACCGGCGCAAAGATTCGTACCGGAACCTCTAGGAACGATTGGAATGCGATGCTCATGGCACACTTTAACAATGTCAGATACTTCTTTCGTATTTCTTGGTGCCACAACGGCATCGGGCATCGATTGAAAGTTCGGTGTTGCATCATATGAATAAACAAGGCGACCTGCTTTCGAATCATCTACATTGTCTGAACCGACAATCTCCACTAATTTTTCCTTTACTTGTTGAGAAAACATAACAATTGGCTCCCTTCACCACGTTTTCTTCAGTATAAGGCAGCTTGATGAACAAACACTATGGAGGAACAGATAAAAAAAGCAGGTGAGCGACCTGCTTTTTTTATCGAAACATACAATTTTAATGGCTTCATATAGAATGCCAAACTAGATTTGCAATTTTTGTGGGGATCTCGCACGCGTTTTCCATAGTAAATACTATTTATGCACAAACGAGCTCATGCGTTAAATAGTCGCCAAGCTAAATACAACTGGAATTGATCTTCTAACACTTTCGGATTCAACCCTGTCGTCTCTTCTATTTTCTTCAAGCGGTAATGGAGCGTGTTAATATGAACTGGGATTGATTCTGCAGCTTGCTTATAAGAAAAGTTATGAGTGAAAAGGGCAGAAAGGGTCTCCATTAATTCTTGATCATCTATAATTGGCGCAATCGTTCGCTCCATATAAGTCGCTTTCGTGCTTGATTGGAGATCACTTAAAATTAACTCAAGCATCAGCTCCCTTTCTAATACGATCGTCGAGGCAAGCTTTGCTACATGTAATGCTCGTTCCGCTTGTTGAAAGGATGTTTTCAATTCCGTTGCTGGTTGCAGAGAACCGACACCGATGGCAACACGGCAAGCGAGCTGTTTTTCAAGCAACGCCTTCCATTTCTCGAATTGATCCATTGTCTTTTCTTCATCGAGCAAAATCATAAGTTGATCTTGTCCCCAGCGGAGGATGATCGACTTTGATTGCTGTTTCACTACTTCCGAGAAATGACGCAAAATCGGCTTCAATAGGAGTGTATCCGGATAATGGATAAGAACGACTTGCCGCCTAGCCATTAAATCGACGTCTAATACATTCGCTTTATTGAGAAATAAATCATCCCATTCTCTTTTCTCCATCCACTGTAATACAAACGCTTCTAATGATCGCGTATGCCAGTCCTCTTCCTCATGATAATGATTTTCTTGAATAAACAGTTCGGTCATTTTTCTTAACAGTTCTCCATATTGCGATACTTTTTCAGGAGAACCGGTAATCCCAATCACCCCGGCGACTTCCCCGCGAAACATAATTGGCAAGTTCACGCCCATCTTCACGCCTGTCCATCGCTGTTCATCTTCTTCTGTAACAATCCTCTTTTTTCTCGTTTCACTTACAAGTGCGGCCCCTTCATGAAAACGGCCAATTCGTGAACGATCCGTACTCGCAATAATACGCCCATCTGTATCAACGACAATAATATCTTCATCGAGCAGCTTCCGAACTTCATAAATAATTTGTTGAGCTAACTTCGGCTGAATCATTTCTTACACCACACTTTGTTCATCAATCACTTATTTTTGATCCACTCCCTTGATAATATCCCCATTTCCCATTGATTCCAATACGTATGACCTATTTTTCTACATTCGCGCATCAAGCCCTCTCTCCTGAACCCGATGCGTTCATAGCAAGCAATAGCTGACTCGTTAAAGTCAAATACACCAAGATTCACTCGATGCAGCTGCATCTCCTCAAAGAGAATCGTTAAGGCTTGTTGGATCATTTGTGAACCAATTCCTTTCCCTCTCATACTCGGATCACCAATCAACACCTTTCCAATTCTAGCTGATTGATTCACGGGATCGACTTTGAAAGAAAGGTGACCAATCACCTGTTGTTGTTCTTTATGTACGACGCTATAACTATAGACATTACGATCTTTCTCACAGCTCATTCGCCAATATTCCTCTAACTGCTCCTCCGTTAAAGGAAAACGAAACTGTGCCCCACTCCACTGCATCAAAAACTCCGCCGTCTCCACCCAATCGATTAACAAAGGAATATCCTCTCTAGCAAAAGGTTTAAGCACGATCACCTCTTCGACAAATGTCGGGGAGTGACAGGCACCTGCTAAGTCATTAAGCAATTCTCTTTCCCATCGTTTCAATTTTTGCCATTGTTCTTCTTTCGTTCTCAGCTTTCCTTCATTGGTTCTTGCTAGTTGCTGCGTTTCGTTTTTCATCGTAACACCCTCCAATTTATTATGAAAAAACATTTTTGGATTTTTCAGAAAACCAAACTTTTAGTTATTCCAGAAATAAAGTGAAACTTCAATCAGTGGGAGTTTTCTTCATCCCCACTGATTGTTAGTTGAACGGATCGGGCGTTTACGGGCTGTTGATCTCCCGACTATATGTCTGTGCTTTTTCTGCCCTGTTGAAGTGGGAGTCTTACAGCCCGTTAATGCGGGATAAACTTGAACATTACGCACTACTCTTCTTCTACCATTTTATCACCAGCCAACTAGACAAAAAAAGGGGATAAAAGAAAAGCCTGCACATTCACTATGTACAGGCTTTTCTCTACAAAAATCAAGTATATTTGTTCGACAAAAACCGGGGAGTGACAGGCACCTGATCACTCGTATCTCAATGCATCGATTGGCTTCATTTTAGCGGCTTTCATCGATGGGATTAAGCCGAAGATGATGCCGACTGCCATAGAGAAGAGAACGGATCCGACAATGGCAGGGATCGGAGCGGCAATGGTAGGTTGGCAAAGTAAGAGATTGCTTTAGCGCCTCCTAAACCGACTAATACGCCGATGATGCCACCGATGCTTGTAAGTACAGCCGACTCCGTTAAAAATTGCCATAGAATGACGGAACGCTTCGCTCCAAGTGCTTTTTTAATGCCGATTTCTCTCGTTCGTTCCGTAACAGAAACGAGCATAATATTCATGACGCCAATACCGCCAACGAGTAAAGAAATACTAGCAATACCACCTAATAATAACGTAAAGGCTTGGTTAAACTCATTGATTTCTTTCATAATTTGATCCAAGTTAGGAATGCCATACATCCAAGTAGACGTCGACGGTAAATGACTGTTCAAAGAATCCGCCACTGATTGTCCTGCCGCCTCTAACTGATCGGAATGATATGCTTGGACGAGCACTTGGGGAATATCGTTAAAGCTACCTAAATGCGGCCATGCCGACTTAGGCACATACACTTTCCCCATGTCCATATCCATCATAAACATATTATTTTCTTCGCTTTTTTCATCGGCATATACACCGACAACACGAAACGGGACTTTATTAATTTCAATCACTTGATTAACCGAGTTCCCCTCTGGAAAGAGAGCATCTCTTGTTGCTTTATTAATCATTACGACTTGACTGCCTTTTTCGTACTCAACCGGCGCAATCTTTCTTCCTTCAAGAATTTTGATTGGAAAAATCGAAAAATACTTATCGTCGATTGCATACAGATCAGAGTCAGAATAGTTGTTCAAATAAAAAGCTTGCGTATAATTTTGATAAAAAACGGCAATCGACTTCACTAAGTCAGGTACCATTGCTTCTTCTAGTTGTTCATCCGTAATCGTCGGAATGACATCTGGCGGAGGCTCTTCACTTCCCCCCATCATCATATCTCCCCCCATCGCCATCGCTTCAGGCGACTGAAACATAATGGCAATCGAGTTATTTCCGGTTCCGACAATACTTGATTTCAAACTTTCTTTTTGCCCTTCGATCATCGCGACAATCGCAATGATCGAAGCAATACCGATAATAACCCCTAACATCGTTAAAATCGAACGCATTTTATGAGCAAAAATGGATTGAAAGGATAGCTTTAAATTATCTAGCATAGCCTTCTCTCCTTTCATCCTTAATGACCGCACCATCACGAAGCAAAATTTTCCGATGAGCAAACTCAGCAATCTCATCTTCATGGGTGATCAACACAACAGTAACACCTTCTCGATTCAACTCAGTAAACAAGTTCATCACTTGTTCACTTGAAACCGAATCAAGCGCTCCCGTCGGCTCATCCGCTAAAATAAACTTCGGTTTGTTAATGAGCGCACGCGCAATCGCAACCCGCTGCTTTTGTCCCCCTGATAGCTGTGTCGGCTTAAAATCGACGCGATCCGCCAAGCCGACTTTCGTTAACGCCTCAATCGCCAGTTCTCGTCTTTCCTTTTTATTCACTTTCGCATACACGAGCGGTAATTGGACATTATCTGCAGCAGACAGCCTCGGAAGCAAGTTAAAGTTTTGAAAAACGAAACCGATATATTCATTTCGAATTTTGGAAAGATCGTTTTCTTTACGTGATAGCACGCTATTACCATCGAGTATATATTCTCCTGACGTTGGTGTATCTAAACAACCTAGAATATTCATGATCGTTGATTTCCCTGAGCCAGACGGCCCCATAATCGATACATATTCGCCTTCTTCAATAGAAAGATTGATATCGTGAAGGATCGGAACTTCTTCCTTCCCAATCCAATATGATTTATTGATGTTCTTCAAGTGAATCATCAATAGTTACCTTCTTTCCTTCTTTTACTGTGTCATCAGGATACACAATGTAATCTTCTTGCTTTAATCCGCTCTCGATGATCGTCATCATCATCTCTGGTAGTTCCTCACCCAGTTTGACTTCTTGCTTCTTCAACTTCTCATCAACGACCGTCCAGACAAATGCTTTATCGCCATCCATCACAATCATATCTGATGGAATCATTACTTCTTCAGTTGCTTCTTCTTCTCCTTTTAACTCAATAAATACATGGTAACCGAACTCTAAGCCTTCATGCTCTGTCAGTTGCACTTGGAACGGGTAGTTCGACGCTTGCGGGTTCATCATCATATCCCCCATACCCATATCCATGCCCATCTCGTCTCCATTTTCTTCAGTTGGTAATTTACCAATTTCGGTAATTTTCCCTGGCCATTTTAATGCTGGATCTTTTCGACTAACGATGTTCACTTCTTGACCGACTTGCAGCTCATCTTTAATTAATTCGTTCACAGTTCCTTTTACAAAATAAGCATCGGTATTATAAATTTGCATAAATGAACCTGGTGCTTGCTGTTGCTCCATTTGATTATTTCCAGATGATTGCTTTTGCTCTTCATCGACTTTTTGAACGATACCGTTTACTTTCGCTTTAACAATATTATCGTTCACTTTCTTCTTCATTTCTTGATATTCTAAATTCGCTTTTTCCACTTCAAACTGAGCGATCTTTAAGTCAGCCTGTGCTTGCGTCACTTGCTGTCTTAATGCCGTTTTCTCTTCCCCAGCGGCATTTTTGATTTGCTTTTCTGTTTGCCAAATTTCGTCTTTCTTCTGTTTCACGCTACTATTGGCAATTTCAAGCTCGATCCCTTTTTGCTTTAATTCCATTTCGCCTTCCTTATTTTCATAAGAAAAAAGTTGGGCACCTGCTTTAACAACGTCTCCTTCTTTCACAAACACTTCTTTAATCGTTCCACGTTGAGGGTCAATAAAGATTTTCTCTGTTTCCTTCGGCTCAACAACTCCAGCAAACAAACCTCCGGAACCAGCCTCCATTCCCCCCATCATATCGCTTACTTTCATCGGGAAAATTTCGCCTTCGCCTTCTGAACTATTGAACTTAGACTTTGTAAATATGTAACCACCAGCTACTAAAGCTAGTATGATGACTACTGCAATCGCGATAATCCACTTTTTCTTTTTACTCATCTACTACTCTCCTCTTTATTTTAAAAATGATTCTATTTCCCTACTACTTTTACACAAATTGTATCACCATCTTTTTCCACAAAAAAAAAGACTACTTCGACATAATTTTAGCAAACACTTCTATTTATTACAAATAGTTTAAAATCATGTCTGCTTCATTCACATAGAAAACCCCCATAAACCACTCTCAAGAATATGCGGACAACTCATTAATTCGACAATTATCGGGGAGTGACAGGCACCACCACTCACTTGCGCTCTGATATTATACATTGTAGTTATGAAAAAAAGAAGTAGAGCACAAAAAAAGCTAGGCCCCATCATCAAGAGGCCTAGCTTTTTTCAGTCATTAGACGAAAACATATATCGCCGTTCATTGTAGGTGATCGAGAAGATCAGTCCCATCGCAAACATAGCTCCCATAAGAGAACTTCCTCCGTAGCTAATGAACGGTAATGGAATTCCCGTAATCGGTAAAAGTCCGATAGTCATTCCAACATTTTGAAAGACGTGGAAGGTGATCATCGCGATGACACCAGCACACATGTATGAGTAATAAGGAGTTTTTGTGTTTAATGATAATTTTGTCAAATGATAAACCAACAAAAAGAATAAACTAACGACGATACTCGCTCCAATAAAACCGAACTCCTCGCCAATAATACTGAAAATGAAATCGGTATGGCTTTCTGGAAGATACACTTCACGCGTACCGAAACCTTTTCCTGCCGTTTGACCAGAACCGATCGCAAGAAGCGACCTCGTCAAATGGAACCCTGTGGAGCTTTCATAGCTGTATGGATCAAGCCAAGAGTAAATACGACCAAACTGGTACTGCTTTACTCCAAGATATTTCTCCAAAACCATAGGATGATAGAGTACGAGATAAAAGATACCGACAATGAAGGCCGTCGCTGATCCAAAAAGCGGAACTAATATTTTCCAAGTGATACCAGAAACAAAGATCATGCCTAAAAGGATCGCAATAAATACAAGCGATGTTCCTAAATCCTCCTTGATCACGAACAAGAGCGGAATTAGCGTAACAATGCCTAATTTAATCAATAGCATAAAATCTGATTGTATCGTCTTCACAGGGTTGTTTTGGTGATGAATAACCATGACCCTTGAAAGCGTCAAAATTAAAAACACTTTGACGAATTCAGAAGGTTGTACTGATATTGGCCCTAAAACAAACCAAGCTTTAGCTCCATTTCGAACAGGTGCGATCCCCGCCGGTGCAAAGATTAAAGCCACAAGCAAAAGTAAACCGAATCCATATAAATACCAGGACATCGCTGACAATTGATCGGAGTCGAACCGAATGACAATGAAAATAATTACCATTCCAATAATGTAGTAAATCGTTTGTTTTAACACAAAGTTGCTACTTCCATATTGACCAGTCGTCTGCGCGCTGTAAATTGCTACAACACTCACAACAAACATCATTAATATAATTAAGATTAAGCCGAAATCAATCCGGCTAGAATTTTGATTTGGAGAAGTCATCGAACGATTCCTCTTTCTAATAAAATTACGCCTACTACATTATAACCTTATTGCGTAATTTAACAACAGTCAAACGTCCGACAAAAGACTCCTCTATTAGACCGATATAGCTCTAAGCCTTGATCTATCAGTCTTCATCGTACTTATCCAAAAAATGTGAACAATAAACTAACAAAGATCACTCCAAGCACAATTTTCCATACTGGCAGTTTCCAAACAGCAATCGCCGCATACACGATGAGCACAAAAGCAAGATCAAGTGGCTGCTTGACTGCACTTGTAAAGACCGGATCATAAAGAGCAGCTAATAAAATTCCCACTACCGCACTATTAATGCCCACGAGTGCTGCTTGAAAATAACTTTTCTCTCGAAGCCAACCCCAAAACGGTAATGTGCCAACTAGAAGCAAAAAGGACGGAAGAAAAATAGCAACAGTCGCAAGCAATCCCCCCGTCACGCCACTAGTGACAGTTCCTAAATAAGAAGCAAGTGTAAACAACGGACCCGGTACAGCTTGTGCCAGCCCATACCCCGCTAAAAAGGTTTCTTCCGTCATCCACCCTGAAGGAACCACTTCTCTCTCAAGCATCGGCATAACAACATGTCCGCCGCCGAACACGATCGATCCCGCTCGGAAAAAGGTGTCGAACATACTATAAAACATATGATTCACGCTTTCTCGACCGAGAGGAAGCAATATAAGCAATCCGAAAAATAATATCCAAGCAAAGGCGGCACTTTTTTTGCCAATACCAAAGTCGAAAGAGAGCTCAGACGATATTTTTTGATCCTTATAAATAAAAGCCCCTATAATTCCAGCAATAACAATAATGGCAATTTGCCCAAACGCTGTCGGGTATAAAAGAATTAGCATTGCCGCAATGATTGCGATTGTTTTTCTCCCTTTATCCGGTGTCAGCTTGCTACTCATTTGCGAAAGAGCATGTGCGACAACTGCGACAGCCGTAATTTTTAATCCATAGATTAAATAATCGGCATCAAAACTAGAATGCTGTAAAAATAACGCAAACAAAATTAACACGACAACAGAAGGCATCGTAAAGCCAAACCATGAAATAAAACCACCTAGCATTCCACCGCGCAGCATACCAATCGCTATACCGACTTGACTGCTCGCTGGACCAGGAAGAAACTGACAAATCGCGATAATTTCCGCATAGCGTTGATCATCTAGCCAACGCTTTTTTCGTATGTATTCCTCTTGAAAATACCCAAGATGGGCAGTCGGTCCCCCAAAAGAGGTAAAACCTAGCTTTAATGAAACAAGAAAAATTTCTAAATATCTCCCCATAGTCCCTCCAAGAATATTACTTCATTAATTGTTAGTATAAAAAAACGAATGATCATTTTCAGCATTTTAACAAAAGCTTTACATAATTGAAATCTTTTATTTGTTCCGACGTACAGATCACGCTAAAATAACAGATGATAGACATTTGAGGAGGAGTTACCATGGAGTTAGTTAAAAGTGTCGAGCAATTCCAACAATTAATTTCCCAGGAAAAGTCCGTTATTATGAAATTTACTGCTGGCTGGTGCCCGGATTGCCGTCGCATGGATATGTTCATTGACGATATTATCGTTGAATATAACCAATATGACTGGTATGAAGTCAATCGAGATGAATTCCCAGAACTAGCGGAAAAATACGACGTCATGGGGATTCCAAGTTTGTTGATTTACCAAAATGGTGAAAAGACAGCTCATCTTCATAGCGCACATGCTAAATCACCTGAGCAAGTCATCGAATTTCTACAAAGCGTGTAAGCAGTGGAGGCAGATGTAACATCTGCCTCCACTTATGCTTCACCTTTACTGAGCCTTCACCTTTACTTTTCGTTCTTCTGCTTTTTCTTCTACTTTTTTCACTTGAAGCCATTCGCTCACAAGAATGCCAAATGCTCCACCTGCCGCATAGAAAATTGATGCTAGTTCACTAAAGAAAAAGAACACCACGATCACGCTTAATACATAGAGAGGCCATGCGTACCAAAGAGACATAAACAGATGATCTTCTTGTTTTCCATGCCTTGGAACGCCTTGATAGAGAACTAGCCGATAAACGGCGACAATATAAAGAAAAAAACAGCCTCCCCCGATGAATGCTACACCCACCAACGGCCAGCTCACATAAAAAACAGCAAGAAATGTCGTAAACAGACAAGCCATTATGACACACATAATATATGGGTTGTAAACGAATTTGCTAAACTTCATCATGCCACATCCCTTTTTTCTAAAATGTATGCTAGGAATAACAATAAAAGACTGTTTGAACGAAAGGCACTATACAAACAGTCTTTTATCTAAAAAATCTGAAAACAAATCTGAAAACCGATGAAATGGACCTGTTTACTCTATGAAATTCCATAGCGTAATCGACTAAAGTACGGTAAACTGATATAAAAAGTAGAGGAAGATTGGGCTATACGAGGAGTGGGGAAATGAAATTTTTTAGATCAAAAGTTACTAATGATTCTATTGATAAATCTAATTTTGCAACATCAACTGTTAAATTATCTGTAAAACCTAGGTCAGAGCTATCTGAACAAATAAGAATGATCGACTTAACAGAAAGCGATTTACAAGCGATCAAATTCCTTCAACCACAAGTTGAAAAACATTTAGCATCAGTTATTGATTCTTTTTACGCAAAACTGGTGCAACAACCCAACTTAATGGAAATCATTAAAGAAAACAGTAGCGTAGAACGCCTAAAAAAAACGTTACGAAGACATCTTCAAGAGCTTTTTAATGGAGAAATCGATGAGGCCTTTTTACAGAAACGGATCAATATTGCTCATATGCATGTCAAAATTGGCCTGAAAACAAAATGGTATTTATCCGCCTTTCAAGATTTACAAAATTCATTTTTCACTCTTATTGGGAATATGAATATTTCGAAGGAAGACCAGATGGAGCTCATTCGTGCAGTTTCAAAATTGTTGAGCTTAGAGCAGCAGCTTGTGATCGAAGCGTATGAAATTGAATTTGAGCGTATCCAATCGTTAGAGAACGAGCGAAAAGATGCCCTAACGAACAAAGTTCATACCATTTCACAAGAACTAGCGGCTATTTCTCAAGAAACTTCCGCCTCTTTAAAAGAACTTAGTTCACAAGCTAGTTCTATTTTGCAGTTAGCAAAAGAAGGAATGTCAATGGCCGACGAATCAGCCAACCATTCACTAGAAGGTCAAAACCAGTTGAAAGAACAAGGACAAAAGCTGTCTGAAATTCAAAAAGCTGTTACAGACATTCAAACATTCTCAACGGAATTAAACCAAATTGCTTCAAGTATTACCGAAGTCATTACAATTGTAGGGAACATTGCTGGTCAAACAAACTTGCTCGCACTAAACGCCTCGATTGAAGCCGCACGCGCTGGAGAATACGGAAAAGGCTTTGCCGTAGTGGCCGAAGAAATTCGTAAACTATCCGATCAAACGAAAACATCAACTTCAAGTGTGTCAGATCACATCTTAAAAACGAACGCATTAATAGGGCAAGTAAGTCAATCTGTAGAAACGGTTAATAGCCTTGTTCATAAAGGAATTCAAAGCATGACAGAGACTGCTGGTGATTTCAATCAGTTGCTTGAATTAATTAGCGGAACGAAGGAACAAAACTGTTATATCGAAAACCAACTGCAACAATTGTCTAGCATTATTACCGAAATTGAACACGCTTCAAAAGAAGTCGCATACTCTGCCGTCAAATTGAATGATTCGACCGAGCAGTACCTACATTCTAAATAAACGTAAAAAGAGGATGTCCACATGAAAGGGACGTCCTCTTTTTATATTTTTTCTTAATTCGTTACAATTCCACCCACTGGTGAGCCCATTTCTCGATTTCTTTCACGCTCGCCTCAAGTGCTTGCCCCTTCTCTGTTAACTCATATTCCACACGAACGGGCACCTCAGGGTAAACTTGGCGTGTCACTAACCCCTCTTCTTCCATCTCTTTCAATCGATCCGTTAATAATTTCCCGCTAATTGGGAAACCTGATTTTATCTCTGAAAATCGTTGAGGTCCCATCAACAACTGATTAACAATCAATCCTGTCCAACGCTTCCCCATCATCTGCATTGCCTTTTCAAACTTCGGACAAAGCTGAACATCTTTCATTTCTTTCACCTCTTTACACTATAATTATACCCCTTTTTCCTTGAAAAAGATACCTTTACACTTTTTCTAACAAAGTTACTTGACTTTATATTTTATCGATTTTATACTAAGTTACGAAAGGTAACAAAAATATCTTAAAAAATACAATGAACAGAAAAGAGGAAAAAACATGACTAATTTTTATTCAGCTATAGAAACAAGACGTTCGATTTATGCGATTAGTAAAGAGCAAACAGTGTCAGACGAAAGAATACAAGAAGTCGTTGAGTTTGCGGTTAAACATGCGCCTACTGCTTTCAACTCACAAAGTGGCCGTGCGATCGTCCTTCTTGGTCAACAACATGACGAGCTTTGGGACTTGACAAAAGATACGTTAAAAGAAATAGTTCCTGCTGACCAATTCGGGCCAACAGAAGAGAAAATGGGAATGTTCAAAGCTGGTTACGGTACCGTTCTTTTCTTTGAAGACGAAACAGTTGTCAAAGGGCTACAAGAAAGCTTCCCAACTTATGCGGACAACTTTCCACTTTGGTCGATGCAATCTTCAGGTATGCTTCAATACATCGTGTGGACAGCGTTAGAACAAGAAGGGTTCGGTGCAACACTTCAGCATTACAATCCACTCATCGACGAAAAAGTTCGTACAAAATGGAACGTACCTGAAAACTGGAAGCTAATGTCTCAAATGCCATTCGGAAAACCAGTGGCTCCTGCTGGCGACAAAGAATTCCAACCAATGAACGAACGTGTAAAAGTGTTTAAATAATCGAGTGAGGCTGGCTCCTATAAAGGAACCAGCCTCATTTGTTGAATATTGTGGGGCTTCTTCGACCTTCGTTAGCTTTCTTCAACTTTAGCTACACTTTCTTCGACTTTCGTTAGCTTTCTTTGACTTTAGCTACATTTTCTTCACCTAAAAAAGCTGCCGAGAGTCACTCTCCCGACAGCTTATCTACGATCTATTTATTTACCATTTAAAGCCGCTTCGTCAACGATGATAGTTACATTGGGGTGTTGATGCAAACAAGAAGCTGGAAATGCCTCAGTCACTTCCCCTAATAACAAGTTAGAGATCGCTTCCACTTTGGCCGCACCTGACGCTAGCAACACGATTTCCTTCGCACTCATAATCGTTTGAATCCCCATCGTAATCGCTTGAGTCGGCACTTCTTCTAAACTGTTAAAAAAGCGAGCATTCGCTTCTCTCGTTGACTCATCTAATTCAATAATATGCGTTAGTGAATCAAACGGTGTACCAGGTTCATTGAAGCCAATATGTCCATTGCCGCCGATACCTAGCACCTGTACATCCACGCCACCTGCTTCATGAATGAACGTCTCATATGCTGCACATTCAGCCGATAAACCCTCTTTTTCTCCACTCGGTAAATGAATATTTTCAGCTGGCACATCAATATGGTCAAATAAATGTTTCTTCATAAAAGCGTAATAGCTATTGTGATCCGTTTTAGGCAAACCGATATACTCATCCAGATTAAATGTTGCCACTTGTTGATAAGTCGTTCCATTGGCTTGATGGTCTGCAATTAAGTTTTTATATAGTCCTTCGGGCGTGCTTCCAGTTGCTAAGCCTAAAACAAGCTTTGGATTTGTTTTCACTTGAGCAATGATGATCTCTGCCGCTGTTTGACTCATTTCCTGATAATCTTTCACTTTTATAATCTTCACTTTGCTTTTCCCCTTCTACCTACGACCGTTCAATGGTCGACCGACGTTTTAAATGGAAAACTTTTATATGTTTCCATTTTCCAATTTAAAAAAAGAATAGCACGTATTTTATTTGGTTGTCTATACCATTCAAAGGAAATGTGTGGCTATTTTTCTTCATCTAATAATTTCAATAAATGCTTATTGAAATCCGTCTGGGCATTTTTAAGACCTTCAAAAAACTTTTGATCGACTCCTTCTACTACTGGTACCGCTACTTTTACTTTTTCAGTTCCTTCTTTCGTAGGAGTTAACAAAATTTCTCTTTTATCTTGTGGATTCTTGCTTCTTTCCATTAGTCCCTTTGTTTGAAGTGTCCTCACGACATCCGATACCATCATGATATTTGTTTTTGTGAAACTAGCCAATTGTTTCTGGGTGATAGGCCCTTCAGAAGTGACTAAGTAATCACAGGCGGCTAAAAGTACAAATTGCACATGAGTAAGCCCGATCTCAGAAAGTTCTTTCGTTATTGCTCTTTGCCAATCTTGTGACACACGCCATAGGAGAAAACCTGTACTCTCTTTTGGGTCGTCAAATTTAGAATTCCATTTCATTGATACTGATCCCCATTTCTGTTGAAATAGTTAAAAAATCTTCTTTGCTCACTTCAAAATGCCCTCTGCGAAATAATAAACCAATATTTGAAGTCGTCTGATAAACATCCAATTTCGATTTGATCTGATCAAAACTAACTGCTTGGCATTCCATATAGTCCACATCTATCCTGAACGGAATAAATTGAGACGACATTTGAAATTGATATACCTCACCGCTTTTAATCCTGCCAATTGCAGTAAAATGTTTCAATGGCTTTCCATTAGGATAACTAGTCTTCGGAGAATAGTAAATGATCCAATCTCCTTGCTTCATTCTTTTTAATGGCGCCGCTTTTCCGTGACAAAGCTGAGCAAACTCCCCCTTCACTCCCACATGAACATGATCTTCAGATACAACACCAATCCAAAATTTCGTACTCATTCCATTCTCCTCTTTTCGCATTTTAATACGCGCACTTATCAATATAATAAGTGCGCTTATTATATAATGTCAACTTTTTCTAGGCAATCGAGTAGGAGGAGGTGATTAACCTCCGACCTCTCACACCACCGCACGTACGGTTCCGTACTTTCCTTCGTAACGAAGTAGCATCAGTGGTTGAAGTAGAAGACGAGAATGGCAAGAAGAAAGAAAAGCCTGTATATGCAATACAAAAAGCTTTTTCTCAGACGTTGCTCCTCGTTACAGCGAGCGCCAAGGTGGT
>NKXN01000040.1 GCA_002261155.1 Bacillaceae bacterium SAS-127 | reverse complement strand
TTTGTCCCAGCCTCTTTTAATGATTCTTCACATAAATTAGCCCAATCGACAAAACTAGTGGTGTTTTTTTTCAAGCTTCAACAAGCTTACGTTTATCTATTGACTATAATGAAATGAAAAGGCTTACAGGAGGGTCGATAGATGAGAAGTTATCAAATATACTGGATCACGGAAGAGTTTGCTCACTATTTTTATGGACGAGAACAAAACTTTTTTCAGCTATTTTTTGAAAGCTCCTGTGGGGAAAGTGAACAGCAAGGAATTATTGAAAAACAAATTCAATACATTACAAACAAATTTTTTATTTCTCAAGTGAGAGAATTACTTTGTGAAGCGTTATCAGCAAGAAGTTGGTTTGACATACAAAATGACCATTTCTTTCGAATTGAGCTTCCGAATAATAAAGGACAAGCCGAATTGTTGGCTGACGAACAATGCTTATATTTAAAGGCTTCTGGAAGTTACGAATCGGAAGCGATTTTTTTCCACGCCTTAAAGAAAATGAAGGCGTACCTGTTTGCTGTAGACTTTAAAAGGAAAAATTATGGCTGGCTTGAACCAATAAAAAAAGAAATCTTGTTTAGATAAAGAAAATTTCTCTTTCATGTTGTATAATGACTTGTGGTTTAGTAAACTTTTAGTAGACAACATGAAGGAGGAAGTATTTTATGTGGTGGTATGTGCTAGTCGGAATTCTAGCTCTAGTAGCTGGAGTTGCACTTGGATTTTTCATTGCTCGTAAGTACATGATGGATTACTTGAAGAAAAATCCACCAATTAATGAACAAATGCTACGTATGATGATGATGCAAATGGGAATGAAACCATCCCAAAAGAAGATAAATCAAATGATGGCGCAAATGAACAAACAAATGGATGGGAAGTAAGAGTCACTCAAAGGCTTTATCTACATTTGAGCGGAAGCTGTTGTTATCTTCAATGTAGTTCATAAAGCCTTGTAGCGATTGTTTACTTATCTAACGAATGAAACCCACTTATTTCTGTTGAAAATAACAGATATAAATAAGTGGGTTTTATGCTACATAAGTATTTTAAATTAGCTGTTTCCATGTAGTGAGAGGGCGTTTTTTCCAAAACAAAAAGTAAACAGGATCGGAGAAGATTCCTGTTCGCATTAGTTGAGCATTTTGTTTTTATAAACTAATGGTTGAATATAATGGCGGTCGTAATCATTTAATAAAGTGTCTAGCTCTTGGCTATATTTAATAGCTAAAGGAGAATTTAACCCTTTCATCGTTACTACTTCGAATAACTCTAATCGTTTTTTTTCAATCGTATCTAATAATTTTTCTTTAGACACATCAGTAGGTCCTTTCACGATTTTTTTATTTCATATAATGTTAGTATACCCAATTTTTTTCTTTTTTTCAAAATACTTTTTCTGATCCGTTCTTCATTTATATATAGCTATTCAGATCGAAATTTAAGCTTTGGACTGTCACAAAGTATTCATATATTATTTTTTCGCTAATCTTTAAAAACTTTGTTACAATAGCAAAAGAAAGGCAGGGGTTCTTTATGGGTGATGTCAATATTTTTCTAGCGTTTGGAGCTGGTTTTTTAAGCTTCATTTCACCTTGCTGTTTGCCACTTTATCCGGCATTTTTATCATACATAACTGGAATGAGTGTCAATGAATTAAAAAGTGACAACGCGATGCTACAAAGGCGGAGTATGCTTCACACTCTTTTCTTTTTATTAGGTTTCTCTATTATTTTTATTGCGCTTGGGTTTACGAGTTCGTTTATAGGGAATTTTCTTTTTCAATACCAAGATTTGATTCGTCAAATAGGGGCGATTTTTATTGTCTTTTTCGGTTTAGTCGTTACTGGTATTATTCAGCCTAAGTTTATGATGGCAGATCGTCGTATTGAGTTTAAAAATCGTCCGAGTGGATATGTAGGTTCGATGTTGATTGGCCTAGCATTTGCCGCAGGGTGGACGCCTTGTACAGGGCCGATATTGCTATCTGTATTTACACTTGCTGCCTCAAATCCGGGGTCTGGGCTGATGTACATGATCGCCTATACGCTTGGTTTTGCGATTCCTTTCTTTGTGCTTTCTTTCTTTATTGGCCGTATGAAGTGGATTCGTACACATAGTGCGAAGATTGTGAAAATCGGAGGCTATGTCATGATCCTTATGGGAATTGTTTTATTTTTTGACTGGATGACGAAAATTATTTCGTTGTTAAGTCCTATCTTTGGAGATTTCACTGGGTTCTAACATGCATAGCGACTAAACAGAAGATAGAATAAGGGGGAACTTAAGTGGCAAGTGTTTTGATTGTGGACGATGCAAAGTTTATGAGAATGACTTTAACAGATATGCTAATAAAATTAAACCATGAAGTAGTTGGTGAAGCTGAAAACGGCGAACAGGCAATTGAACTGTATCGAAAGTTCCGACCAGATGTCGTGACGATGGACATTACAATGCCTGTGATGAACGGAATAGAAGCAACAAGTGAAATTAAAGCTGAATTTCCTGAAGCAAACATTATTATCTGCTCCGCTATGGGGCAACAAAAAATGGTGATGGAAGCAATTGAGGCGGGAGCGAAGGATTTTGTGACTAAACCATTTGATGAAGCGCGCGTAGATGAAGCATTAAGACGTTTGCTAGGCTAAAGCATTTATGGTAGTCTTTGTGTGTCTAAATGGTTGATGAAATTTTATTTTAGGATAAGGGTTGATGAAGATGCTGTATATAGCTTCATCTGTTTTCGCTATTTTGATGGGAATCGGTGTGATTTTCATCCGAATGAAGGCCTCGAAGAAACCAACGTCAGTGAAAAAGATTATTTTACCTCCTTTTTTTATGAGTACTGGAGCATTGATGTTTATTATTCCTGAATTCAGGATTAGTTTAATGGAATTATTAGAAGCGATGACAGTCGGGATGTTATTTTCTATTTTATTAATTAAAACGTCTAATTTTGAGATTCGGGATGAACATATTTATTTAAAACGTTCGAAAGCCTTTCCAATCATTTTAATCAGTTTGCTTATTATCCGAATTATCGGTAAAGGGATTTTAAGTGCTTCTATTGACATTGGGGAACTTAGTGGGATGTTTTTTATTCTCGCGTTTTCAATGATTGTTCCTTGGCGGATTGCAATGTATATAAAATATCGAAAGTTAAGTCAAGAAATGACCAAATAGTTAATACATGATTAAAAAAAGAGGCATCCAAATTGGGTTAGCCTCTTTTTAGTCATGTATTAAAATAAATGTTCATATGGAGTCATATCGATGTTCATTTCGGTTAGTTTTTTTCGTAAAAACTTATGGTCGCGTTTCGGTGTAGCGACGATGTATCCACGGATAACTAAGTCTTGTGTTACTTCTTTGGCGTTTTCCTTTAATGTGATTTCACCAATTTTTCCGGCAATTTTATGGCGAGCCACATCGCGGAATAATTCAGGTACTGGGCTCACAAGTTCTTCGAGTAGATCCTTCTCTCGCTGCTTCCATAGATGTCTAGTTTGCTCTACATAGTATTCTTCCCAGTCCATATCAGAACGACCATCTTCTTTTGGAAAGCGTTTTAAAAATTTTCTAAACATAAAGAAGCCACCAATAGCAAAGCTTCCCATTAAGATAACGACCCAGAATAAAATGAAATAAGAAAACCAACCTTCTAGCATTATGTAACCCCCAACTATCACTTACTTTCGTTACTATTATAGACAATTGATGGAGGTGAAACAATAGATAAACTATCGGAGCTATTTTTTAGTAGAATCCATGAAAGATATTATGGCAGAAGTGTTTTCATTTTCTTGATTTCTGTCATGATTTGTTCATAATGATCATCATCGCATGCAAATAATAAGCAGGCGGAATCAGGGATTCTATCATTTCGTTTTTGAATAATGCTCATATCTCCTCGATCAGAAATAAGGTTCGCTCCTCGTTGTTCCAACCATTCATTGACTTCTCCGTAAGTAGCCCAAAGGTTTTCTGGTCGAATTTGTCGTAAATCATGCCCTGCTTGATCGTTTAACAATTGAAAAAATAGCTGATTGGACCCTTCTACGACAGCCGCCTTTGCCATCATGCGAGCGACTGATTCGGTGGAGAGAACAATTTCATCAATATTCGCTTTTTCAAAACTTGCTCGATGGTTTTCTTTTCGCATTTCAACAATTGTATATAACTCGATGCCGTATTTAGCCGAAAAGGCTTCGATGCTGGCAGCAATTAAGAGCGTATGGCCGTCAGCTAGTGTGGGATTTTGAATGTGAGAAGGAGAGAAAATAGATACGCGACGGCAATGACGAATATTCGCTTTTTCTAGCGTGCTTTCTTCCGTTAAGTCACCTTGAATATAATGCAAACGTTCATGAGTAAATGGGCATTTCTCTAACGTATCAATAAGCACGATTTCAGCCTCTGGATAGTTCAACAAGACCGTAGAAATTGCTTCTTTTGATTTTTCCTCACACCAGCCGATAAAAATGTAATGTCCTTTTTTACGATAGGTCAACTTTCCTTCCTCCTTATATTGTTGGTAAAGAGAAAAAAATTGAACGATCTTCCCAATTACCATCCCTAGTATACCGATGCCAAGTAAATATAGAAAAGTAATGGCGAACAATCGCCCACTCGTTGTTTCTGGAGAGTAATCACCATATCCAACTGTTGTTACAGTGGTCATTACGTACCAGAAACTATCAAACATAGTCGGAAAAGTATCCGGTTCTAACAATCTCATTATGAAAGCGGAGAGAAAAAGCAATCCACCCGCCCAAAAAAAGAGGTGGCGAAACCTCGTTTTTTGAACTATTCCTAGCATTTTTAAAAAGAATTGCATGTAATCACCTTCTTTTAAAGAATTCACTCTTTTCAGTATACTATATTATTCTTTGACGTTTGCATTCATATAAGAATTCGTTACTATTAAATATATAGACTATGACAGAGGTGAGGTAAGTGAAATTTATTCATACAGCGGACTGGCATTTAGGCAAGCTCGTTCATGGAGTATATATGACAGCTGAACAGAGGGAGGTACTTCGACAATTTGTCGAAACAGTTAAACAAGAAAAGCCGGACGCCGTCGTTATTGCAGGCGACTTGTATGACCGTTCGGTTCCGCCTACAGAAGCCGTCGAGTTACTAAATGAGGTTATGTTTCAAATTAATGTTGAGCTTGAGATACCGGTTGTCGCGATTGCTGGAAATCATGACAGTGCCGAGCGATTATCTTTCGGGACTTCATGGTTTAAGCAGAGCAATTTTTATTTAAAGGGGAAGCTTGATCAAGACTTCGCACCTGTATCGATTAACGGTGTGAATTTCTATTGTGTTCCTTATGCAGAACCTGGAGTCGTTCGCGAGTTGTTAGGTAATGAGTCGATTCATTCTCATCAAGAGGCAATGAAAGCGATCATTGGAAAAATAGAAGAAGAGATGAATAAAGACGAGATCAACGTATTCGTTGGACATGCGTTTGTTCTTGGTGGTCAAACGAGTGATTCCGAACGAACGTTATCGGTTGGGGGCTCAGGTTGTGTGAGTATTGATTTGTTTGAGCTTTTTGATTATACAGCTCTTGGGCATTTACATAGTCCCGATGCCATTCGCCATGATACGGTCCGCTATTCAGGATCTCTATTAAAATACTCGTTCTCCGAAGCGAAACAGCGAAAAAGTATTTCGATTGTTGAGATTACAGATGATGGAAAAGTCGCGATTGAAGAGCGAACGCTCATTCCAACAAGAGATATGCGCGAAATAGAAGGGACGCTTGAAGAATTACTAGATCCAAGTCGCATTCAAACAGAACAAGTAGAAGACTATTTAAAAGTTACCTTGCTCGACAAAGGTGCACTCATTGATCCGATGAATAAATTAAGGCAAGTATATCCGAATGTGTTACATCTTGATCGAAAAATCGAACTTACGGATCAAAAAAAGAAGCAAAATTATACGTCGGTACGGGATGAGAAAAAAACTGAACTGGATCTCTTTTCGGATTTTTACACACAAATGACGACGGAGCCATTTACGTTAGATAAGAAAGAAGTAATGGAGAAAACGATCCAGGAGGTCAAATTGGAGGTCGAGCAAAAATGAAGCCGTTAAAATTAATGATGCAAGCATTTGGTCCTTATGCCAAAACAGAAGTCATCGATTTTGGTCAGCTTGAAAACCGTACGATGTTTGTGATTTCTGGTCGAACAGGCTCGGGAAAAACGACAATCTTTGATGGCATTAGCTTTGCGATTTATGGGCGAGCGAGCGGTGAGGGGCGCACCGGTGCCGAACTTCGTAGCCATTTTGCCAGCAATGACATGTTAACAGAAGTGATGCTTCAATTTTCGTTAAAGGGTCATACATATGAAATCTATCGTTCCCCTCAACAAGAAAAAAAGAAAGAACGCGGGGATGGTTATCGAACAGTAACGGCAAAAGCAGAGCTGTATGAGTGGACAAATGATGGAGAAAAAAAGCTTCTAGCAGCTAATGTGCGAGATGTCGATGAGAAAGTTAAAGAAATCGTTCAATTAGACGCTAATCAGTTTCGCCAAATATTAATGATTCCTCAAGGAGAGTTTAGAAAGTTACTCGTTTCTGATAGCAAAGATAAAGAACAAATATTGCAACGACTGTTCCACACACAATTTTACAAAAAGATTGAAGAAAAATTAAAGACAGAAGCAAACGCTTTAAAGCAGAAAGTGCAATCAGGTGCGGAGGAACGAACGCAGTTATTAAAAAGTATTCAATCACCTTCTGAAGAAATGGTTCAATTACTCGAAGTGTCACCTTTAAATGAAGCAGCTGTACGTACTCAGCTTGCAACAGATATCGAAGACTTGACGGCTCAATCGCAGCATATTCAACAAACTCTTTCAAATCAGAGCCATTTACGTGATGAATGGAATAGAAAGCTCGATCAGGCTGAGCGAATCACGAGTCAAATCGAGAAAAAAGAGCAGCTAGACAAACAGTTCCAACAGTTACAAGGAAGGAAAGAGGACATTTTAAATAAACAAGCTGAAATTGTATGGGCTGAAAAAGCAACTAAGCTTGAGCAACAGGAGAAAGAGTGTAAGGCGTTAAAGAGCGAACTCGATCGGCTTCATGAAAGAATTGAACAGACGAAAAAGGAATTAGCTTTAAAGCAGGAAGCTTATATTCAAGCTGAAAAAGTATGGGAAGTAGAGAAATCGAAAGAAGACGAGCGACATCAGGCGACTGAAGAGGTCAGTAAACTATATGCGATGAAAGCAGCTGTCTACTCACTAGATGACGAGCAACAACAGCTAGAGCAACGGAAAATACAAACGAAGCAATTAGAAGGTCGGCGTTTGCAGTTATCCGATCAATATGAAGAAGTCGAGCGTCAAATGGAGCAAGTGGAAATAGAGCTTTCTTCTTTAGATCATTGGCAAAGTCAGTTGTATCAGGAAGAAGCGAAGCTAACAAAAGTAAATAGCCATATTCAGTTGCGTCATGAAATAGTAACAAAGCAAACAGATATTTCGCTACTACAACAGCAGCATCGCGAGTTCAAAGAGCAAGAGAAAGAAAAAAGTGATCAGCTTCTTCACGCTCGAACTACACTAACAGCGTTAGAATCAGGATGGAATAAGCATCAAGCGGGGATACTAGCTGCGACATTAATACCTGGAGAAGCTTGTTCGGTTTGTGGTTCTACCCATCATCCGCATCCGGCTTCAGAAGTGTTAGCAGGACCAGCGAAAGAGGATATACAATTGGCGAAAGCGGAGCTAGAAAGGCTAGAACAGGAACACCGTACAATAGAAAAGAGCAAACTAGAGAAGCAGACTCGCCTTGAACTTAGTATGGAAGCGTTAGGGAAGCTGGAGCAAGAAGCGCAAGCAAGTGGTTTAGACAATGACTTCTCAGCCCAAGAACTTTTGAAGAAAAAGCAAGCAAGTGAAGCGATCATTCAAGAAGCGAAGGAAAGACTGAAATTAAAAACAAAATGGATGGAAACGAAGGAAGAGTTGAAACGATCGAAACAAAAACTTCAACAAGAGATCAATGAACTGAATACGAAGGTAAATCACGCCCAAGAACGATTTGTCACAAAACGTGCAGAAGTGGAACAGTTATTGAAAAATATTCCTGTTGCTATTCAACAGAAAACAGCTTTTGACCAAGTGTTCCAGCAGGCGGAAAAACGGAAACAACAATTGCTTGACCAATTCGACCAAGCATTGAAGCAAAAACAGCTACACGAAAAAAGTATCGCGACAGTAGCGGCTACTCTTCAAGAAGTGGAATATATGTATAAAGGTAAGCAGGAGCAGTTAGAAAAAGAGCGCAACGTGTTTCTGGAATTAATGAATCAGTATCAGTTTAAGGATTATAAGCAATATGAAAGCAGCAAGCGGTCGGAAGTAGCCGTTAAGCAAATACAGCAAGAGATTATGACGTACAACGAGGAGTTACGATCTGTCTCAGATAGAAGGCAAGAACTTATCCAATTGTTAGAAGGTGTGGAGAAGCCGGATTTGGAGCGAATAAAGGAGGAGTTAGCATCGATCACGGAACAAATCACCGCCGAGCAGGAGAGATGGGCTGTGACGTCCGCCCTCATTCGTGATTGTCAGCGAATTAAAGAACGAGCAGAGGAACTAAACGAAGATTTAAAGGAGCTAGAGGAGAAATATCAATTAATCGGGCATCTGTATGACATGGCACACGGAAACAATGTTCATAAGTTAACTTTTGAAAGATACGTACTTGCTTCATTTTTAGATGATATTTTAAAGGTGGCCAATGAACGCCTTGTAAAAATGACCGCAGGACGTTATTATTTACTTCGAAAAACGGATCGAGCGAAAGGCAATGCGCAAAGTGGCCTTGAATTATTGGTGTTTGATCAATACACGGGACAAGAACGTCACGTTAAAACATTATCTGGTGGAGAAAGCTTTAAAGCCTCTTTAGCGTTAGCACTCGGCTTAGCAGAAGTCGTTCAGCAATATGCGGGTGGTGTATCGTTAGAAACGATGTTTATTGATGAAGGTTTTGGTACGCTCGATCAAGAATCACTCGATCAAGCGGTTGAAGCGTTAATGGATATTCAAAGCAGTGGTCGGTTAGTGGGAGTGATTTCTCACGTTCCAGAATTGAAAGAAAGAATAGAAGCACGCTTAGAAGTGATCTCTACTCAAAGTGGTAGCTACACGGAGTTTCAGTTTTTCGGATAATGTTATTTGCAATAGGGGGCGTTGCTAAATTGCACGCCCCTTGCGATTGGTACATATTTTATAATATGAGCATATAATCATATACAGAACTTAGAAAATATGTTACGATCAACTCAAATGACATTCAAGAAAAGGGGTGCCTTTTATGGCGGAGTATCGATTGAAAGGCCTTTCATGTGCGAATTGTGCTCGTGAAATGGAAGAAGAAATTCAAAAGCTCCCAAATGGAGAGGAAGCCAGAATATACTTTAATTCAGGTAAGTTGGCTGTGCCAGAAGGTGTCGATTTGCCTAATGTTGAAAAAATACTAGCAAAAGATGGCGCAGTTATTATTAAAGAGCAGGAAGGTGCTGATGAAGAGGAACATCATCATGCGGAGAGCCATAGCGGTCCAAATTGGAAAATGTTGATTTCTATTTCGACGATCTTGTTTGCTTCTGCTTTCCTGCTTGAAGATTATCTGCCTGTTGTTGCAATCGTATCTATGTATGTTGTTGCAACAGCAATTAGTGGTTATCAGACGTTTATTAAAGGGATGAAAAATCTGTTTCGTCTTAAATTCAACATTGACACGTTAATGACAGTTGCCTTAATTGGTGCGTTTAGTATCGGTGAATGGCGTGAAGGAACGCTAGTAGCGATTCTTTTTGGATTAAATGAATATTTAGAAGGGTTGGGTATGGAAAAGGCTAGAAAGTCTATGGCTACTTTACTTCAAGTCGCTCCAAAAGAAGCTGTCTTGATTAATGGAGGGCATGAAAGAGTAGTTCCCATCTCTGCTTTGGAAATTGGAGATATTGTTCTTGTTAAGGCAGGAGAAAAGATTCCTTCTGATGGAAAAGTAATCGAAGGGAAAAGCTCAGTTAATGAAGCGGCGATTACGGGAGAATCGATGCCTGCCGATAAACAAGTAGGAGACGATGTATTTGGCGGTAGTGTTAATAATGAAGGTTTATTAAAAGTTGAGATCGTGAAGGCTTACGAGGACTCTTCGCTAGCTAAAATTTTACATCTTGTCGAAGAAGCTCAAGAAACGAAAACACCTACCGAACTATTTATTAATCGCTTTGCTAAATACTATACGCCTGTGATCATGCTAATTGCAGCTATCGTTATGGTAGCACCACCACTCATCTTTGGAGCGGATTGGGGAACTTGGTTTTATCAAGGACTCGCTGTATTAATTGTCGGTTGTCCGTGTGCGTTAATCTTATCTTCTCCAATTGCCATTGTATCTGGAATTACGAGAAACGCTAGAAATGGTATCCTTGTAAAAGGTGGAGTCCATTTAGAACAATTAGGAAAAATAAAGACAATTGCTTTTGATAAAACAGGGACGTTAACAAAGGGTGAACCTCATGTGGAACAAGCGATTGTCTATGAACCGAATTTTTATCAAATTGCAGGGGCTATCGAGAAAAATTCTTCCCATCCGTTAGCGGTTGCTGTCGTAAAAGAGGTAGAAAAAAGTGTATCTCAAATAGCAGATGCGGCTGATGTTCAAACCATTGTGGGTCAAGGGGTGTCTGCTCGAGTTGATGAAAAGATGTATTATTTAGGAAATGAAAACAGTTTGTCGCACCTGACATTATCGAATAAAGTGAAAGAGGATATCGCACAACTAAAAGAAAGTGGATATACGTTAGTGGCAGTGGCTGATGAAGACAAAGTACTTGGTTTATTTGGTATTTCAGATCAAATTCGTCCAGAAGCTCATCAATTAATGAAACAACTTCAAGAAAATGGGATTAAACAAACGGTTATGCTGACGGGTGATCATCACAAATCGGCTGAAAAGGTTGCGACAGCCATCGGTCTAACGGATTATTATGCAGGGTTACTGCCGGATGAAAAAGTGAAAAAAATCAAAGAATTAACCGAAACATCTGCGACAGCAATGGTAGGGGACGGTATTAATGATGCCCCCGCACTAGCGACAGCAAATCTTGGCATTGCGATGGGGAAAGGAACGGATAGCGCGATTGAAACAGCTGATATTGTGTTAATGCAAGACCATCTAGGTAAACTGCCTTCTGCTATTTCCATTAGCCAAAGAGTGAACCGAATCATTAAGGTAAATATTATTTTAGCTCTTGGCTTAAAATTAATCGCCTTATTGCTAACGATTCCAGGATTACTTACCCTGTGGATTGCGATTTTATCTGACATGGGGGCGACGATTATTGTCACGCTCATTAGTTTAACGATTTTGATTGAAAAGAAACGAGAAAAAGTTGAATATATGAAAATTAATTAAAAGAAATAGGAAGTTTATTACTTTTATTTATAGGTGTTCATAAATTGTTCAGATTCATCCACTGTATTTAGTTGAGAAATTGAATGAGATACCATACCATTGAACTATCACACCTTACATGCATGTAGGAGGGAATTCATTTGAAGTTATCTCGTTTAATTGTACTTATGATCGTCACATCACTCGTATTTATCACTGGATGTAGCAACAGCGACTTCCAAGGAAATATGGATGTGAAAATGCAAGACTTTACTCATGTCAATCAAGACAATAAAGAAGTGAGCCTTAAAGATTTAAAAGGCACCGTGTGGATTGCTGACCTCATCTTTACAAACTGTACAACAGTTTGTCAGCCAATGACAAAGAATATGTCTGATCTGCAAAAAATGTTAAAAGAAGAAGGTATTGAAGATTACCGTATCGTTTCTTTTAGTGTGGACCCTAAAAATGATACACCTGAAAAAATGAAAGAATATATTTCTTATTTTGATGTTGATGAAAGTAAATGGGATTTATTAACAGGTTATGATGATGAATACATTAAAGAGTTTGCGGAGAAGAACCTTCAAACTCTAGCGATTCCAGAACCTAATTCCGATCAAATTATGCACGGAACAAGCTTTTATTTAATTAACAAAGAAGGAACTGTTGTGAAAAGTTATAGCGGCAACAAAGATGTGCCGTTTGATGAAATTGTGCTAGATATGGAACAACTAATAAAGGAATAAAAAAGCGGCTGTCTAACGATGCTATGTTTAGACAGCCATTTTCTTTTTTAAAATAAAAACAAGACTTGACTTTGATAAAATTAACAAAAAATTCACATATTTAAATTGAAATCCATGCTTGTATTGTGTAATATTAGACTACAGAGATTATTCTGAAAATTTATTCAAGGGGTGAATGCTATGAATTATGGCGTATATAAGTTTGGCTCTTTTAACAAAATTAAGTGTGATTGTGGATGGGAAGGTGTTCGTGCTGATTTACGAAAAGCGTTAGTCGTTCTTGAGCAAACAAAATGTGGAACGATTTTTGATGCAGAAGATGTATATGTTTGTCCAAATTGTGATTCGAGAAAATATTAATTACCTCCTATAGCCTTCAAAATTTTTTCCTACTTGCCTACAGTCAATTTTGATCGTCTGCAAACTTTAAAACCTTTCAGCTAATTTATAAAACCAAAAAGGAAGTGTCCGAGTTAAAGCGGATACTTCCTTTTTTTTAGCTTTGTTAAACAATGATGTTGTATAATAAATACACAATGGAGGGGAATGATGTTGAAACAAATGAGAGGCCATCATCTTCTATGTGTTCACGGATTTAGAGGGATGGGGTATAGTAAAGAATTTATTGAGACGATGACAGAAATTGTTGAAGATATAAGAGATGAACAAAAAGATTTCATGATTCGAGTTGTGGTTGGCTTTGATGAAGCTTGTTTTTCTTGTCCTAATAAAGGAGATACGATATGTGAGGCATCACCAACTTCACAACAACATGTAACAACTCTTGATCAAAATATTATTCGCCATTTAGGCTTGAAAGCAAACGGGGTATATCGCAAATCTGATATAATAAAACGAACAGCGGAAAGAGTGGATCCAGAAGATCTAGACTTTCTTTGTGAGGGATGTTCTTGGCTTAGTGCCGGTGTATGTAAAGAAGGAGTTCGTCAGTTGAAGGAGAAAAGTGAGTGACTTCGATAAAGATGACTTATAATATTTCGTGGATGAAGTTAATGGAGGAACAACATTTATATGGCAAATGCAACAGGGAATTATTTTGCAAATGATTATGAATCGATCGAAGTGTTAGCTGATCGGATTAGTGAAGAGTTGGAATGTCCGATTACGATAGAGGATGCGAGCCACCGTATTATTGCCTATAGTAAACATGAAGATGAAGTGGATTCGGTGAGAATTGCGACTATTATGGCGCGACGAGTGCCAGAGCATGTCATCAATAGTTTATGGAAAAGTGGAGCGATTCCGAAGTTATTTGAAACGGAGGAACCTGTCATTATTCCACGGATTGAACAAGTGTCATTAGGAGAACGAGTAGCCATTTCTGTCCGTAAACAAAATCAAGTAGTTGGTTTTATTTGGGCTCATCCTAAAAAAAGCTTTACCGATGAAAAATTAATGATTTTACAAGAAGCTGCTAAGGCAGTGAAAAATCAATTGCTTCAACATCAAAAGAAGAAAAAAGAAACGGAGAAAAGCTACCAAGAATTTTTTTGGAAGCTATTAACAGGTCACTTTTCAAGATTAAAAGAGATAGAAATGATAAATGAGCACCATCATTTACAGTTAAAAGGTCCGTTTGCGGTGATTATTTTCGATTTTCCTCAACCGATCAATCAGTCTGTTGAGCGCCAAACGGATTATTTAGTAGAAACGACTCAACAGCTCCCAATTGTGGCGAGAACATTTGATAATACTCAATTAATTTTATTGGCGAAAATATCTGAAAAAGATCACGTGAGTAGTTTAGAGACTTTTATCGACAGTTTCATTTCCAAAATCAATGAGCGTCAACAAATCGATGGTATCACAGTAGCGGTCGGTGCTGTCGCTAATCAGCCATTACATATTTGTCGAAGCTATCAAGAAGCATTATTTGTATTAAAAATTAAGAATCAATTCCCGAAGGTTACAAATTCGATTTGTTGTTATGAAAAGCTAGGGGTATTTCAGTTTATTGAAGACTTAGCAGCTGTTCGCAAACGAACTGGATTTCAAAATCCGGTGATTACGAAACTAATGAAATATGATCGCGATCATCATTCGAATATGCAAGAGACGATGTTTGTCTTTTTGCAACATGATGGTAATATGAATGACGCAGCCAAAGCGTTGCATATACATGCGAATACATTAGCCTATCGGTTAAAAAGAATTTCAGAAATAGCTGACATTAATTTGAAAGATGCGAATCAAAAGGTCACGCTCTATTTGGATTTGTTGATTGAAAAATTAGAAGAAACAGATTTGTAAGAATTCACAAAAATATCTCCCTGATTTTTTTGTTTATAATGATGAAATGTTTAGAAAATTGTCATACTATAGACATATAATAAAAACAGGGAGATGGTTATCATGATTATTGGGATTCCTAAAGAAATAAAAAATAATGAAAACCGCGTAGCGATTACTCCTGCAGGCGTTAGCACGTTAGTTCGTGCAGGTCATAAAGTGTTAGTAGAGAAAGACGCAGGAATTGGAAGCGGTTTCACTAATGGAGAGTATCAAGCATTTGGATCAGAGCTTATTGATTCAGCTGCTGATGTTTGGGGTCAAGCAGAAATGGTTATTAAAGTAAAAGAGCCGCTTGAATCAGAATATCAATATTTCCGTAAAGGGTTGCTTCTGTTCACTTATTTACATTTAGCGGCAGAGCCTGCTCTTACAAAAGCTCTTGTTGATCATGGAGTGACAGGGATTGCTTATGAAACGGTTTCGGTGAATCGTACGTTGCCACTTCTCTCACCGATGAGTGAAGTGGCAGGTCGGATGGCTGCCCAAATTGGTGCACAATTTCTAGAGAAGAATAACGGTGGTAAAGGAGTTCTTCTTGGTGGGGTACCTGGAGTAAGAAAAAGTAAAGTAACTGTTATCGGTGGTGGAATGGTAGGAACAAACGCTGCCAAGATCGCTTCTGGATTGGGAGCAGATGTCACGATTATTGACTTGAGTGCAGATCGTCTACGTCAATTAGAAGATATTTTTGGATCAAGCGTGCAAACATTAGTGTCTAACCCTTTTAATATTGCTGAAGCAGTGAAAGAATCAGACCTTGTGATTGGAGCGGTATTAATTCCAGGAGCAAAGGCACCGAAGCTTGTTACAGAAGAAATGGTGAAAGCGATGTCACCAGGATCTGTCGTTGTTGACGTAGCGATTGACCAAGGTGGTATCTTTGAAACAGTTGATCATATTACAACACATGATAATCCAACATATGAAAAACATGGTGTTGTTCATTACGCCGTTGCTAATATGCCAGGAGCTGTTCCACGTACATCAACAGTCGCTTTAACGAATGTGACGATTCCATATGCTCTCCAAATTGCTAATAAAGGATTTGAAAAAGCAATTGCTGATAATCCTGCTTTAAAATTAGGTGTAAATACATTGAATGGCTTCGTTACTTATGAAGCTGTAGCCACTGATTTAGGTTACGAGTGTAAATCAGTGGATGAGTTAATTTAAGTTATAAGTAAGGACATTATAAAGGCCAGGTATTTTCCATCTCGGAAAAACCTGGCTTTTTTGCTTTGAGTTTATATTTTGTGAAAATAACAAAACTTTTTCACTTATTCAACCGTATATATAGACGAGTGATGAAGTGCGTATGAAAGCTTACATACATATGTTTATGAAAATAGTGAGGGGGGGTAAAGAAACCTATGAACAAATCTACCTTACAATTAATACGCTTAGTAATGATTTTAGTCGGTTGCTTATTTTTATTCGCTGGAGGCTTCTTTTATCAACAGCATAAACAACAAAAAGAAAAAATGCTGTATGCGAGAAAAATGCAGAAAATCTATCTGTTGATGAAGGAGCACTCAATAGCTACACAAAAAATGATGGCGAATCAGTCCGAACGGCGAGCTACTTTAAGCATTCAAAAGGAAGAAGTCGTAAAGACTATGGAGAGCGAGATGGAAACATGTCAGGTGATGCTGTCTGAATTACCGGATCCGCCCGAGTCAATGCTTAAGGAATATTCCGCCTTACTAGATGTTCACATTGCTTATAAGCAGTATATGAACTTAGCTATCGGTCTGCAGGAAGTATCTAGCTCGTTCGTTAATACAGAAAAAAAGTTAAAAAGTGAACTGAACACTCGTCTAAGCGATTTTGATGAAATGCCCCATTATCAACAAGAGGAGAAGGGCTAAAATGAGCGGAGGTGATATCAATTTTCCATCAAGCTTCTCCACTAACCTCTAATTAGCGGAGAAGCGAAAAGAGTTGACACTTAGCCTTTATATCCTGTGTTGGCCTTGACGGTTACTTCAGCAAATTTACGAGTATCGGCTTTCGCAGAAGACAGTACGGTGGCGATATATCCAGCAATGAAACCAGCGGGAACAGACACGATCGCCGGGTTGGTTAATGGAAAGAGTGGTTCGCCAACGAAAATAGCTGTACCTTCAGTGCCAAGAACATTTGGGCTGATGGATACAAGTATTAAAGCAGAAGCAAGACCTGTGATCATTGCAGCTAATGCTCCAGCCGTATTAAATCGCTTCCAGTAAATTGTATAAATGATCACGGGTAGGTTGGCGCTAGCGGCTACACAGAAGGCAAGTGAGACTAAGAATGCGACATTCATTTTTTGAGCAAAAAGTGCGAGTACGATCGAAAACACAGCGACAGATATCGATGCATAGCGAGCAGCTAGCATTTGCTGTTTTTCTGTGATGTTTCCTTTCTTAATAATTTCTCCGTAAATATCATGAGCAAATGCTGATGCACCTGATAACACTAGCCCAGCTACAACAGCGAGGATCGTCGCAAAAGCTACGGCAGATACAAAGGACATCAGCATGTCCCCACCAAGTGCTTGAGCAAGTAGAGGTGCGGCCATATTCCCTGCTGCGTTGGCTGCAATAATGTTATCAGAACCGACAAAAGCAGCTGCTCCAAACCCTAAGAAGATCGTTAAAATATAGAAAATCCCGACAATCCAAGTGGCTACTACGACAGAGCTTCTGGCTGTTTTCGCATCTTTTACTGTAAAGAAACGCATTAATATATGTGGCAATCCTGCTGTACCGAGAACGAGAGCAATCGTGATCGACATTGTGTCGATTGGATTTTTATATTTCACTCCGGGATGTAAAAAGCTTTCACCCAGTGGAGTAGCAGTCTTCATCTGCGAGAACATCTCAAAAATATTAAAGTTGAATTTAGCTAAAACGAGAAAAGAAATAATAACCGTTCCAATCATAAGTAGCACAGCTTTCACAATTTGCACCCAGCTAGTGGCCGTCATTCCCCCAAAAAGAACATACACGGTCATCATTACACCTACGATTAATACAGCAATCCAATAATCAATCCCCAATAATAGTTGGATCAATGCTCCTGCTCCAACTAGTTGAGCAATCATGTAAAAGATAACGATGGTGATTGTGCTCATTGCCGCTGTAGCACGAATCTTTTTTTTGTCGAAGCGAGCGTTAATCATATCCGCTAGTGTATATTTACCGAGGTTGCGCAGCGGTTCAGCGACAATATATAAAACGACTAAATAAGCCACGAGGTACCCGATACTAAAGAAGAAACCATCAAATCCATTTAAAGCAATAGCCCCTGCAATTCCGAGGAAGGAGGCGGCTGATAAATAGTCTCCGGCAATTGCTAGCCCATTTTGCCAACCAGTTAATCCACCACCAGCTGTATAGAACTCGCTAGCAGAGTTCGTGCGTTTGGCCGCCCAATAAGTGATTACAAGTGTTAAGCCGACAATAACAACAAAGAAGGATAAACCTAGTATACTCATAAGCTATTTTCTCCTTTACTTTGTTTATTTACATCGTCTAATATTTCATTTGCCATATGGTCAAATTGGTTTGCTTTTTTGACATATAGCATACATAGGACCCATGTCATAATGAATTGAGCAAAAGCAAATACCCAAACCCAGGAAATGGAGCCGATCGCAGAGACATTTAAAATAGTTGTGTAGGAAGTTAATAGCGGCAATGAAAAGTAAAAAATTAAGAAAAAAATCGAAACTGGAACAATAAATTTGTTTTTTGTTTGGACTAGATGTTTGAAGTCGCGTCTGTCTGCAATTTTTTCATATTTCGTTTTTTGCTCTGGCGATGTGGAATGTAACAGTGGATTTTCCATATAACATCCTCCTTTTTCTTCTTAAAAATTCCTAATTTTAAGAATTATATGTCAATTTTATGGAATGTTTAAGGGTTTCGCAATAAAAAATTCATAAAATTGTCAAAAAAATTAAGACATGTTTCGACAGCATGGTCAATTCAGATCATAATAGGAAATTTTTATCTTTCTATCAGATTTTGCCCAAAGAGTACCCCCTACTTCAATTTTGTGAAGGGTGTAGCCCAGAAATAAGTAGGGGGTGAATTTCGGCTTTGCGGCGCACAAGGCTTTGTTTTTTAATTTTGCGTTTAGTATAATCAGTCTTATAAACTATAAGGAAATAATTTCCACAAATCAGACAAAAACTGTGGAAAGAATACTTTTGGTCGAGAAGTTTCTGCTTGCTCACAACAGGCGGTACACCAATTGATATTGTACGCGAATATATTGAAAATCAAGGAATGAAATGAGGTGGAAAAATGTTAATCAACAAAGCGTATAAGTTTCGTTTGTATCCAAATAAGCAACAGGAAGTGCTGATTGCAAAAACCATTGGCTGTTCTCGTTTTGTTTTTAACCGTTTCCTTTCTCAATGGAATGAAACGTATGAAGCGACAGGTAAAGGTTTGTCATATAGTGCCTGTTCTTCTCAACTTACGCAATTAAAGAAAGAAATTACTTGGTTACAAGAAGTTGATTCACATTCTCTACAATCATCTTTGAAACACCTTGCAGATTCTTTTGACCGTTTCTTCAATAAGCAAAATGATGCACCACGATTCAAAAGCAAGAAAAACAAGGTGCAATCCTACACAACAAATATTGAAAAGAAGAACCAACGTCCAGAAGTAAGTATGGTAGGGAAGCGTATGAAATTACCTAAGTTGGGTTGGATTCGTTTTGCGAACAGTCGACAAGTGCAGGGGCGTATCCTGAACGCTACTATTAGACGGACCCCCTCAGGCAAATATTTTGTATCCCTGTTGGTTGAGAAAGAAGTAAAGGAACTCCCTAAAACTCACTCCAGTGTAGGAATGGACGTTGGTCTGAAAAATTTCGCCATACTTTCTACGGGTGAAGTGTTTGCTAATCCGAAATGGTTTCGCACATTAGAAGAAAAGTTGGCTCACGCACAACGAATTTTGTCCAGACGTAAAAAAAGGTCGTCCAACTGGAATAAACAACGTATCAAAATAGCACGTATTCATGAACGAATTGCCCATGCGAGAAAGGATTACTTGGACAAAATTTCAACGCACATCATCAAAAACCACGATGTTGTAGCAATTGAAGATTTACAGGTAGCCAATATGCTCAAAAATGGCCATCTTGCAAAAGCAATTAGTGAAGTATCATGGTCACAATTTCGAGAGATGCTCGAATATAAAGCGAAATGGTACGGTAAGAAAATCATAGCCGTGAATCCACACTGTACGTCACAAACATGTAATGTGTGCGGTCATATAGCAAAGGAGAACCGCAAAACACAAGCTGTATTTAAGTGTGTATCCTGCGGTCATGAGGATCATGCGGATATAAATGCTTCCAAGAATATAAGAGATTTAGCCATCGCAAACTGATTCAACATGCAGGAGACTTGCTACAAAGTCGCTTGGACTGCCAACCGTCGGAATGACGGGCGTAGCCTAATAAATTAGAGATCGAAAGGTTTCTGTACTTAGGAATCCCTCATGTTCAACGAGCGTAGTGAGTAACTGGGGGTAATTCAAGTTTTGATATATAATAGAATAATAGAGATTAAGTAGATTGGACGGATGAAGATGAATGAAGGAAAACAATTGGCGCAATCACTCGTTTTCTTAACAGGAAGACAGTTACGTTTTGTCTATGTTTTGCTTAATGATGTGAATCTTTGGGATATCGTATCTTCAAAAACGAAGGATGTTGTTTCTAAGGAGCGTTCAGCTCATTTTTATACAAGGTTAAGTAAAGAAGCAGAAAAGTTAAATGGAGTGAGTGACAGAGAGCTTCAGCTAGATTTATTGTTGCATTTGAGTAAGACGTTGAAATTGCCTGAAAGACTATACAATGAGTTCTATGAAATTGAAAAGCAATGCACCAATATTGTGGAAGAAATATTCAGTATGTCACAAAAAAAATACAAGCAATTTTCTAATGTGTACGAGCAATTTTCTAATAAAAATAAATTGGCGTTTTTGATCCATTGGGAATTAGCTGAAATGTACACGCACTTAAATGAACAAAATCAAGGTGAAGAGCGGTTGACTATGCTTTGGACAGAGGAAATCGTAGCGTTTCTACAAGCTCTGCCTAATTATCAACAAGAGCAAGTGAGACAGCAGCTCAGTTTACATGCATGTACAGCAAATGAATTATCGGAGGCTCTACAAAAGGATGTATTTACGGTATTTACAGTGATATGTGAACGAGCAGGTTTTCGTTTTTATCAGGAACTTCTCCAAAGTTTTTCAAGAAAAGAAGCAGCGAACGTTCATGATGTTGCTTACTTTTCATGGATGACTCATCCTAATTTATTGCTGTCGTTAATTTTTAAAGGGGGAGGCATCCTTTATCGGTACCAGCATTTATTGTTTAATAAAGGGTTACTACCAATCGTTCTTTTGCAAACGGCATTGCCATTTCTTTCTGAGGGGGAAGAAAACGAAAGCGATTTGTCGCCATTGTCGACAGCTTGGCAGAAGCGTTTTGAACACTATTGTTCCCTATTAAGAGCAGTGAATGAATTAGTAAAACAACGAAATGACGGTCAAACGGCTTTAGATATTCTTTATCAAGAACGGGAAGCGCTAGAAGGAACAAGTAGTCAAACTAATAATTATTACGAACAAATGCTTCAGAAACTCACTCAACTTTTGAAGCAAGATCCATCGAGACCTTATTTTGGGGAATTAAGTGTAAAACAGAATCGGCTACAAGAAAATTTAAGAAAAGTCAACGGAAAAATCGAAGCACAACAAGCGTTAAAACGCGGATTGATTAACAAAGTCTCTTCATTTGTGAAGTCAAGCTATTATGGAACTGAAAAGGCGCAATTAGAGAAAAAACTAGAGAAGGTATTCAGCGAAATTACAGAAACGGTATTAGAAAAATATCCTGATTATGCACCCGAAATCACGCGAGAAATTATTCTTTTAAGAGAACAGCTAGCTATGAACGAACAAAAGTTGATGGAAATAAAGAAAAAAATTCATGAGTTAGAAGAAAATTTACTACATTTAAAAAACAATGAAAAGGAAGAACGAGAAAAAATAGCCATTGCTGAAAAACGGACATATGGTTTGGCAGAAATGTATCAACTAGTGATGGAAAAAGAAAATAGGCAGCAGTTTCACTAAAAAACCTCCGCCAAAAGCGGAGGTTTTTAGTGAAACAAGAGTATGACGTTTCAATTCCTTGATTGTGGGGAAGATATTTGTTAGGGTTATATAGAGCTTCCTAATCACTCCCAGTGCAAGTTGATACTACCCATTCCCATGTGCACTAATTAGCAATTCAACTAGAGAGGAGAATTTTGTGAGGAGAATTTCTAACGTATTTTGGTATGCAGCTGCACTTGTTTTAGTAGCTGTCATCTTTGGTGTCGTTGCACCAGAGTCATTTGAAACAGTAACAGCTAATCTTCAATCATTTTTTACATCAACATTCGGGTGGTATTATTTAATTTTAGTATCTGTGATCGTTGTGTTTTGTTTATTATTAATATTTAGTCCAATAGGAGCGATCAAGTTAGGCAAACCTGATGATAAGCCCGATTATTCTACACCAACATGGTTTGCTATGTTATTTAGTGCAGGTATGGGAATAGGTTTAGTATTCTGGGGTGCTGCTGAACCATTGAGTCACTTTGCTAAAAACCCACCGTTAGCAGAGGCAGGTTCAAATGCAGCTTTAAAAGACTCGATGAGATATGCATTTTTTCATTGGGGCATTCATGCTTGGGCGATTTACGCTCTCGTAGCGTTAGCATTAGCTTATTATAAATTCAGAAAGGATGAGCCAGGGTTAATTAGTGCGACATTAACTCCTATTTTGGGGCGTGCAGCGAGAGGACCACTCGGTACTATTATTGATGTCATTGCTGTATTCGCCACGCTTGTAGGGGTTGCGACAACGCTCGGGTTTGGGGCAGCACAAATTAATGGAGGCCTTTCTTATCTGTTTGGTGTTCCCGTTAACTTTAATGTTCAGTTAATCATCATTGTTGTTGCGACAATTTTATTTATTATATCAGCGATGAGCGGATTAGGTAAAGGGATTAAAATTTTAAGTAATACAAATATGGCTCTTGCTGTTGTACTGCTCGTTTTGATGCTGATCGTAGGACCGACATTATTGATTTTTAACATGTTTACAGACACGATTGGATCGTACTTTCAAAACTTAATCACAATGAGTTTTCAAATTGCTCCATTAAATGAAGAACATCGCTCTTGGATCAACGGTTGGACGATTTTCTATTGGGCATGGTGGATTTCATGGTCTCCTTTTGTTGGAATCTTTATTGCTCGAGTGTCTAAAGGACGAACGATACGTGAGTTTTTAATAGGTACACTTCTAATGCCAGCCATCGTCAGCTTTTTCTGGTTTTCTGTGTTCGGTGTATCTGCTATGGACTTGCAAATGTCAGGAACAGTCGATTTAACGAAAAATGCAACGGAAACGGTTTTATTTGCAGTCTTTAATGAGTTCCCGTTAGCACCTGTATTATCAATTATAGCTATTACTTTAGTAGGGACGTTCTTTATTACCTCGGCGGATTCTGCAACGTTTGTGTTAGGAATGCAAACAACCTATGGTTCGTTAACACCGCCGAATCGTGTTAAATTAACTTGGGGAATTGCTCAATCACTGATCGCCGTTGTGTTATTATATAGTGGCGGATTACAGGCGTTGCAAAATGCATTAATTATCGCAGCGTTCCCATTTTCTTTTATTATGATTTTAATGATGTTGTCTTTATACAGATCTTTATCTATTGAAAGAAGACAGTTGTTAAAGATGTTAAGACCTCAGAAACCAGCAAAAAAATAATGCTATAGTCGGACCACCCTTTCATACAAAGGGTGGTTCTTGCGTGATGGAAACTTGTTTTACTTGCAGTTTTGAGCAAGCTTATCTAATATAGATTCGAACCTATTTTTTATACTTGAGGAGATTAATATGGCTAGACGAAGGTTAAAGAAATCAGTAAAACGAGCATTATTTTTGATTCCGCTACTCAGCTTTGCTCTCTATATGTTTATCATTCAAGATCAGCCTCAATGGAAGGCGATTCCAAGCGCTTCTATCCCAGAGGAGTTTATTCCAATATATAAAGCAGCTGAAAAAGAGTATGGGGTACCATGGGAGCTTCTTGCGGCTCATCATCGTGTTGAAACGAAATTTTCTCAAATGGACCCGTTAATTTCTCCAGCAGGGGCAGAGGGGCCTCTTCAATTTATGCCTTGTTCGTTTGTTGGCTGGGAGCATCCAACTTGTTCAGGTCTTGGAAAAGGAGATATTCCTGAAAAAGATAAAACGAACCCTGAAGTCATTGAAAAATACGGCGGCTATGGGGTGGACGCCAATGGGGATGGAATAGCCGATCCATTTGATATAGAAGATGCTATTTTTAGTGCGGCCTACTATTTAAAGAAGCATGGAGCGGCAGATGGAGAACTAGAGAAAGCTATCTTTGCTTACAATCATAGTGATAAATATGTGGATGATGTGCTGTATTATTTACAAGAATATAGATCAAATAAATAATAAAAGGAAACAAATATATGTGGTTGAAAATAAAAGCTAGTTTCTTGCTGATTGGGCTTCTTTTGCTTAGTGGCTGTTCAGTTGAAGAAGGAAGTCACGATGCAAAGAAAGAACAAGTAGCTAATAATGAAGACAATGATCATACGAAAGAGTTGTCTGCTGAACAGGAGAAAGTGAAGGGAACGGTGTCTTATGTAGTAGACGGCGATACGATTGATGTTTTGCTATCGGATAATACTACAGAACGTGTACGGATGATTCTTGTAGATACACCCGAGACAAAGCATCCTCGTTTAGGTGTTCAGCCGTTTGGGCCGGAAGCATCGGCTTATACAAAAAAGCTGTTAACGAACAAAGAAATAGAATTAGAAGTAGATGTTCAAGAGCGAGATCAATATGGACGGATGCTTGCTTATGTTTGGTTAGATGAGCAATTAGTGAACGAGCAATTGATTGCTGAAGGCTTAGCTAGAGTAGCCATTTTCCCGCCTAATACGAAATATGTAGATCGCTTTGAAAACGTTCAAAAAGAAGCTCAGCAGCAAAAAAAAGGAATTTGGTCGATAGAGGATTATGTGACGGATCGGGGATATAATACCGATCATCAACCAGAGCCTAAGGAATCGAATACTGAATGTGAAATAAAAGGGAATGTCTCAAGTTCAGGCGAGAAGATTTATCACGTCCCTGGCGGTCAGTCCTATAAAGCAACGAAGGCAGAAGAAATGTTTTGTACAAAAGAAGCGGCAGAAGCAGCTGGTTACCGGGCAGCGAAACGATAAGTATAGAAGGACGGAGGAGCAGGAACTTTTCTTAATGGTTTGCATAAAATATCGTGTCAATCATTATGTGAAAGGAGTTTCTACTCATGGCTAATGAAAAGCAACCGGAAAAAAGAAGAGAAATGACAGAGGCAGAACGTGAAGAAATGATGAAACGTCGCCATGAATTCTGGTGGGGGAAACCTCGTCCGAATCAAGATGGTAAAGAAAGAAAATGAAGTGAACCTTCAATCAATAGGGGGCTTTATCCCCCACCTACATGCCTGTGCTTCTGCTACCATGTTGAGGTGGGAATCTCACATCCCGTTAATGTGGGATTAAACGAGTGTAGTATGGCCGGTTCATGCAAAAAACGATCCCTTTGTGTCGGATCGTTTTTTTTTTGTTAATGGGGAATGATTTTTTAACCTACGGCTTCTCCACAAATAATTTCCTCGATTTCACAGCCTTCGATCGTCTCTTTCGTTAATAAAGCATCCACTAATTGGTGAAATTGTTGTTTTCGCTCTTGGATGATGCTTTCCGACTTCTTTAAAGCTGCGTGAAAAATCTCCTGCATTTTCGTTTCACGTTCTTTTTCGTTAAAGGTTAATGTAAACCCATCTTGCAGCATGCCGGAATCGACCATTTGTTCAATGATTTGTTTTGCTTGGTGAACATCTCCGCTTACACCGATGCTATGTTCACCAAGAAATAATCGTTCCGCTACTCCACCAGATAAAATCATCGCCACTTGATCGAGCAGTTCAGTTGTCGTTGATAAATGGAGATCTTGGGGAATAGGTGCCATATAACCAAGAGCTTGACCTCTAGGGATAATGGTTGCTTTTCGCACAGAACCCGGTTTTGTGATAGCCTGAACGAGTGCATGTCCTGCTTCATGAATAGCGACTCTTCGTTTCATTTCTGGCTCATGGAGTGAACGAGAAGAATGACCAAGGATGATGCGATCCAATGCCTGGTCTAAGTCGCTCTTTTCGATTTGATCACGACCGTCCCGAATCGCATGTCGGCTAGCGCTCTCAAATAACGAATGTAACTCTGCACCAGAAAAGCCAGAGGTGCTTTGGGCCAAATGATCTAGACTTGCGTGAACAGAATCAGATAATTTTCGATCTTTCACATGAATATCGATAATTTCTCGTCGTCCTTGCGTATCAGGAAGCGGGACGAGAAAGGAGAAGTCAATTCGTCCTGGTCGAAGAAACGCTTCGTCTAACATATCTTTTCTGTTCGTTGCTGCAATAAATAAAATATCATCATTAGCGTGGCCCCCGTCTAACTGAACAAGGAGTTCTGTCAACGTTTTTTCCGCTTCTTCTCCTCCGTGAGCTTTCCTACGAGTAGCAAGTGCATCTACTTCATCGATAAAAATAACCGCGGGCTTTTGTTTTCTTGCTTGTTCAAATAAGCTACGTACCCTCGACGCACCAACACCGACAAATAACTCCGTGAAGGCAGAGCCGCTTGCTGAAAAGAAATGAGCGTTTAATTCTTTGGCAATGGCTTGGGCAAGTAAGGTTTTACCTGTTCCTGGTGGACCATAAAATAAAATTCCTTTAGGCGGTTTAATCCCAATTTCTTGTGAACGTTCTTTATTTTTGATGATGGATAGAGCTTGTAAAATCTCTTCTTTCATTTCTGTAGATAGACCACCTACATCTGTTAATGAAATGGAAGGCAGCGGCTTCGCTTTTGATAAGCTATTTTTCATAGATTTACTGCCATTTATCCCGCTTTTTTTCTGCTTAAGAATAAAAGCACCTGCTGCGATAAGTACAATAACGAATCCCCCGATGATCCAATGATCGGCAGGGGTTTGATCAGAATAAATGTATTTAATGTCATATGTTTCTACTAATCTATCAATTGACTGACTTCCAGGAGAAATATGTGAGATATATTGCTTATCCTCAGTTGTTAAATATAATACTCCTTCCGATGTTTCTTGAAGGCTAACCTGTTCTTCTGTATGGTTTTGAATGATTTTTTCTATTGAAGAAAAGGGGATCGACACAGTTTGATCTGTACCTCTCATATATATAGCAATTCCAGCGGCAACGACGAGTAACACCGCAAAGAGCGGAAGTATTTTTTTCATCATTTTCGATGTGGAATTCAATCATGTCGCCTCCTTGTATTGATGTATTCCCATTATAAATCCATTGAACGACAGATGAATAGATGTAATCTGGTGTAAAATGCACCAAAAAAATCTTTTATTGAATCTTCAGAAAACACTTTACATTATATTTCGTTTGTTATATGTTTATTTATATAAAACAAAGTTTGTTTATCGGAATTATATGTGAGGAGTGAAGAAAAATGGCCGATGTGAAATCTTTAGTAAAGTTGACAACGAAAGGTGCTTGGAATGGAGGGGTGAAAACATCCGTTCATATTAGAGACTTTGCACCGATTGTTATGGACGAGCCTGAAAGTTTAGGTGGGACGGATCATGGAGCGAACCCAATGGAGTATGTGCTTGCTGCATTAACAGGCTGTGCATCCGTTATGATTTCGACTATTTCAAAAGAAAAGAACTTTCAATATAGTGGAGTTGAATTTGAGAATAGTGGAGTGTTAGATGTAAGGGGTCTAATGGGAGTTCCAGGGGTGTCTCCGCATTTCCAAAGAGTTCGCTACCGTGTTCAATTAACAACTGAAGAAAGTTTCGAGCGAGTGGAGGAGCTGAGACAAGAAGTTGAAAGAAGATGCCCAGTCTATAATATGCTGAATGATTCAGGAGTACAAGTGGACTCAACTTGGGAGATTAAATAATGTAAAAACACACGTGAAAGAGAAGGTCTCTTTGCGTGTGTTTTGTTTTTTCCCGCTTTAAGGTCATCTGAAAGTGGTTCCTATTGAGCTTGAGGTTGGATGAGGAAACTGTATTGATCCATGTAATAAATCGGTTTTTGAGCTTGGCGTTGATCGAGTTCATAAAAAAGCCTTTTGTATTCCTTTATGGTTAAATCTCCATTTAAATAATTTGTTTGAATAAAGTCCAGCAATTCGTTCGCATGAGCAGGCTGACGTTTTTTTAGTAAAATAAATTGATAAATCAATTCTTTCATGACCATATCTTCCCCTCCCAATAGTTGTTGTATAAAAAATGATAACATATATATCCGGCTTGATTCCTTGGAATCGTTCAACATTTTCCACCAATTTTCTTATGGTTATTTTTTTAGAAAAAGGGGAGGATAAATGTTGTTCGAATGATGATAAGGAGGAGTATCATATGCCAAATCAACCAAAGCCAGATGATCGTGCTGATAATGTGGAAAAGCTGCAAGATATGATCGAAAACACAGAAGGAAATATTGAAAGAGCGAAAGAAATGATGATGAATGTCGAAGGGGAAGAGCGCGCAGCCATTGAAGCAAAAAATCAACGTCGCGAAAACAGTATTGCAGCTTTTCGTGAAGAAATGCAAGATGAAGCGAATGCAAGGGAAAATGGATATTTAAATTAGTAGGATGAGAAAGGGGCGTGAGACAATACGTCCCTTTTCTTATGAGAAAATGATAAAATGATATGATGTATCATCTTTTTTATTATGTCAATTGTAAAGGTTTATAAAAGATTGCTACAGTATAACACAGCTCAATGAGAACGGTGTTATACTGTTTCAAGTAATAAATGCACCGATAGGGAGAGGTAGAATGAAAATTATCATTGCGGAGAAACCAGACCAAGGCCGCACGCTTGCTTCACCATTTCAAGCGAAGAAAAGGGAAGGTTATTTAGAGATTGAACCGAATCGGCTATTTCCTAAAGGAGCGTACGTCACTTGGGCCATTGGTCATTTAACTCAGCTCTGTCCACCAGAAACGTATGAAGCGTCTTGGAAAAAGTGGACATTGGATACTTTACCGATCATTCCAGAAAAGTTTCAATATGAAATTGCTAAGTCTAAATTTAAACAATTTAACCTTGTGAAAAAGCTGTTGAGAAGCTCGGAAGTAACCGAAATTATTCATGCCGGTGATGCTGGACGTGAAGGGGAATTAATTATTCGCAACATTATTCATTTAAGTGGAGTCAATAAGCCGATAAAACGATTATGGATTTCTTCATTGACAAAAAAAGCGATTGAAACAGGGTTTGAACACTTGTTGGATGGAGAAAACACGAAGAATTTATACTTTGAAGCCTATACAAGAGCTTGTGCGGATTGGCTTGTTGGTATGAACGCATCCAGAGCTTATAGCCTTTTATTGAAAAAGCATGGAATCAATGATGTTTTCTCAGCAGGAAGAGTGCAAACACCCACCCTTGCCTTGATCGTGAAACGGGAGCATGAAATTGAGAAGTTTCGTTCAGAACCATTTTGGGAAGTCATCGCTCAATTTAATATTGATGGAAAGCGATATGAAGGCAAGTGGGAAAAAGATGGCGAGTCTCGTTTAAATCAACAGGAGCTTGCTCAAAAGATAGCCGCTTTTTGTCAAGGTAAACGCGCGGAAGTAACAGAATTAAAGAAAGAAAGAAAAGTATTTCAGCCCCCGCTTCTATTTAATCTTTCCTCTCTTCAAGCGACCGCTAATAAAGCCTATAAGTATTCTCCTAAAAAAACACTTGATCTTGCTCAATCATTGTATCAAAAGGGAATCATTTCTTATCCTCGTTCGGACTCTACTTATGTCACTCAAGGGGAAGCAGATACGTTTCCAGAAATATTAAAGAAGCTAGCTACGTTTTCGGCATATGAGCAATTTTTTCCAACGCCTCATGCTTCACTTGCTTCTAATAAACGGTTTGTCAATGAAGAAAAGGTATCCGATCACTATGCGATTATTCCGACGGAGCAGGTAAAAGACCCTGATAAGCTGTCAGCAGATGAAAGAAATATTTATGATTTAATTATTCGACGCTTAATTGCGGCTCATTACGATCCAGCGATTTTTGACTATACGACGGTGCAAACGAAAGTAGACGGGCGAGCGGATTTCACCTCAAAAGGGAAGCAGCAAATTCAAGAAGGGTATCGTAAAGTGATCTTTCAAAAGGATGAGGACAAGGATGTGATTTTGCCGCTTCTTGTTGAAGGAGAATCAGGAATCGTAGAAGAAGTAACAGTGAAGGAAGGGAAAACTCAGCCACCTAAGCGTTACACAGAAGGTCAATTAATTACATTAATGAAAACAGCCGGCAAGTATTTAGAGAATGACGAATTAGAAAAAGTGCTCAAAAAAACAGAAGGTCTTGGGACGGAAGCGACGCGAGCAGGCATCATTACGATGCTACAGGACAGAAAGTATATCGATGTAAACAAAAATCAAGTGTATGCAACAGATAAAGGAAAAGTGCTAATTAAAGCAATCGGTGATAAAATTTTAGCATCTCCAGAAATGACAGCGAAGTGGGAACAGCGATTAGCGGAAATTGGTGAAGGGAAAGCTTCTCCTGCTGTTTTTATGGAACAGACGAAAAAGTTAACAGAAAAAATCATTTTTGATGCTATTGAAACTTCAAATAATTGGACGTTCGAAGAGTTCGATACAGATGCAATTCAACGGAAAACGAGCAAGCGATCTGTCGGGAAGTCGGTAGGGAAATGTCCGAAATGTGGAGGGCAAGTTGTTGACAAGAGCACTTTTTACGGATGTGGCAACTACGCCAAAACGAAATGCGATTTCACCCTTTCGAAAAAGATCCTTGGCAAAACGATTTCACAAGCGAACGCCAAGAAGCTATTAGAAGGCGGCAAAACAGGCGTCATTAAAGGCTTCAAAAAAGGGGATAAAACATTTCAGGCCGCTCTTGAGTATAAGAGCGAGGAGAACAAAATTAATTTTATTTTTGAAAATGAATAAGTCGAGTTTTGGGGGGATTCCTGTGAAACTAGATTTTAAAAAGAAAAAGGTACAAATCAAATATAGGGAGAAATTACGAGAGAAGCATGATCAAAATTTTAAGAAAGAAATCCTGATTGTTTCGATCATGGCGGTTATTATTCTACTTTCGTATCTTTTGTTTAAGGATATTTTATTTAAACCAGAGCAAGACCCTTTGATTAAAATAGAAAAGGTTAAATAAGGCGCAATTGAAGTTGATGAAATTAATGATCAGATTATAAAGAGGGAGAGACAGATGAAGAAAATAATAAATAGTCCTCAAAATGCAGTGAAAGAAATGTTAGAAGGGTTTGCTGCAGCCTATCCTGATGATGTTGAGCTTTTGGTTGATCAGTCGATCATTAAGCGCAAACATTTGAAAAGAGGGAAGGTAGCTATTATTAGTGGCGGGGGAAGCGGGCATGAACCGGCTCATGCTGGCTATGTAGGTGAAGGTATGTTGGATGCGGCAGTGGTAGGAGAAGTGTTCACTTCTCCTGCACCGGATCAAATTTTGGCAGCTATGAAAGCGGTTGACACAGGTGCTGGCGTGTTATTAATTATTAAAAATTATAGCGGCGATGTGATGAATTTTGAGATGGCCGCAGAACTAGCTGAAATGGATGGTATTTCAGTAGAAACAGTGATTGTGAACGATGATATCGCAGTTGAGGATAGTCTATTTACGACGGGACGAAGAGGGATCGCTGGAACGGTATTCGTACATAAAATTGCCGGGGCTCTTTCCGAAAGAGGAGCCTCTCTACCAGAAATTAAACAGGCTTGCGAACGGGCGATTGAACGGATTCGCTCGATGGGAATAGCGTTATCTTCTTGTGTGATTCCAATGAGTGGGAAGCCAAACTTTTCGCTCGGTGACAATGAAATGGAGCTAGGAATGGGTATTCATGGAGAACCGGGTTTAGAACGAGGACCGTTAACATCCGCTGTGGAGATTGCTGAAGCATTAGTGGAAGCCGTGTTACAGGAAAAGGTCTTTCAAGCAAGGGGAGAGCTAGCAGTGATGATCAATGGACTTGGAGCGACGCCGATGATGGAACTTTATATCGTGAATCGCACCGTTCAGCAATTGTTGATAGATAAGGGGTTTCAAGTCGCAAAAACATTTGTCGGCGAATACATGACATCGCTGGAAATGGCCGGTTGCTCACTGACTTTATTTCAATTAGATGAGGAATTAAAGCAATTGTTACTAGCGCCAAGCGACGCACCAGCTTTTAAATATTAAGGGAAAGGAGGATACTAAGGTGAGATTAACAAAAGAATTGACTATTTTATGGATGAAGCAAGCAAATGATGCGATCCAAGAGCATCATGAGTATTTAACGGAGCTTGATCAAATGATTGGTGATGGTGATCATGGAATTAATATGGCACGCGGCTTTCAAGCAGCTATCGAGCACTTGAATGGCCAAACATCCGAAACACCTGGAGCAGTATTAAAGGACGTAGCGATGGTTCTTTTATCCAAAATTGGCGGAGCAGCTGGTCCGTTATATGCGTCGGCCCTATTAAAAATGGCTGTAGCGATGGCGGATGAAAAAGCGGTTCCCTTTTCTCTGTTTCAACAAGCAGTCAATGAAGCGGTCAAGGCTTTACAGCATCGGGGGAAATCGACCGAAAATGAAAAGACATTGATTGATGTATGGGCTCCGTTTGCTCGTTACTTGTCAACTCGAACAGATTGGAACGTGGAAGAGTGGTCTGGTGTATTAACTGAAGCGAAAAACAAAACAAAGACAATGCAGGCCACAAAAGGAAGGGCCGCTTACTATAAAGAAAAGTCGATCGGTCATCTAGATGCTGGAGCGACTTCCTCCTATTATCTTTTGATGGCGTTGACTGATGTGTTAAAGGAGCGATCAATATGAGCAAAGTAGGTATTTTGTTAATTTCACATAGTAAGCAAATTGTAGATGGTTTATATGAATTGATTCGACAAGTAGAAAAAGAGGTCATTGTTGCTTGCGCGGGCGGAACAGAGGATGGAAGAATTGGCACAAGCTTAGAGAAAATACAGCAGGCAATCGCAGAGGCGAACAGCGAAGCAGGGGTTTTAATGTTTTATGACCTCGGTTCAGCGAAAATGAACGGTGAGTTAGCGGTAGAACTTAGTGGCGTTTCCGATGTGTATCTTGTAGATGCTCCGCTTATTGAAGGTAGCTATATCGCGGCTGTAGAAGCAGGCTTAGGAAAACAAGCAGTAGCCATTAAAGAAGAAATTGAGAGTTATTATTTACGTTAAGTACTAGTACTGGAGTGACAACATGAATTTGCAAAAGGTAGTAGAGGAATGGGGCGATGCTCTATCAATAGAAATAAAAGAATTAAAAAAGCAAGGGGGAAGAGGTCTTCCCTTAATGGAGGGAGAATGCATTGAAAATTCTTCAGACAAGGCAATTTATCATTTTAAAAGTCTGTTAGACATGCGGTTGCCAGAAGGAGTGCCGGTTCGAATAGAAACGGCTAATGAACAAATGAAAGGAACGGTAATTGCCTGTTACGGGAAGGAAATAACGATCGAATTACAAGCGTTTATCACTGACAACATTGAGGAAGCGGAGCTATTTAGCGAGCCGTGGGAACTGTTACAGAAGCTATCTGACCGCTTACAAGAAGCGAGTGAAACAGCAAAGGGCGTTTCTCGGATGAAACAACTGCTTCATCCATCAATGCCTGATCAGCACCCGAAAGAAAAGGTGAAAAACTCGGTCCACGAAGCGGCTTTACGGGCGCAGTATAACCCTGTCACTTACATATGGGGCCCACCTGGTACAGGAAAAACATTTACGCTAGCAAGAATTGCCGCTAGACATTATGTGAATAAAAAGAAAGTGCTTATTGTTTCGCATAGCAATGCCGCTGTGGATGTCGTTTTAATCGAGCTGATGCATTTTTTGAAAAGTAGAAATAAATGGCATGCGGGAGATATTATTCGTTATAGCCATTCAAGTGCATCGCAAGCCACTGAATTAAATGAAATGCTTCCAGACAAATTAGTAGAAGAGCGACACCCTACTTTGTACAGACAATATGTACAACAGAAAATGAGCAACCGAATACATTACAATGAAACCGGCGAAAGAGATCAGAAACAAGCGATCAAAGAATGGCAGGAAAAGCGTGAACAAACGATTGAGAGAGCTTCTGTCATTGGCGTGACGTTGTCTAAAGCAGCGATTGATCCATTTATTTATGAAAATGACTTCGACCTCGTCATTATCGATGAAGCGAGTATGGCGTTTACACCGCAACTTGCTTTTGCTGCAGGTCTTGGACGACATACGGTTGTTTGTGGAGATTTTAAACAGTTACCCCCGATTGCCGTGAGTTCGCATCCACTTGTGCGTAAATGGTTAAGACACGATATTTTTTATCATTCTGGCATTGAAAAAAGTTCGACTTCTAGCCAAGGGCATCCTCATTTATTTATGTTGAACGTCCAACGACGCATGCACCCTGACATTTCAGCCTTTACGAATAAAGAGTTTTATAATGGGAAAGTTAAAGATGCTCCCTCCTTAGAAATAGAAAGACAATCGATCGCCTTAAAAGCGCCATTTTCAGGAGAAGCCATCGCTTTTATTGATACGAGTCACTCATGGCCAACGGCTTTAAAAGAAGAGTATTCTACATCGAAATACAATCTCACCTCGTTATTCATCGCCCTTCAACTATTTGCAGAAGCTAAGGCCTCAGGAATTCAAACGATTGGATTTATTTCCCCTTATCGTATACAAACTCAATTAATGAACGCTTGTTTAGCGGAGCTCTTTAGTGAGGAATGGGCCGATCAATCATTCACAGCTGCCACTGTTCATAAATTTCAAGGCTCTGAACGAGAAATGATTATTTTTGATGCGGTAGATGCTCCTCCACAGCTCATTTCAGGAGGGTTGCTTAGAGGAGAAGAGAGTGAGAGGTTAATGAATGTGGCGATGACGCGAGCGAAAGGGAAATTTATTTTATTGGCCAATCAAGCCTTTTTTCAAAAAACGATGGCTCCTCATGAAAAGTTAAGAAAACTCATTCACCACCTTGAAGCGACAAAACAAACACATCAATTCGAGCAATTGTTTAATAAGCGGGATGCAGCCAACACAGTCGTTACACAAGCATTAAACAGCGAAGAAGACCTTTGGTTAACGGATATAATGAAGGCAAAAAGATCGATTGTTATTGGATTGCCACCGAAGTCTAAACCGGATAAACGATTTTGGAGCATCATTAAGAAGCAACAATCCAAATGTTCCATAAAAATAATGTGTAAGCTAAAAAAAGTGCCCTTTTCCAATGTAGAACTAGTCGCAGAAGCTGTTCCTTTCCCTTTTATCATTATTGATTCCAACATCTTTTGGCTAGGAGCGCCTTTAAGTAAAGAACAGACACCGAATCTCCGCTTACAATGTCAGTCTTTTATTCAGCACTTTTTAAAAGTTTTTAGCACGAAAAATAATCGTTCCGAGTTAAAAAATCTATTCCGATCAACAAAGGAACGGTCGTTTATATTAGCGAAAGAACAATCATTAAATAAGTATATTGATCTATATACTCGTTGTCCTGTCTGTTCAAATAAATGGACGCTTCGAACGACAAAGAAGAAATATATTAGGATCGAGTGCGGTCATTGTGAACACGGAGAGTTTCTTTCTAAACAGATGTTGCAAAATTATTTGTCAAAGGTTGACGCTAAATGTAAGACTTGTCAATCGTTGCTTTATGCGGAGTGGACTGGAGAGAAAATAGCAGCGGTTTGTTCAGGGGGCGATCAAGTGATCCTTCCTTTTCAATTTTTGGAGTGATAAGAAATATCGCTATTTCCTTTATTTTGATATAAGAAAAACTTATCAATTCCGATTCAATTCTTGTTATTTACTTATGTAAAAGATTGTATTATGATGAAATTGTGTGAAAAGTTTTGACTTTATGCTAAACTTTTTTACCATTGTCTACATATTTGAGAAAAGAGGGGGAATCGGGATGACAAAAAATGATGTGTTCAATGCCCGTTCTAGTTTTGAGCTTGAAGGAAAGCGTTACAACTACTATCGTTTAGCTACTTTAGAAGAAGCTGGTGTGGCGAAAGTTTCTCGCCTGCCTTATTCCGTGAAAGTCCTTTTAGAATCAGTACTTCGCCAACATGATGGCTATGTAATTAAAGATGAGCACGTTAAAAATTTAGCAAACTGGGGCTCTGCTGATGTGAAAGAAGCAGAAGTGCCATTTAAGCCTTCACGCGTAATCTTACAAGATTTCACTGGCGTTCCAGTTGTCGTTGACCTTGCTTCTTTACGTAAAGCAATGGCTGATATGGGTGGCAATCCAGATGTTATTAACCCAGAAATCGGTGTGGATTTAGTAATTGACCACTCCGTTCAAGTTGATACTTATGGTACACCCGAAGCATTAGATAAAAACATGGAGCTTGAGTTTGAGCGTAATGCAGAGCGTTATGAATTTTTAAGCTGGGCTCAAAAAGCATTTGATAACTATCGTGCGGTTCCACCAGCAACTGGTATCGTTCACCAAGTAAACCTTGAGTATTTAGCGAACGTTGTCCATGCGGTAGAAACAGCGAATGGTGAGTTTGAAGCGTATCCAGATACACTAGTAGGAACTGACTCCCATACAACAATGATCAACGGAATCGGTGTTCTTGGTTGGGGTGTTGGTGGAATTGAAGCGGAAGCAGGTATGCTTGGTCAGCCTTCATATTTCCCAATTCCTGAAGTAATCGGAGTGAAATTAACAGGCGAACTTCCAAACGGAGCAACTGCGACAGACTTAGCGCTTAAAGTGACTCAAGTGCTTCGTCAAAAAGGCGTAGTTGGTAAATTCGTTGAATTCTTCGGCCCTGGTGTTTCTCAGCTTCCATTAGCTGACCGTGCGACAATTGCCAACATGGCACCAGAATACGGGGCAACTTGTGGTTTCTTCCCAGTTGACTCTGAATCATTAGATTATATGCGTCTAACAGGTCGCGAAGAAAGTCACATTAAAGTTGTAGAGCAATATTTGAAAGAAAACGGTATGTTCTTCACAGCTGATAACGAAGAACCTGTTTACACAGATGTTGTGGAGTTAAACCTTGCTGAAATTGAGCCAAACTTATCTGGTCCGAAACGTCCACAAGATTTAATCCCACTATCTGGCATGCAAAAGGCATTCCAAGAATCTGTAAGTGGTCCGGCTGGCAACCACGGTTTTGGATTATCTGCAGATGAATTGAATAAACAAACAGCTGTCAAATTTGCTGACGGTGAAGAAGTGGAAATGAAAACAGGTGCGGTAGCGATTGCGGCGATCACATCTTGTACAAATACATCGAACCCTTACGTATTACTTGCTGCTGGTTTAGTAGCGAAAAAAGCTGTTGAATTAGGTCTAGAAGTGCCTGAATATGTAAAAACATCTTTAGCTCCTGGTTCTAAAGTTGTAACTGGTTATTTACGTGATGCTGGACTATTAGGATACATGGAGAAACTCGGATTCAACCTAGTTGGTTACGGTTGTACGACATGTATCGGTAACTCAGGTCCGTTGAAAGATGAAATCGAAAAAGCGATTTCTGATTCAGATCTTTTAGTGACATCTGTTCTTTCAGGTAACCGTAACTTTGAAGGACGTATTCACCCACTAGTAAAAGCGAACTACTTAGCTTCTCCGCCATTAGTTGTTGCTTATGCATTAGCTGGTACAGTGAATATCGACTTTGCTAAAGATCCAATCGGAAAAGATAAAGATGGCAATGATGTCTTCTTTAAAGATATCTGGCCTGAAACATCAGAAGTGAAGGAAGTTGTTCAACGTGCAGTGACTCCTGAAGTATTCCGTAAAGAGTATGAGCGCGTATTCGACAGCAACCCAAGCTGGAACAAAATTCAAACAAGCAACGAAGCTTTATATAGCTGGAATGACGATTCAACATATATTCAAAATCCTCCATTCTTTGAAGGGTTATCGGCTACACCTGACAAAATCCAACCACTTGCAGGTTTGCGTGTAATGGGTAAATTCGGTGACTCCGTTACGACAGACCATATCTCTCCTGCGGGAGCAATTGGTAAAGATACACCTGCTGGTAAATACCTACGTTCAAAAGGTGTAGAACCTCGTGACTTTAACTCTTATGGTTCTCGTCGTGGAAACCATGAAGTAATGATGCGTGGTACATTTGCCAACATCCGTATTCGTAACCAAGTGGCACCTGGTACAGAAGGTGGATTCACTACGTACTGGCCTACTGGTGAGATCATGCCAATTTATGATGCGTGCATGAAGTATCAAGCAGATGGCACAGGCCTTGCTGTTTTAGCTGGTAAAGACTACGGGATGGGATCTTCTCGTGACTGGGCGGCAAAAGGTACGAACCTTCTGGGCGTGAAAACAGTGATCGCAGAAAGTTATGAGCGTATTCACCGTTCAAACTTAGTCATGATGGGTGTGCTACCACTTCAATTTAAAGCAGGCGAAAATGCAGAAACTCTAGGCTTAACAGGTAAAGAAGTGATCGAAGTTAATTTAACAGATGATGTGAAACCTCGTGATATCGTTACTGTTACAGCGACAGATGAGGAAGGCAACAAGAAAGAATTCCAAGCACTTGCTCGCTTTGATTCAGATGTAGAGGTAGATTACTACCGTCACGGCGGTATTTTACAAATGGTACTTCGTGGGAAATTACAAAATATCAATGCATAATTGTGCATAAAACAAGAGATCAGTGTGTATACTGGTCTCTTGTTTGTGCATATGTAAATTTTTTATTAAAATTATTTGAAAATTCGGTATAAACACTTGTGTTTTAGGTTAAAATGCTCATAATAAGACTTGGGAAGGAGGTGTGCCGTTTATGAGAAAAGCAAGAAAGATGACGTTTGCCGACTTAGTGAAAGAAAACAAACGTGAGCTGATGAATAATCCAGCAGCGATGAAAGCGATTGAAGACAGACTAGCAGAAAAACATGAAAGAAAATTATTGTCACAAGCTAAATAATACGATATCAAACCGAGTGATTTTGTTACATACATAAAAAAAACCATCAGTCTGCCCTATATAATGTCTAGCGATTACTAGTACATTACATAGGGCAGCTTTTGTCTTAGAGTGAAGTGGATTCATCTCCTCAACATCTTATCTGTTAGAGGTTGCACGAGGCAGGTTCACTTTATTTTATTTCACCGCTCATATATACTGAGAGTGCCGAGAGTTTATAGCTTCCAGAAAAAGAGAAAAGTGGAGATGATGAGATGTTGGTATCTAAAAAAGAAATACAAGTGCGCTATGCAGAAACAGATGCGATGCAAGTCGTGTATCATGGTCAATATGTCGTTTGGTTCGAACTTGGACGGACACAATTAATTGAAGATCTAGGGTTTAACTATGCGGAGATGGAAAAAGAGGGGTATGTATCTCCGGTGCTTGATATTCAGCTTTCATATAAAAAACCTTTTAAATATGGTGATTACGCATGGGTGTATACATGGATTGAAGAATATTCAGGCGTCCGTACAACGTATGGGTATGAAATTAAAAATGATCAAGGGGAAGTATGTGTGACAGGAAAGAGTATACATACGATCGTCAAAAAAGATACTTTTAGACCGATTTCAATGAAGAAGGTATTTCCGGACTGGCATCAGGCTTATGAGGCTAATCAAAAAGAGACTACATGTGAAGAGAAGAAGTAATGGCCTTTGGTATAACAAAGAGAGAAGTATTGGAGTGGAAACGGGCGATTGATCGGGGAGAGCTTGCGTTTCTAACTCATTACTGGCTCGATGATCGCTTTCCGGGTTGCAAAACAGTCACCAAAGTGGGCTGTCGCAATGTGAATCAGCTAGCTGAGTGGGGAAAACAATACGGACTTGCGAAAGAGTGGATTGATGATCGAAAAGCGAATTATCCCCATTATGATCTATTAGGAGAGCGACAAAAAAACATATTAGAAAAAGAAGGATTAATAGATCATATTACTAAATTTCAACTATAAAGCGAAAAGGAAAACCTCATCCTTTTCGCTTTTTTTCATTCAGGCTTCACGTATGTATATTCGGGTTCATCTAATTTCTCATTATAATGTACATGAAGGTCATGCCCATCAAAAAACCAAAGGTCTTTTTGTTCAACGAAAAAAGTAACGCCATCATATTTTTGCTTCGCTCCAACTTCTATAGGCTCTTCTTTTGTCAAACCTAATGAAAAACTATCATGAAGTGGACTTGATCCTCCATACCGAACGAAAAAACGAACGAATTCTCCTGATTGGGTTTCTACTTCCCGTTTAAACCAAGACAGAGCTTGCGAATCGATAAAGATGTTCATAATCATTTCACCCCAAGTTTTAGTTTATCATGTTGAGAAGAAATTTGATAATTTATATACTTTTCTTTTGATCATTATTTTATAGTTATAAAGTAGTGTTTTGAAAATTAGAACTAATACGATGGACACGGATGTCGATATAAATAATAATAAGCTGAAGAGGTGTATTATGTTAAAAACGATCAAGAAAAAGGCGAACACAGTAGAGGAAGCGATTCAATTAGCGTTAGCTGAATTACATGTATCAAGAGAGCAAGTAACAGTAGAAGTATTGCAGCAACCTACTTCTAAGTTATTTGGACTAAAGCAACAACAAGCCATTGTCAATGTGACAGTTCGAGAAGAAACACCGGTGACAGAAGAACAGCCATTACAAAGATCTTTAGCTGGCATTGAAAATGAACAATTTGTCATTCATTCTTCAGGGCCTGAAGACATCGTACTCGTTCCTCACCCGAAACTGCAAGTATACATAAATGATGAATTAATTGAGAATACGGCCATTGTTTCGTCAACAGATCAAGTGACGATCAAGCCTATTGTTGAAAAGAAGGACACTGTTTATAAGTTTACAGTCGATAACGATAAAATGAAGGCGAGCGTACTTATAGAGCCTGGAGAGCAAATCATATATAAAGTCAATGATCATCCACCGAGTTCAACAGTTCGTTTATCTGTCTATGAGGAGATCAGTTATTTTAATGAATTAACGAAAGAAATGATCACTCATGAACTAGAGCGCCAAGGCATTACGTTCGGTATGAATGAAGAAAATATATTGTACGCGATAGATGTGTTAGCTGACGAGGAGGTTACATTAGCAACAGGAAAGAGACCGACAGAGGGAGCAGACGGTCAAGTCGATTTCTATGTGGATTATAAAATTGGTATGACTCCGCCTGAAATCGATCAGCTTGGAAAAGTTGATTTCCGTGAAACGCGGTCGATTCCACAAGTTAGAGTGGATCAGTGCGTAGCTACGATTTTGCCACCCAAGCCGGGTACATCTGGGATGGATGTAAAGGGAAATGTTATACAACCTAAGCCTGTGCACGAAGTATCCGTCCACCTTGGTAAGGGAATGTATCAGAAGGAGCAAGATATTTATTCTTCTATGTCTGGACGCTTACATGTAGAAACAAGAGGAATGACAGCCAAAATGGAAGTGTTAGATCGCCTTTTGCATCAAGGGGATGTTAATATTTCTAGTGGGAATTTGCGTTTTCAAGGGGATATCGAAATCTCTGGAAAGATTGAAGAGAAAATGAAAGTGGAAGCAGCAGGAGATATTGAAGTAAAAGGGCAAGTATCTGGAGCCTCTCTATTTGCAAATAAATCGACAATTATTCAAAAGAATGTATTTGCAGCGATTGTGAACTCGGGAAACACTCATCTCATGGCTGAGGTCTTGCTAAAACAGCTTGAAGAAGTTGTTGAGCAGCTAATGGTTTTTGATACAGCAGTACAAGCCGTTTTATTAAGGCTCAAGCAAGTCTCTAAAGAATCTAGTGAAGAAGCTATTCATCAAGCCGTTCAATTACTAATCGATAATAATTTCAAACAGCTACCTACAGCTATTGGATCATTTGTTCGAGAGACTTCGAAGCATCAAAATGCGCTCTCGAAAGATTGGATTCAGTTGGCCAATCAGTTATATTTGACTTTTATGACGAAAAATATGAAGAACATGTCTCCCCATCGAATGAAGCAAGTGACTAAAGAAGCGGAACATTTACTTCATTATTACTCTACACCGGCAGATGAGGATGTATTTATTTCTATTCCTTACGCAATCAACAGTCAAATATCCTGCAGTGGAGATATTATGATTTGGGGGCAAGGTGTATATAATTCCACATTAAAATCGGGTGGAGATATAAATATTACTGGTTATATTAAAGGTGGAACGGTTGAAGCTGAAAATGTAGTTCAGGCAAAAGAAGCAGGCTCGGAGTCTGGTGTACCTACCACCATCAAGGTTTCTGAAAAAGGTCGGATTATTTTAAGTATTGCTCATATCGATACAGTGATTTATGTAGGAAAGAAAAAACACATATTTTTAAAGAAGACAAGTCTAGTCAATGCTCATTTAGATGAAGAAGGTGAGCTAAAGATAGGAACTAACTATTAAAAAAACTGCACCAAAAGGAGTTATTTTCTACTTTTGGTGCAGTTTTTGTTACATCCATTTAATTTTAGGTTCCGTTTTGTTGATGATCCGTTTAATATTCGCGCGATGTCTGAAAATAACAAAAAATGCTAGTGTGGCAACGATTATAATTAATAATGTATTCCCTAGAATAAGGGAATAGATGATAGCTGTAATCGCTGCAATTATCGATGACAACGAGACATATTTTGAAAAATATAAAGTAATAAAAAAAGAAAGCATTAACACTAAAAACATGACAGGTTGAAGGGCGAGTAGCACTCCTCCTGACGTAGCAACCGCTTTTCCACCTCTAAACCCTGCAAAAACAGGAAACATATGCCCGACGACGGCAATAGTGCCTGCGATAAGTGGGTCTAACGTAGAGCCTAGCCATAAGGGCAACAACGTAGCGGCCGTTCCTTTTAAAATATCCGCGAAAGTGACGATCAGTCCGGCTTTCACACCTAATGTGCGAAAAGAATTGGTCGCACCGAGGTTTCCACTTCCATGTTCCCGGATATCGATTCCAAAGAAACGTTTGCCGATAATTAATCCTGATGGGATGGAACCAAGCAGATAAGCTAGTATAATAATCATTCCGGTAAGCATAGATCTACCCCTTTTAAACACTTATCATGATAAAAAATAACACATGTGCTTTTTATTTTACCATGCATGCAAGCAGAATAGGAGAACTTTTCGTTGCTTGATTGAAAAATATGGCGTACCCTTAATAATTGAATAGATTGTTGCTGTTAATTTTTTTTAGAAATAGGTGGAATGATGAAATTATTAGTTAGTGGATTACAATGGGCGACCTTTATGCTGGCTAGTTCCCTCGTCGCACCGATCGCCATTGCTGGGTTATTCGGTTTTTCTGAAGTAGATACAGCGATGTTTGTGCAAAGAACGATGTTTGTGTTGGGAGTTTCAGGACTGATTCAAGCCTTATTTGGGCATCGCTTGCCGATTAGCGAGGGGCCAGCTGGACTTTGGTGGGGTGTGTTTGCGATTTATGCTGGCTTTGCAGGCACTATCTATGCATCTAATACAGAGGCATTACGCAGTTTAGAAGGCGGGATGATCGTCTCAGGTATTTTCTTTATTGTACTGGCAGTATTTGGTCTTTTAAAGCGGATGGCCACTTTATTTACACCGACAGTTACGTTTGTATATTTGTTTCTGCTCATTTTGCAATTAAGTGGTTCGTTTATGAATGGGATGCTCGGTTTGCCGAATGAAACTGGTGTCATTCAACCAGTGGTGATGGTGGGAAGTTTGATTACGCTTGTGCTCGCGTATTATTTTTCTGCCCATCGGCTCAATTGGGTACGGCAATATTCCGTTATTGTTTCTTTCGCTTGTGGTTGGCTAATCTTTATTGCGCTAGGGCAAGCCCCTGCCATTACAGATCATGGACAAGGTTGGATTCAACTTCCTCAATTCTTTGTTTTCGGTCCGCCTTTATTTGATTCGGGAACGATTGTCACTGCTTTGTTTATTACGTTATTATTGACAGCAAATATGATTGCTTCTATTAGAGTAATGGAAGAAGTGATCACACAAGTAACAGGAGCCAAGCAAAAAGCAAGCTATCGCGGCGCTGGGTTTGCCGCTGGCGTGAATCAGCTTATCGGCGGAAGTCTATCTGCTATTGGCTCGGTTCCGATTTCAGGAGCAGCCGGTTTTGTGGCTCAAACGAGAAATGCCTCCATTCAGCCGTTTTTAGTTGGTTCCTTATTTATCGCTCTATTAAGTATTTGTCCGCCAGCGATGAATGTTCTCGCCTCATTACCAGTCCCTGTTGGCTATGCGGTCACCTTCGTTATTTTTTCGAAAATGGCCGGCTTTGCCTTTGCTGAGTTAGATAAGGTAAAAAACAAAGATCGATCAAGAATGATCAGCGGTATTGCTTTATTGACGGGTGTCGGGGCGATGTTCGTTCCCGCCGCTGCGTTTACGGAATTTCCTGTAGCTGTGACCTCCGTTCTAAACAATGGCCTCATTTTTGGGACACTTGTCGCCATCATCGTTGAACAGTGGTTAATCTTTTTTCATAGAAAACAATCGAAAGCAGGAAACTAAAAGAGAAACAACGAAATATGTCATGATAGGGAGGGAATTACATGATTGAAAATCCATCAAGAGCAGAAATGGGACAGTTGCTGAAACAAGCAAAAACAATTGCGGTAGTAGGATTAAGTAACAATCCAGAAAGAACAAGCTACATGGTATCTGAAGCAATGCAAAAGGCAGGCTACAAAATCATTCCGGTCAACCCAAGTATAGACATGGTACTCGGTGAAAAAGCCGTCAGCTCACTGAAAGACATCACAGAAAAAGTCGATATTGTTAATGTGTTCCGCCGTTCAGAGTTTCTGTTTGACATTGCGAGAGAATTTGTGGAAATCGACTGCGATATCTTTTGGGCCCAGCTTGGTGTAGAAGATGAGAGAGCGTATGAGTTTTTGAAGGAAAAAGGGAAGACGGTAATAATGAACCGTTGTATAAAAGTTGAACACGCGTTAACGAAGTAAACTTGAAAAACAACAAGAACAGGGTCGCCTTTGGAAAGAGGCGGCCTTTTTCTTGTTGCTTTTCAATCGGCATCAATTCATCATCATAAAATCGGATCGTCGATAAATACTCATACACATACTCCATATTTAATTCTTCTTTCTCCAAAAGATCATACATCTTCATAAGACTCGTTAACGTTTCGGTCAGATGAACAATTTCTCCATCGATGCCTTTCCTCTTTTTAGAAAGCTCGTCTTTCGTTATATCCCCATCTAAATATAAATCAAGCAATCTCTCTAATTTCCTTTCCCTTTTTATTAATGCCTTCTTATTACGGTCTATTTGCTTCTTTAAAAGCTTCATTTCCTGTTCGTTGCTTTCTATGTTCAAATACCTATTCGCCATCTTATTCCCAGTTAGAATGCTTTTAAGGGCTGTTTCGATTCCTTTCTCCAAGTATGTGTATTCATCTAGCGGATAAATCACTTCCTGTCGAAGCCGAGGAAACATCATCTTCTCTAACATAAACGTTGGGATGTAGAAGTGCTAGGCAATGCTATTTGCTTACCATTCCTGTATCTTACGAAAAGAAGAGGGCAGCACCGTCAGATTACCACAATGACGAAGAAGGCGGCCAAGCTCATGAGCGAAATCCTGCCACTGTTGCTGCGGGGTAAATTGATTATTAAGCACGATGAAAGGGATATCGCCTAACTCAAAAGATTTGCTAGATTTATCATCGTATTCAAACACTACACCTAAACGAGTAGCAATCATTTTAGCGTCTAATTGCTCTGGCTTGTAAATACCGATAGATTGATAGAGAGAAAAAATGTAGTCTTCTAAAACAGTCGAATAGTCCAATTGGTTTATCTCGAAAAAGAATTATAGATCGTATGTTCGAATTTGGTGTATAACAAAACTCCGTCTCATAAAAGACGGAGTTTTTCATTTTCTAGTTTGCCTTATTGGCTTTATTTGATCCTTTGGACTAATGATCAGAATTTATTCAAATTCGATAAATATGTACTTAAAAATGTTGATTCATCATCACTTTTTGTAAAATAACGCAAACAGTGATGATGAATCTAAAAAAGTTAATTTGTCACAGTATATATGGCAATAACGGTTGTACCATTTGGAAGGTAAGAATTAACTTGGGCTTTACCTGGCTTAAGAGCTGTGAGTCTTCCATAGCTATTTATTGAAACTACATCAGCTCCATAAACAATTTTATGGTTCCCGCTACTCAAAAATTGGGACCAACCAACTTTCATATTATAATGTACTACATTACTTTGGGGAAAAATAGTTTTTTGATTGTTAGCAGGTTCAACAGAAGCTGCCTCCGTTGTAGTACCCAATGAGCCAAGGAAAGAGAGTGACAGTGCAGAAGCAATAATTAATTTACTAGCTTTTTTCATGTAAATTCCTCCTATGTAACTATTTTGAATACATTTTAATAGTACAATATAAGTATATAATTGTCAATAATACAATTAATTTTCCAATTATATAACTAAATAGATTTGTTTAATATCCTGCTTTTTTTGGTTCTTTCCACCTGATTTTTCAGGATGATACGAGAAAAAGGGAACCTTAACAAATGTTTTCAGAAGCAAGCAAAGAAAAGAAACTAAACTGATCTTTAATTTAGGTTTAGTGCACACTGGTAATGAGAGTGTATAAAGTAAAAATAACATTGTGCAAAATTCAAAAATAAAGAGTGGTGCTTATAAATTATTGGGTGCTGGGGGGATAACGGTTTCTGCAAAGAATTACTATCCTCCTAATAAGGTTTTTATAGAAGAAATAGAAAGCCAGATAGGCTTAAGCGAATTTATGGACGATATTAAATCCGACAAAGTGGTTAATCCCAATCTATCTCGTGAAGCATCAAATTTTCATAATGGGATATTACAAGACAGAATGAGACTTTCTGGAGATGTAGCTTATGCTGGTCAAGTATCTGCTATCATTAATAAAGCTTTTAAGTTAGGGTTAGTAGGCAATGATCAAGAGCTTATAAAAAAATATATTTGATTATATTTCGTTGTCAGGCAATGACGAGTTTAAACGCACTGGAAATTAAATAAGGCGATAAAACCTCACAATAAAACAGAGCTTCAAAAAGGAGTTAATGATTAAGTTGTTAGAAATGTATTAGTGAAGAATGGACTTATACAGTGAATTAAAAAGAGCAAATAGGATTTTCTTTCAAAAGAAATAAAAAACGTAGAGCCACCTTGAAGAAGATAGACTCTACATGAAATTAAAACTTATTATCTAACAGTATATATAAGCGTGACCATACCATGTTTACCATAAGCATAAATTTTTGCTGTACCAGGTTTAAGAGCTGTGACTTTTCCGGAGCTACTTAATGAAACTACGCCTGCTCCATAAGCAAATTGATATCTATCAGCTGCTAGAAAGTCCACTTGACCAACTTGTAAGTTGATATATCTTACATTTTGATTAAAGAACTTTGCTGTGTAGTTGTTAGCAGATTCAAAAGAAGCTGCCTCCGTTGTAGTACC